>JANNGZ010000153.1:0-5862 GCA_031404155.1 Burkholderiales bacterium
CAGCAGATCCAGGTCGACAGCGCAAGCGCGGACGAATGGCTCGAGGCCAAGCTCGCGCGGCCGCGGCCGGGTTGTGTCACGGTGCTCTACCACTCGCTGGTGTGGCAGTACCTCGGTGAGGCGGCGCAGCAGCGCATCCAGACGGCCATGAACAAAGCCGCGTTGCGCGCCAACGCTGGCGCGCCACTGGCCTGGCTGCGCTTCGAGCCCGACGCGAAAGGCGCGATTCGTTTGCTGCTCAGGCTGTGGCCCGGCGGCACCACAACGCTGCTCGCCGATGCGCATGCGCATGGGCGGCATGTGGTGTGGCGGCCCGAGGTGGTGTCGCCGGATGTGGATATGCGGGGCGACGCCAAGGCTTGAGCCGGTAGGCGGCTGGGACTTCCGCGGCTACTATTGCTACTATGCAATAAGTGAAGGCGGCGCTGCTCGCCCATACGAAGGAGTTTCTGGACGACGGAGCGATCATCGAGGTGGTCGTCTGGCAAGTTCCCGAACCAGTCCCGCCTTGCCTCCATTCGTTCAAGTACCGCTTGTTCTTCGGCACAGCGACCGAAAGCCGGGTTCGATACGACAACGAGCGTGGCAAGGGTGACCACCGGCACATCGGCTCGACAGAGCACGACTACCTCTTCACTACCGTGGAGCAACTGTTGAGCGACTTTGACGCAGATGTCGAGAACTGGAGAGCAACATGAAGGCAATCATCGAAGTAGCCAAACGCGGGGCAGCCACGCGCGCCGCGCGTTCTCAGCTCGCAGACTCGCGCCGCGGGCGAGCGCCGGACTTCCGGCTTAGCTTCGAGTCGGCACGGACCTTGTTCTCCGAGCTGACGCCGGCTCGCGTCGATCTTCTGGACACACTTCGCAGGGTCGGGCCGTGCAGCGTCAACGCTCTTGCCAAGGCCGCCGAACGCAACTACTCGAACGTCCACACGGATGTGTCTCGCCTTGAAGAACTTGGCCTGGTAGAACGTACTGACGAGGGCGCCGTCCACGTTCCCTACGATGCTGTGGAGATCTTGGTTCCGCTCGCCCAAGTCGCGTGAAACTGCGGTCTCTTAAGAAACTCATCTCGAGTGGCTTGCGCTCGTGAGATTTTCAGGCCGGCTGTTCAGCGGGGACCATCTTCATGCCTGGGACAACGCGCACCAGGTCATCGTCGCGGCCGATGTCACCGGCTCGGGCAGCGAGCAGGCCATGCTGTTGCCGATGATCGACAAGGCCACTCTGCGCGATGCGCACACGCTGATCACCGCCGATGCCGGCTACTACAGCGACGAGAACATCAAAGCCCTGCACGAGCGCAACATCCCGGCGCTGGTGGCCGACAACGCCATGAGGCAACGCGACGAGCGAATGGACCGCGCGCACCACAAGGCCAAGGGCGAGGTGCCGTACGACAAGCGCGCGTCCAGCCGATCAAGCTGTACCGGCCCGAGCACTTCAACTTCAACGGCGACTACACCACCTGCCCGGCGGGCCGCACGCCCACCAGCAATGGCAGCATCTACGCGCACCCGAGCGGCGCCAAGGTGCGGCAGTTCGAGGCGCGCGACGAGGACTGCCGGGACTGCGCGCTGCGCCAGCGCTGCCTGAAGAACCCGGCCGGCGGCAAGGGCCGCAGCGTGAGCCTGTTTGGTCGCGCGCTGGCCGACGAGAACGACCCGAGCGAGAAGATGCGCAACGCCATCGACTCGGCGCGAGGCCGCGCGCTGTACAGCCGGCGCATCGCCACGGTGGAGCCGGTGTTTGCGACATCCGGCACCACAAGGGCATGAGGCGCTTCACGCTGCGCGGCAAGACCAATGTGGGCACGCAGTCGCAGCTGTACTGCCTGGTGCACAACATCGAGAAGATCGCCACGGGGGGCGATGCGATCGTGCTGAAGGGCTGCGGCCCCGCGCTGCGCACACCGGTGTGCAGGCGAGCGCGGATTGACGCCGCGCGCGGCTTCGCAGTTCAATGCAGGCGAATCAGCGCTCAGCTCGGACCACATGAACTGCCCAAACATTCGAACTCGCATCGACGCCGCGCTTCGTGTCAAAAAACGGGTTAAAGCCCAGTCTCGTTGGGCATCACAAGCACCACCCCCGGAGGACATCACATGAATCTCCTGACAGTCGCCCTCCTTCTCGCTGCCACTGCGGCAACGGCAGCTGACATCGCCTACTTCCGCGGGAGCCCTGAGCGGCTCGCAACCAACAGGGAGGGGAGCCCACCCGCCTCGTGGTTCCCTCGAATTGTTCTTGTCGGCGAGATCGCTCCAGGCGATGACAACCGCCTGTCGAAGGCGATAGAACAAGCTCAAGCGGACGGCTTGGACTGGTGGGCCAGCTCCCCGCAACTCCAACTCGACTCGCAAGGCGGCGATGTTGCAACCGCGATGTCGATCGGCCGGAAGGTCCGAAAGGCACGGTTGAGCACGTGGATTCAGCCCAACGGCATCTGCGCTTCAGCCTGCGTCATCGTCTTTGCCGGTGGTGTTCACCGCCACGCGTCGGAGAACAGCCGAATCGGACTGCATCGCCCGTACTTCGCTAGCGCGGCCACAGCCACCGCCAATGGCTACGAGCGCTTCCAGCAGGCTTACAGTTCAGTGCTCGACGCTCATCGCGCGTACTTTTCAGAGATGGGCGTCGGACACGGATTGCTGGATCTCATGACACAGATTCCGTCCAACGAACTGCTTTGGATCAACCGCGCCACGGCAACACGCCTCAAGCTCCTTGGAGAGGATCCAGCGTTCGCCGAGTGGCAGAGAGCGGCACGAACTGCAAGGAGGGGACCCGCGTGCGTTGCGTGGGAGGACAAGTACTTCGATTGCGTCATCCGCCGAGGAAAGGGCGTCGCGGGCACTCTCACTCAATGCGAGAAGGAAGCAGGCGAACGTCCCCAGAACTGTGACTGACCGACCAGACGCCAATCGCACCATGTGTCCACAGCTACTAGAAACCGCAGGCCATGCACGAGCACCTGTTGCCCCCGCAAGCTCTCGCCTTCTTGTCGCGCCTAACGCGCATCCAACCGCCACCAATCTCCATCTGGCTTATCGGCTCGCGAGCAAACGGTAGACATCATGCTACGTCGGACACTGACCTCTTGGTGTTTGCCGACCCTGGCTTCGCCACGAACGCGCGACAAACACTCCCACCTCCCACAGGCATCGACGTTCTCGTGGTTTATGACGGCAACCAATTCTCGGACGTCTGGCAACGGAAGACCGGCTCCCTCAAGGCCCTTCGCTGGAGGCAGAGAGACATTGCGCGGGCAACTTACTTTGGCCGCAAGTTTGTTCCCGACGATGACACCGACGACGATTTCCCTCCATCCCTCTGCGAGAACACCAATGTGGAATCGGGCGAATTCATCGAGCGTGACGAACTCGCACTTCTGCTCTGGTCGGGCGACGCCTCCTAAGGAGCACCCCCAAGTGCTTGATCCGCAAAGAGGTTTTCAGACGGGCTGTGGAACGGCGACGAGTTGCATGCCGAGCTTGCTGGCGCGCTGGGACAGGTGCCGCAGGACGCGCTCGCGGTGTCGCTCCTCGTAGCAGGCCTGGCCTTGGTCGGTGTATTCCTCGCCCTTGGTCAGCATCGGGTAGATGAGCCGGCGAGTTTGTTCGCGGCAGCGGTGACGGCGCAAGGGTCAAGTCCATGCTTGCGCACATGCGCCGGAAGTACTCCCCCAACGCCGACTGGCTGGTGCGCAGCGCCGCGGCCGCCAGCCGCAGCGCTTGCGCCGCACGATTGGCACATCGCTTGGACTTGCCGCCCACACCCAAGCCGCCCGTGATCTTGGGCCGCACCTCTGCCACCGTCGTGTTCACAGACCCGAGTGCCACACCACGATGCCGGCCAGCGCGCCGGCCGATACCTCGCGAGGGCACGGCCGTTGAGCAAAATGCCGCTGCTAGAGTCGCCGCATCGAGGCCGCGAGGGGACTTGGCACATGCTGATCGTTGCGCTGGTCGTGGTGGCAGCCGCCTTCGGCGCCGCCTGGGGTGGTGCTTATGGCGCGGTGAGCGCGGCGGTGCTGGCCTGGTTGCTGATCCGCTTGTTGCGGCTTGAAAAGCAGGTTGCCGTTCTCGAAGAGGCCTTGAAGCGGGAGCCGCCGCAACGTGCCGGGGCGCCGATCTCGACACGGACCGCGGGCGAGGCTACCGCCGCACGGTCGCCGCGCGGCAGCGTCGCCGGGGACCTGGACAGCGATATGAACCTGGACGCCACCGCGGACACGCGTGTGGCGGCGGCGAGCGGCGCGGCCTACTCAAGCGCCGCCCTCAGCACGGGCAGCAGCAGCAGCGCAAGCAGCGCAAGCAGCACAAGCAGCACCACCAGCGAGAGCAACGTCGGCGTCCTAGCCAGCGCGAGCAGCGCGGCAAGCGCAGCGGCCGCAGGCATCGCCGACACCGCGGCGGCCGCGAGCACATCGCTCTCGCCGCCGTCGCCAGCAGACCTGCCGCCTTCGCCGCCGGCTGGGCGCACAGCGCCTGCGCGCCCTCCCCGCCCCGACCCGCTCGCGCCGATCAAGGCCTGGCTCTTCGGCGGCAACACCATCGTCAAGGCCGGGGTCGGCATCCTGTTCGTCGGCCTCGCCTTCCTGGCCAAGTACGCGAGTGAACATGTGCAGCTGCCGGTGGAATTGCGCTTGGCCGGCATCGGCGCGGTGGCGCTGGGGTTGCTCTTCGTCGGCTGGCGCTTGCGGGCTTCGCGGCCGGGTTATGCGCAGGTGTTGCAGGGCGGCGCGGTGGCGGTGCTCTACCTCACGCTCTTCGTCGCGTTCAAGTTCTACGGCGTGATCGCGGTCGGCCCGGTGTTCGGCCTGATGGTGCTGGTGGCCGCCTTGGCCGCGGCGCTGGCAGTGCTGCAAAACGCGCGCACGCTGGCGGTCATCGGCGCGCTCGGCGGCTTCGCCACGCCGCTGCTCGTCTCCACCGGCGGCGGCAACCAGGTGGCGCTGTTTTCGTACTACCTGGTGCTCGACCTCGGCATCGCCGCGGTGGCCTGGTTTCGCACCTGGCGCGCGCTCAACCTGATCGGCTTCGTCGGCACCTACGGCGTGGGCGCCGCCTGGGGCCTGATGCGCTACCAGCCCGAGCATTACCTCAGCAGCCAGGGCTTCCTGGTCGCCTTCTTCCTGCTCTTCACGGCCGTCCTGCTGCTGCCGGCACGCCACCTGCGCGAGGGCGATGCCGGCGCGCCGGCCTGGGCCGATGCGTGGGTCAACGGCTCGCTGCTCTTCGGCCTGCCGGCGATCACCTTCGTGCTGCAACACGGCCTGGTGCGGCACACCGACTACGGCACCGCCATCTCGGCGCTGGTGCTGGCGGCGTTTTACGTGGCACTCGCATTCGTGATGCGCTCGCGCCCAGGCCTGGCGGTCACCTTCGACGCGAGCCTGGCGATGGCCATGGTGTTTCTCACCCTGGTGATTCCGTTTGCGCTCGACGCCCGCAGCACCGCAGGGGCCTGGGCGCTCGAAGGCGCGGGGCTGGTGTGGCTCGGCTTTCGGCAACGCCGCGGCGGGCCACGTTTGTTCGGCTATGCCTTGCTCGGCCTGTCGGCGTTGGCGATGCTGGTGGCGCACGACCACCATGGCACGCCGACGAACCTGTTCAATGCCTACCTGTTCAATGCTTTGCTGGCGGCAGCGGCCTCGCTCGCGGCGGCGTATTTCGTGCGGCGTGCCGGCCTGGCGGCGTCCGCGTCCGCGCCCGCGCCGGCCGGGCCGGCAGTTGCCTCAGCGCCGCTGTCGGCAACCGCGCCAACTTCGATGCCGGCAGCGACGTCGGCCCTCGGGTCCGCACTGGGGTCATTACTGGGGTCGATCAAGCGCCAGCTGGTCGCCGGCGAGCCGCTGG
>JANNGZ010000154.1:0-1815 GCA_031404155.1 Burkholderiales bacterium
ATCCGGCGCTGAAACGGCCGTTAGCGGGCCCTCATCGCCGTCGTACTGCGGCAGCAGCCTGACCGCCATGTCGTGGAGCGCGAGGTGAATGGCCTGGGTCTCGTAGACGCCCAGGCGTTCTGCGATGCGTTTGGCGGTGTCGAAGGTCACTCCGGTGGCACTGTCTGCCGGCCGATACCGAAACGCAATCTGATCGGCAGTGTGCGAGCGGTCATCAGAGTCACCTCAAGAGTTGGATATGTTGAAGACATCCAAGCAAGCCAACGCCGTCAAGGACGCGTCTTCGCCAAGTTGAGCGTGCGCAGGTGGGGGTCGTCGGTTCGATTCCTGCCAGCGGCACCAACAAAGCAGCGGGTCAGCTCTCACAAGGGGTTGACCCGTTTGTCTTTCCGCCTCGCGGACCTTTCGTTGCTGCCCTCGGGCTCAAGCAGCCTCGATGAAGGCCGCGACTGCGAAGAAGCGTAACGAGAGTTAGTTTTTCGCGCAGCGCGCGCGAAGGCACTTTCCTGCGAACTTGCGGCCGCCCGTGTGCGCCATGAGACAGACCGCGCATGCCGGTAGCCATTATTTTCGGATATCGGGTGTTACCGGCACCGGACCTGCTTACAGGCCCGGCCCACAGCTTCGATACCTTCCGCACTTCAGCGCAACCTCCCGTGCGAGATGAGCCCCCGGCCGTCTTGATCGGGACTGCACACCGAGCGGCTTGCCGCCAACGAATCCCAGGGGCATCGCATGGCTCTCGAACGGATTCAAGAGTTCGACATGGCGTCCCGACGGGACGACCCCGATCGCCCTGTCCGAACGACGAAAGCATTGATGACCAAGACCTTGAGAACCAACCCGCTCGCGCACCTGATCGCCCTGATCTGCCTGAGCCTCGCCGCCTGCGGTGGTGTTGCCGAACAAGCGCTCGAAGACCCGAACGGGGTTGGGCGCGACGAGGCGCTTAGCCGCCTGGACCGTTTGTCTCCCACGGTAACGCTGGCCGCGCCCACCGCCGACAGCGCCTTCAGCACCAGCGATAGGCTGTTCACGCTCGCCGGCAGCGCTTCCGACAACCAAGGTGTTGTCCGCGTCACCTGGCTCAACGACCGCGGCCAGACCGGCATCGCGAAGATCGGCACCAGCAGCACCGCGGTTACCTGGACCACCGGCGCGCTCACCCTGCCCGACGGCGTCACCCGCTTCACCGTCAATGCCTACGACAAGGCCGGCAACCTCGCCACTGGCTCGATCGCGGTGACGCTGAGCGCACAAGACTCGGCGCCGCTGCCGCCTGCGCCGTCGCCGCCTGCCGCAAGCTGGGTCAAGTTGGCCGATGAGGGCCAGGTCTTCGCGCTTTCGCAGGCCACGATGGTTCGCTACGGCGCCGACGGCAAGTGGATCGAGATGAACCAATCGGGCTCGGTTGCCTGCAGCAACGGGCAGTTCGGCAGCGACCCGATCTTCGGCGTGGTCAAGGCGTGTTTCGCCGGCAGCGATGCGGCCTTGATTGCACCCGCACCCGCACCGGCCCCTGCACCTGCCCCAGCGCCGGCACCCGCGCCTGCCCCGGCGCCTGCCCCGGCGCCAGCACCAGCACCAGCACCAGCACCAGCACCAGCCCCGGCGCCAGCACCCGCGCCTGCCCCGGCGCCAGCACCGGCGCCAGCGCCTGCCCCGGCACCGGCACCCGCCCCGACCCTCGGCGCCCCGCTGGACGCCGCGCGCATCTTCATCTCCGGCCACAGCCTCACCGACAACCCACTGCCCGAGGACATCGCCGCCATCGCGCAAAGCATGAGCACCCGCATGCTGTGGAACCAGCAAAAC
>JANNGZ010000155.1:0-26821 GCA_031404155.1 Burkholderiales bacterium
GCGGCAGGCTTGCTGCTGGCGCGGCATGCTCGGCGGCGTCGATTGGCGATCGCGCCAACACGTCGGTGTCCTGGTCGTCGACGTCGTCGAAGTCAAGGGCCGCATCGTGCGCTGGCATGCGGCCATTCGCGGCCTCGTGCCGGTTGCCCGCCTGCATCTCGGTGAGGCGGTTGCGCGCGCCGCTGATCGTGAATCCCTGGTCGTAGAGCAGTTCGCGGATGCGCCGTATGAGCAGCACTTCGTGGTGTTGGTAGTAGCGCCGGTTGCCCCGGCGCTTCATCGGTTTGAGCTGGGTGAACTCCTGTTCCCAGTAGCGCAGCACATAGGGCTTCACACCGCAAAGCTCGCTCACCTCACCGATCGTGAAGTAGCGTTTTGCGGGTATCGGCGGAAGTGCTTTCTCCATTGAAATCAATGAGTTTCAGCAGGAAAGCTCAGACTTTACTCGAACTCACCTCCGACCGGGATATCGCCCTGAACCAGGCCTTTCAATTTATGGCTCGCGTGAAATGTGACCACGTTTCGTGCGTTGATCGGGATCGATTCGCCGGTGCGTGGGTTGCGCCCGGGGCGCGGGGCCTTGCGCCGGATATTGAAGTTGCCGAAGCCGGAAATCTTGACGTCTTTGCCGCTGACCAGGGCGGCATGAATGATGTCGAAGAAGGCTTCGACCATGTCCTTGGACTCGCGCTTGTTCAGGCCCAGGCGCTCGAAGAGTAACTCGGCAAGCTCGGCCTTGGTAAGCGTCGGGGTCTCGATGCTGGGCAACATGACGCGGTCCACGAGGGGGTCTCCTTCAGCCACGGTCAAGCCCGCAGGCGGGCGCCGAAGCGCTGGCCGAGCCGGGTTTCGATGGCGGCCATGGCAGCCGCAATGCGCTCGTCGGTCAAGGTGGCGTCGTTGTCGAGCAGTTCGAGGCGCACCGCCATGCTGCGCTCGTCCTCGGCGATGTCGTTGGTCGCAACTTTGGGTTTGTAGAGGTCGAAGAGTTGCGCCGAGCGCACGAGGCCCGAAGCGTCGTCGCGCACCGCCGCGATGAGCGCGTCGTGGCTGACCGAGTCGCGCAGCACCACCGCAAGGTCGCGCCAGGCCGATTGTTGGCGTGGCACCGCGCTCGGTTGCGGCAGGCCCTGGGCTTGAAGCGCCTCCAGGTCCAGTTCGAACAGCAGCGGCGAGCGCGGCAAGTCGTAGCCATGCCGCCACTGCGGGTGCAGCTCTCCCACCCAGCCCACGGCATGGCCGTCGACCAGCACGCAGGCGCTGCGCCCGGGGTGCAGGGCCGGGTGCTCGGCAGCCTCGAAGCGGGCGAGGCGCGGCGCGAGCAGCGCTTCGATGTCGCCCTTGATGTCGAAGAAGTCGACCTCGCGTTCGGGCGTGCCCCACTGCGTCGGGTCGGTCGGGCCATACGCGAGACTGCCGAGCCGCATCGGCTGCACCAGCCCGGCCACCGTGGTGTCGCCATCGTGCGCAGCCGCGTCACGCGCGAAGACACGGCCGACCTCAAACACCCGCACCCGCGGCGCTTTGCGCGCCAGGTTGTAGCGCAGCACCGCGACCAGGCCACCGAAAAGGCTGGAGCGCATCGCAGCCAGCGGCGCGGCGATCGGGTTCAGCACCTTGATCGGGTGGGTGTTGCCGGCGAGTTCATGCTCCCAGCGTTCTTCGACGAAACTGAAGTTGATGGTTTCCTGGTAGCCCAGAGCGGCCATGCGGTGGCGCAGCGCGAACGCGCTGCGCTGGCCCTCGCGGCGCGCGCGTGCGGTGACGGGTGCGACCGGCGGCGTGTCGGGCAGCGTGGGGTAGCCGAGCACCCGGATCACTTCCTCGATCAGGTCTTCCTCGATCTGAAGGTCGAAGCGCCAGCTCGGCGGCGTCACTGTCAAGCTGCCCTCGCCTTCGCTGAAGTCGAGCTTCAGGCGGCGCATCACGTCGGCGCATTGGGTTTGGCTGAGCGGCATGCCGATCACCTTGGCAGCGCGCGCCACGCGCAGCGTCACCGGCTTGCGCTGCGGCAAGTTCACCACTTGGTCGTCCAGCGGCCCCGCGTCGCCACCGCAGATGTCGATGATGAGTTGGGTAATGCGCTCGAGGTGCTCTACCGTCAGCGCCGGGTCGACGCCGCGCTCGAAGCGGTGCCCTGCATCAGTGGCGAAGTTGAAGCGCCGCGAGCGCCCGGCCACCGCATCGGGCCACCAGAACGCGGCCTCCACGTAGACATGGCGCGTGTCGTCGCTGACCGCCGTGGCCTGGCCACCCATGATGCCGGCGAGCGACTCGACACCCTTGGCGTCGGCGATCACGCCGACCGCGGCATCGACCTCGATCGTGCTGCCGTTCAACAGCGCCAGCGTCTCGCCCTTGCCATTCGCCACCCGGCCCCAGCGCACCACGAGTTTGTCGTGGATCTGTTCGAGGTCGAAGATGTGCGACGGCCGGCCGAACTCGAACATCACGTAATTAGAGATGTCGACCAGGGCGCTCACCGAACGCTGGCCGCAGCGTGCGAGCCGGTCGACGATCCACGCCGGCGTCTTTGCCTTCGTGTTCACGTTGCGCACGACGCGCCCGGAGAAGCGGCCGCAAAGATCCGGCGCTTCGATCGTCACCGGCAGCCTGGCGTCGTGCTTCGGCTTCACCGTGTTGATCGTCGGCGTTTTCAGCGGCACGCCGGTGAGCGCCGAGACCTCGCGCGCGATGCCGAAGACGCTCAAACAATGCCCGAGGTTGGGTGTGAGCTTGAGCGTGAAGAGCGTGTCGTCGAGCTTGAGCACGTCGCGAACATCAGCACCGAGCGGTGCGTCAGCCCCGAGTTCGAGCAGGCCGCCATGGTCGTCGGAGAGTTTCAACTCGCGCGCCGAGCACAGCATGCCAAAGCTGTCGACGCCACGCAGCTTGCCGACCTTGATCTCGAAGGGTTTGCTATCGACCTTGTCTTCGTCCACGGGCGGAAGCGTTGCGCCGACCAGCGCCAGCGGCACACGGATGCCGGGCCGCGCATTCGGCGCGCCGCACACCACCTGCAGCAAGCCGTCCTTCGAATGCGGGCCCGCGTCCACCTTGCACACGCGCAGCTTGTCGGCATTCGGGTGCGGCACCGCCTCCACGATCTCACCGACCACGATGCGCGAGAACGGCGGCGCCACCGGCCTCAGTTCTTCGACCTCCATACCCGACATGGTCAGCAGGTCGGCCAGTTGTTGCGTACTCAACGGCGGGTTGCAGAACTCGCGCAGCCAGGATTCGGGGAATTGCATCGTCGTCTCGGTGACTTGCTTGAGTGGTCTACTGGAACTGGGAGAGGAAGCGCAGGTCGCCGTCGAAGAACAGGCGCATGTCGTTCACGCCATAACGCAGCATCGTCAGGCGGTCCGGGCCCATGCCGAAGGCGAAGCCGATATGGCGCTCGGGGTCGAGGCCGAAATTGCGAATCACGTTCGGATGGACCTGCCCCGAACCGGCGACCTCGAGCCACCGACCCTTGAGCGGGCCGCTGGCAAACGCGATGTCGATTTCGGCCGAGGGCTCGGTGAACGGGAAGTAAGACGGGCGGAAGCGCACCTGGAGTTCGTCGGTCTCGAAGAACTGGCGCAGGAAGTCGCTGAACACCGCCTTCAGGTCCTTGAAACTCACGTTCTCGCCGATCCACAGGCCCTCGCATTGATGAAACATCGGCGAGTGCGTGGCGTCGTTGTCGACGCGGTAGGTGCGGCCCGGCGCAATGACGCGGATTTCGGGCATGTGCTCCAGGTGCTCGTGTTTCCTGGCATGTGCGCGGGCGTAGCGCACCTGCATCGGGCTGGTGTGCGGGCGCAGGTTGAGCCAGCGGCCGTCGGCGTCCTTCATGTCGACGTAGAAGGTGTCCTGCATCGACCGCGCCGGGTGGTTCTCGGGGTTGTTCAGCGCGGTGAAGCTCATCCAGTCGGTCTCGATCTCGGGGCCGTCGGCCACGTCGAATCCCATCGAGCCGAAGATCGCTTCGATGCGCTCCAGCGTGCGCGACACCGGGTGCATGCCGCCGCTGCCGCGTGTGCGGCCGGGCAGCGTCACGTCTAGCGCTTCGGCCTTGAGCTGGGCATCGAGCTCGGCCTGCGCGAGTGCCTGCCGGCGCGCCATGAGCGCGGCTTCGATGCGCTGCTTGGTCGCGTTGATCTCGGCGCCGCGCGCTTTCTTCTCGTCGACCGCCAGCGCGGCCAGCGACTTGAGCAGTTCGGTGACCCGCCCGGCCTTGCCGAGAAAACGCGCCTTCGCATTCTCGAGATCGGCGGGCGTGCCGGCGGCGCCGAAGTCGGCTTCGGCGGCAGCCACCAGGGAATCAAGGTCGTTCATCGTGTCGTCGGACAAAAAAAAGGCCGCCACCCAGGTGACGGCTTCAATGCTTGCGGCAGGCCCGGCCTTGCGGCCCGGCCTGCGTGGATCAAGCGAGCTGGGCCTTCACCTTGGCGACGATGCTGCCAAAAGCTGCAGGATCGTTGACGGCCAGTTCGGCAAGCATCTTGCGATCGATGCCGATCTGGGCCTTCTTCAGGCCGGCCATGAACTTGCTGTACGTGACCCCGAGCTCGCGGCTCGCGGCGTTGATGCGCGCGATCCAGAGCTGGCGGAAGACACGTTTGCGGGTGCGGCGGTCACGGTAGGCGTATTGGCCCGCCTTCATCACCGCCTGTTTGGCGATGCGGAAGACATTCTTGCGCCGGCCGCGGAAACCCTTGGCAAGCTTGAGAATTTTCTTGTGGCGGGCGTGCGCGGTGACACCACGTTTGACGCGAGGCATTTGCTACTCCTTCAGTCCAATGAGGTCAGAACCGACTACAGGCCGGCGAATGGCAGCATCTGCGCCATGTGGCCCATGTTGGTCTCGTGCACGTTGACGGCACCACGCAGGTGGCGCTTGTTCTTCGTGGACTTCTTGGTGAGGATGTGGCGCTTGAAAGCCTGACCGCGTTTGACGGTACCACCCGGACGCACGCGGAACCGCTTGGCCGCGCTCTTCTTGGTCTTCATCTTGGGCATTTCACTGCTCCTTCTTTGTGACCCCTGCCGGCGACCGCGAGAACCTCGCAGTGCTTGTTGGCCGGACAGCGGCTTCTCTTCAAACACCGAGGTGACCAGACCTGGGCGTTGAATCCTTCAAATCACTTTCGCTTCGGCGCCAGCACCATGATCATCTGGCGCCCTTCCAGCTTGGGCATGTGCTCCACCATCGCCACGTCGGCCAGTTCGTCGCGGATCCGCTCCAGCAGCCGCATGCCGATGTCCTGGTGCGTGATCTCGCGGCCGCGGAAGCGCAAGGTCACCTTGCCCTTGTCGCCGTCCTCCGAGATGAAGCGCCGCAGGTTGCGCATCTTGATCGCGTAGTCGCCTTCGTCGGTACCGGGGCGGAATTTCACTTCCTTGATCTCGATGACCTTTTGCTTGCTCTTGGCTTCGGCAGCCTTTTTCTGCTCCTGGTACTTGAACTTGCCGTAGTCCATCAGGCGGCACACGGGCGGGTCGGCGGTGGCGGCGATCTCGACCAGATCGACATCCGCCTCACCCGCCAACCGGAGCGCCTCCTGAATGCTCACGATGCCGAGCGGCTCGTTTTCGGGCCCGTTCAGTCGGACCTCAGCGGCCAGGATTTCCCGATTCAGCCGGTGCTTGCGCTCCGCGTTGGGCGTGCGACGGTCGAAGAAAGTAGCGATGGTTCAAGCCTCTTGCCGAGCCGAAGGCAAATTCGGCCCGTTAAATGACAAACGCGCGCCTGAGAACTGCTCAGTTCTTGTCGGAGATGTCTGCCGCAAGCTTCTTTGCGAAGTCTTGCAGCGCCATCACCCCAAGATCCTGATTGCCCCGGGCGCGCACCGCAACGGCCCCGTTTGCCTTTTCCTTGTCGCCTACGACCAAGATGTACGGGACCTTCTGCAACGAATGCTCGCGGATTTTATACGCGATCTTCTCGTTGCGCAAATCGCTGAGCACTCTAACTCCTTGTTTTTGCAGCGATTTCGCCACCTCGCCGGCGTATGCGGCCTGCGCCTCGGTAATGCAGGCCACCACCACCTGCACCGGCGCCAGCCAGGCCGGCAGCGCGCCCGCGTGCTGCTCGATCAGGATGCCGATAAAGCGCTCCAGGCTGCCGACGATGGCCCGGTGCAGCATCACCGGCGGCTTGCGCTCACCGGTTTCGGTGACGAACTCGGCCGACAACCGCTGCGCCATCGAGAAATCCACCTGCATCGTGCCGCATTGCCATTGCCGGCCGAGCGCGTCCTTCAGCGTGTATTCAATCTTCGGGCCGTAGAACGCGCCATCCCCGGGTGCGATCTCGAACTGCACTCCCGAGCGGCGCAGGCTTTCCATCAGCGCGTGTTCGGCCTTGTCCCAAACGTCGTCGGCGCCGATGCGCGCCTCGGGCCGCGTGGCCACCTTGTAGAGGATGTCGCTGAAGCCGAAATCCTTGTAGACCTTTTGCAGCAGTTCGGTGTAGACCACGCACTCGGGGAGGATCTGGTCCTCGGTGCAGAAGACATGCCCGTCGTCCTGCGTGAAGCCGCGCACCCGCATGATGCCGTGCAGGCCGCCGCTCGGCTCGTTGCGGTGGCACTGGCCGAACTCGCCATAGCGCAGCGGCAGGTCGCGGTAGCTCTTGATGCCCTGCTTGAAGATCAGGATGTGCCCGGGGCAGTTCATCGGCTTGAGCGCGTAGTCGCGCTTCTCCGACTCGGTGAAGAACATGTTGTCGCGGTACTTGTCCCAATGCCCGGTCAGCTCCCACAACGAGCGGTCGATGATCTGCGGCGCCTTCACCTCCAGGTAGCCGTTGTCGCGGTAGACGCGGCGCATGTACTGCTCCACCTCCTGCCACAGCGCCCAGCCCTTGGGGTGCCAGAACACCATGCCCGGCGCGTGTTCGTCCATGTGGAACAGGTCGAGTTCGCGGCCGAGCTTGCGGTGGTCGCGCTTCTCGGCCTCTTCGAGCATGGTGAGGTACTTTTGCAGATCCTCCTTGTTCGCCCAGGCGGTGCCGTAGATGCGCTGGAGCATCTCGTTGCGGTGGTCGCCACGCCAGTAGGCACCGGCCACCTTCATCAGCTTGAAGTGCTTGAGCTTGCCGGTGCTCGGTACATGCGGGCCGCGGCAGAGGTCTTCGAAGGCGCCTTCGCGGTACAGCGACACGTCCTCGCCCGCGGGGATGCTGGCGATGATCTCGGCCTTGTAGTGCTCGCCCAGGCCCTTGAAGTACGCCACCGCCTCGTCTCGCGGCAGCACACGGCGCTCGATGCGCTCGTCTCTTTTCGCCAGCTCGCTCATCCGGGCCTCGATCGCGGCCAGGTCTTCCGGCGTGAACGGCCGCTTGACAGCGAAATCGTAGAAGAACCCGTTTTCGATCACCGGCCCGATCGTCACCTGCGCCTCGGGGAACAGCTCCTTCACCGCGTAGGCGAGCAAATGCGCGGTCGAATGGCGGAGCAGCTCCAGGCCGTCGGCGTCGCGCTCTGTGACGATCGCCAAACGGGTGTCCGCCTCGATGCAAAAGCTCGTATCCACCAGCTTGGCTTCGGCGCCCTGCCCGATGCGACCGCCGAGTGCCGACTTGGCCAGCCCCGGGCCGATCGACGAGGCTACCTCGGCCACGGTGACCGGCCCCGGGAATTCGCGCTTGGAACCGTCGGGCAGTTGAATCGAAACCATGGTGGGCAACCTTTGCGACCAAAGAAAAAGCGCGGTGGGCACCGCGCTTTGACTTGAAGGAAAAAAAGACGTGTCGAATGCGCGCGGCGAACTAAACCTCGGTGACGAAGTTTGTAGTTCGCGGTGTCATAACCGACATGCCTTTCTCGCCCTTGTTCGTTGTCAATCGAGGCTGGATTCTAAACCGCCTCAAACCCGCACCAGGCGGTTGCCGCCCTCGATGCGCACCCGGTCGCCAACACGCAGCTCGCCCGGGTTCGCCACCTCGAAGACACGCGCGGCGCCCTGGTCCAGGCGGATCAAGATGCGAAACACGTCGCGCGCCACACGTTCGGCCTGGTCGCGCTCGATTTCATTGCCGATGATCGCGCCGCCCACCGCGCCGAGCACCGTGCCCACGCCACGGCCGTCGTGGCCGCTGCCGACGCTGCGCCCCACCACCGCGCCGACCACACCCCCAATGACCGCGCCCGCACCCAGGGGCTCGCCGCGCAAGCGCAGCCGCTCGATGTTGCGCACCTGGCCGTACTCGACCTGCGCCTGTGCCGGCCCTTGCCATTGCCCTTGCGGCTGACCTTGCGCCACCGGCGGCGCCCCGCGCCGCTCGCTGTAGATCGGCGGCCGGTCCTGCGGCGCTTGCTGGGAATACGGTGGTGGGGGGGCCTGGACCAGCGGAGGTGCGGGTTGTGGCTGCGGGTGTGGTTGCGGCGCATGCTGCACCGGCGGCGCGTGGCGCGGCGCCGGCACCACGATGCAGGCCGCCAACAGCGCCGCGGCCGAAATTGGCACCACCACGCGAGCAATCATTCGCAACATTCGAGAATCCCCTTGCGGCGGCGGCCACAGCGGCCGCGAACTCCGACATCAGCCTAACGCCGGAATCCGCCCTTTGGTTGATCCAAGGGTGTCACAAGGTCACAAGTTCAGCAGCGGCACGATCCGTTGCACAAACCAGCCGAGCGCGATCACGATCGCCGTTGCCGATCCAGCCTGCAGCACCCAGCGCTGGTAGCCGCCGCGCGCGCGGCCCAGGTACAGCAAGGGAACCACCGTTGCGACGATCACGATCTGCCCGGCTTCGAGCCCCAGGTTGAATTTCAGCAAGGCCCAGCCGAAGGTCGCGGCAGGCAACTCCAGCTCGGCCAGCACACCGGCAAAACCGAAACCGTGGATCAGGCCGAAGCCGAAGGTGATAAAGGCCCTCGCGCGGCCGAAGATCGGGCGCAGGTTGTCCAGCGCCGCCACCGCGATCGTTAGCGCGATCGCCGGCTCGACGAACCAGCCCGGCAAGGTGAATATGCCCAGCGCGGCCAGCGCCAGCGTGATCGAGTGCGCCACCGTGAACAGCGTGACGATGCCAAGCACCGGCAGGAAGGCTTCGCGCCAATTTTCCACCGGGCCCCAGCCGCGCTCGCCGCGCCGCAGCACCGCTGGCAGCAGCAGGCAGAGCAGGAAGAGCAAATGGTCGTAACCGGTGACGATGTGATGTACGCCTTCAGCGAAGAAGGACGCGGGGGGCTCGGCGCTGCCGGCCTTGGCTGCATCTTGTGTGGTCGAAGCCACCGACGCGGGCGCCGTCGGGTCGAGCAGGCGCACTTCGGTGGAGCCGTCGGCATGGTCGACGCGCGCGATGCCGCGGTGCGTGGCGTCGACCTCGGCGAGCAAGCTGTAGCCGATGGCGCCCTCCCGCGTCAGCGCACAGGCCGCGGAAAACGTCAGCACCGCGTAGACGCCGTCGCCACGCTTCTCCAACGCGCGCTGTGGGTCAACGCGCCATTCGCAGCCGGGCACCACGAGGCGCTTCAGGGCGTAGGCCTCGATCGCCGGCCACGCGGCCTTCACCTCGCCCCAGGTGAGGCTGCGGTCGCCGTTGGCGTCGAGTTCGAGCACCGTGTCCAGGTCGCGCAACGCGATGTCCCAGCGCACCCCGAGTTCCTGCGCCTGCGGCTTGAACACCAGGTACGAGTCGCTCGGCTTGTGCGCCCAGGCCGGTGCCGGGGCGAACATCATGAGCGCCGGCAGCAAGGCCGCCCGCAGCGCCGCGCGCCAGCCGCGCTCAGCGCAAAGCATCGTCGAGCCTCCGGTCGACCATGCCGATCGTGACGGCCAGTTGCCGCACCTCGGCCTGCGCTGCGGCGTCGCCCGCCGCGCGGGCGGTCTGCGCCATCAGCAGCAGGTCGACCGGCTCCTTTTGCACCCGCAGGTTGGTTTTGGCCAACTGCAAGGCCCGCTGTGCGTCGCCGTCCACGTGCAGGACAAACATCGCAATCTCACGCGCATGTGCCGCGTCGGCGCGCAGTGCGGCATCGGCAAAACGCTCCCGCAGTTGGGCTGCCTCGGTGCTCGCTTCCGGCCGGCCGAGCGCCTGGTTCGCCCGCACCACGCGCACCAGCACCGAGTCGCTGCGCGGCTGCGAGGCCAGCACCCGCAGCGCGTCCTCGAACTTGCGCCGCGCCAGCAGTTGGTCGGCAAGCACCAGCGACGCGTAGCCATCGCCAGGCGTTGCCGCAAGCGCGGCCCGCAAGGCGCGCTCCGCGGCGTCGGCGCGCCCGGCGCGCTGTTCGAGCTCACCCAGGCTGGTGAACAGCCAGGAACGTGTGCCGGCGTCGCTGGTCTGCGCAAGCAGGTTCTCGAACGAGCGGCGCGCCAAGTCATGGCGGCCGCGCAACGCATCGTTCTCCGCCACGCAGGCTGTGGCGTGCAGCGCGGCGCGCAGCTGCGCGAGTTGCGCGCAGGCTTTGTCCGACATCTCGTAGCGGCCCTGCAGCCGGTGTATCGTGGCCAGCGTCAGCCAGGCCTGCTGCTGCGCCGCGTCGCGCGCCACCAGCGCTTCGAGGCGCTTGATCGCGTTGTCGAAGTCGTGCAGGTACTGCTCGACCGTGGCCAGCGCCACGATCGCCGCGGCGGGCGCATTCGGATCCTGGGACCAGGGGCGCAGCAGCGTGAGGGCACGCCCGGCCGGACGCGGGTCCCCCTCCGCGCGCGAACGCGCGAGCAGCGCGATCGCCTGCGTGGCCGCATCCGCAGCCGACAAGGCAGCGGCCGCCGACGCGCCCGCAACCGCCACCGGCGCGCGCGCGCTGCGTTGCGGCAGCTTCTCCACCACCTCGGCGTCGTCGCGCGGCAGCAGCGGCGCGGTGCTGGCTGTGCCCGTGGCAAACCCCGCCGCCACGAGCAATGCAAGCCAGCGCAAGCAGTGCAGAAGTCTCATCGTGAAATTCCAGCCCCATCAAGAAGAAGCGGGCCGACATCGCTGGCGGCCCGCCTCGTTTCGTCACACCGGCAGCGTCAGCCGCCGCCGGTCGCCTCCGGGTCGCTGTCCTCGGGCGACGGCGGCGCGAAGCTTAGCGGGTCGTAGGCGTCGCGCTGTTCCCAGTCTTCCTTGGACAGCGCGGTGAGCCAGCCGGCCATGTGCGCCGCGCTCAGGCTCGCCTCACCGGGCACCTTGGCCAGAACACCCTCAAGCACCACCACCGGCTCGGCAGACCCACCGCCGCAAGCGGCCAGCAGGGTCGCCGAACTCAGCACCACGATCGTCGACAGATGGTGTCTCATGATCGTGGCTCCGCTCAGCTGCCCGCGCCGGGGATCGGCGTGAACAGGTACGGGAAGGTCGACAGCAGCGGCACCACCGCCTGGTCGACCGCGTCATGCAGCGCGGCCGAGGTTGCGCGCAGCGGCACCTTGTTGAAGCGGCACTCCGAACTCAGCGTGGTCGCCGGGCTGCCGGGGATGACGAAGGTGTTGAGGCCGAGCACGTTGTTGTTGTCCGCCTCGGCCAGCGAGCCGAGTTGCGCATTGCTGTTGAGCACGCACAGGCCGCCGGCCACCGCCACCAGCGCGATGTCGACCACGTCGTCCTTCGGACGGCGCCCGTTCGGGAAACCGGCCAGGTCGATCGCCGAGCCCAGGTTGCCGGCACCGCCCACACGCAGCACTTCGCCGGCAACGCCGAGTCGGTTCTGCTGGGCGAACGGCACCGGGGCGATCGCGGTGTTCAGGCGCAGCATTTCAGACGGCACCACGTTGGCCGGCTTGTTGACGCCGCCGATGCCGGTGAGGAACACGTTGAGCAGGTCCGTGCGCGGCAGGTTCAGCGGCGCGATGCTGTCCACACCGGTGCCCAGCGCAATTTCGAGCAGGCGCGGCAGCGTCGGGTTGGTCACGTACTTGGCGAACTGGAGGTCGTCAGCCGGCTTGGAGCTGTTGAACTTGTCCTTGTCGGGCAGGCCGATCACCACCTCGTTGACCAGCGGGTTGCCCAGGCGGGAGACCTGCACCCAGGCGCCACCGGCGATGCCGGTGGTCTGGTGGCCGGACTTCGGCTTCGGATTCAGCAGCGAACCTTGGCGCAGGCTGGCCGTGGTCCAGCCGCCGATCACCGTCTCGCTGCCTTGGGTGAGGCAACTCTTGTGCACCTCGACCGCCATTGAGCTCACGTTGGCATCGTCGATGGTGTTGGGCACCGCGCCGATGTTGGCCGGGTTGGTGATCACGGCCACCGGCGCGTTCACCAGGTCGAAGATCGTGCCCAGGTTCACCGCGAAGGCTTCCTTGCGCTGGCCGACAAACAGCTTCGCCGGCATGCTGCAGCCGGGGATGTTGACGCTGTAGATGTGCTTGCCGGCGTAGTCGGCGTAGTTCGGGATCGTCTTGGTGCCGATGTTGTCCACCGGCTTGTCGAAGGTGGCGCTGCCGCCGGTGGCGTTGGTAACCGAGCCGCGTGTGCCCTTGCGGCGGTCACCGCGGATCACGTCCACGGTATAGGTCTCGTTCACGTTCAGCGTCGCGGCGTTGCGGTCGGCCACCTGGCCGGCCTGGATCAGCGGGATCGCCACGTTCTCGGCACCGATCGGCAGCGTGATGCCCTTGAGCGCGTTCTTGAAGCGGAACTGGAAGGTGATGTCTTCCTTGGCGTCGCCGTTGTTGTCGACGTGGATCTCGTAGAGCGCATTCGGATCCATCGAGAAGTAGTTCGGGCCGCCGTACGGGGCCTGGAGCGGCTGGTAGTTGGCGATCAGGGTCACGTAGTCGGCGCGGCCGGTTTCGTAGCTGCGGAACATGTAGAAGTCGGTCCCGTCCACCTTCGGCGCGGTGGCGATGAACGGTGCCTCGCGGTGGCTCGACGCCAGCGCGGGGTTGAGCAGGGTGCCGGCAGCGGTGGCCGCGACGGCCAGGGCGATGGGCAGCAGACGATGTGTCTGTGAGCGTTGCGTTTTCATGGGGCGTCCTTTGGGCTGTTGATCCGACAACCGGGCGCAACCGCGTCCGGCAACCGGCCGGGTCAGCACTCGCTCATCCGGCCTGTGTCGCCTTTACGCGGCACACCCTGTTCTGGATGCAGCAGCGTGAAAACGCTCACACCGGGACAGCAAAAACCGCGGTCGGCGCCGAGGCGCAATGTTCACCGGCGCACAGAGCAACGGCCCGCACCGCAGGCGTCGGCGCTTCCCGCTCGGAATTCAGGCCAGCGGCTGCGCGTCGATGCTCGGCTGCTCCACCAGGGCTTCGAACTCGTCGGCGAGTTGGCGGCTTTGAGCCACTGCACCGGACCAGGCGCGCACTCGCGCCGCCACATCGTCGCCGTAGTGTTTGAAGTCGTTGCGGTCAGGGAGCTTGGCGTTGGGCATCGTGGCCGCCACCCATTGCGGGTCGGGCGCGATCAGCACCACGTTGCTCAGGCGTTCGCTGGCGCGGTGCCGGTGTTTCAGCGCCTTGTCGAGCCAGCCCGGCACCACGGCCTTCTGGAAGTACGGATACAGCACCAGGCCCTGGTGCATCGACGCGTAGTCCAGGTGCAGGTGGTAGTCGGTGATGCCGCCGTTCAGGCCGCGGTCTCTCAGATGCTGCCGGGCACGGGGCCCGGCAAAGATTTGGAGTGCCTGCATGGGGCGGCACCTTAGCGGCGGCGTCCTCGGGTGCCGCCACGCGGGCACAAGCTTCAGCGCGGATTCGCGCGCAGCCGGTCAGCGCAGTGGTGGTTCCGGGGTGAGCAGGCCACGATAGCCAACCCGATCAACGGTCGTTGACCGCTTGCACCCGCCGGTCCCAGCGGTCGCCTTTGTCTGCGACCGGGCGCCTGGCGCTGAACTCGTGCAGACGCAACAGCTCTTGCGCCACGATCGGCGCAAAGCCCTTGCGCTTGACCAGGCGTCGATCGACCATCAGTTCGTCGAGCACCTGCTCCACCAGCGCTGGGTCGCGCCAGCACAGCGCGAGTTTGTTGGCCAGGCGTGGGTGGCGGCTGCACAGGTGGGTGGGGCGCAGGCCGGACGGCAAGCTGGCCAGCCAGCGCTGCGCGGTGCTGGTGAGTGCGCGGTCGAGCTCGCGCTCGGGCTCACGTGCACGCGGGCCGTCGCTGTCGTTCAAAGGGCGCGGTGGCCGGGGCTGGATCGCCCAGGCGCGCGCTTTCGCAGCCGCCGAAGGGCGCTTGAAGAGGCGCTCGAACAGGTTCATTGGTGGCCCGGGCTACACATACACCGGGCAGCATAAGCCGCGAACGGCGCGCCTCTGCGCTTCGAGGCAGCACGCATCCGCAGGCAGCGTGACCTGCGCACGATTGCGGCCTCTGCTCGTGTTCGCGGGTTCAACTTTCGCCGCATGGGGCCCAAGCTCGTGCCCCCCGCGCAAGGTTTGCCACGCCCCTCGCCGCAGCGCCTTCACCAAGCCATCGGCGGCGCCACGAAGCTGTGGTATTCGCGCTCCAGCCACTGCGCAAAGCGCAGGCATTCCGGGTCGGCAAACGCGGGCCCGATGATCTGCGCACCGACCGGCAAACCCTGTGCGCTCAAGCCCAGCGGCACCGCGGTGGCCGGCAATCCCACCGTGGTCGGATAGCCGGCCCAGAACAGCGCGTCGGTGCTCGGCTGGTCGTGGCCGTTGACCGGGACCATGCGTTCCCAGCGTTCGCCCTTCTTGTTGTGCTCGAACGCGGGCGTGGTGGCCACCGGGCAGATCAGCAGGTCGAAGCGCTCGAAAAAGTCGCGCCACTGCCGGCGCAGTTTTTCGCGCGTCTGGTCCATCTGCTGCCAGCGCCTGTGCGTGGTGGTGATGCCGCGCCACATGCGCGCCGGGTAGCGCAAGTCTTCGTCGCTCACCTCGCGCACCGCGCCGATCGCCTCCGCGAAATCGGCGTCCGAGGTTTTGGCGCCGGTGGCCGCACGCAGCAGGTGCAGGTAGACCTCGTGGCTCTCGGCACTGGCCACCGGCCTGGCATCGTCCACCACCTGTACGCCACGCGAGCGCAGGAAGCTGGCCAGCTCGTGCAGCGCGCTTTGCACGCTCGAGTCCACCTCGGCCTGCGGGTCGTCGTAGATGATCGCCACGCGGCAGCGTGTCGGCGGCACGCCGCGGTCGCGCCACTGCGCGGGCAGCCGACCCATCGGCCCCATCGATTCGAGCGGCGACGCGGCGATGTCCAGCGCCAGGGACAGGTCGAACGCGCTGCGCGCCATCGGGCCCACCACGGCCAGGTCCATGGTGTCGTTGTTTTCGCCGCCGGGCAGTTCCTGCCCGGTCATCGGCACCACGCCCCAGGTGGGCTTGTGCCCCCACACGCCGCAGTAGTGCGCCGGGTTGCGAATCGACGCGCCGATATCGCTGCCGAACTCCAGCCCGGTGAGCCCCGCGGCCAGCGCCGCCGCCGAGCCACCCGAGGAGCCGCCGGGAATCCGCGCCAGGTCCCACGGGTTGCTGGTGGTGCCATAGACCGGATTGAAGCTCTGCCAGTCGGCCAGCGACACCGGCACGTTGGTCTTGCCGAACACCACCGCGCCCGCGTCCATCAAACGCTGCACCACCACCGCCGGCTCCTGCGCGATGTTGTCGCGCATCGTCTCGAAGCCCCAGGTGGTCGCCAGGCCGGGCAGGTTGAAGGATTCCTTCACCGTCATCGGCACACCGTGCAGCGGGCCCCAGCTCTGGCCGCGCGCCAGCGCGGCGTCGGCGTTGCGTGCGCGCCGTGTGGCCCGCTCAGTGTCGAGCGCAATCACCGCGTTGACCTTCGGGTTGTAGCGCTCGATGCGCGCCAGGTAGAGCTCGAGCAGTTCGAGCGAAGAGAGCTCGCCACGGCGGATGCGCAGCGCCAGCTCGTGCGCGGGGAGGAAGGCGATCTCGTCGGACATATTTTTTGTAGAGCGATCAGGTTGATCAGGCCGCGAGCCGCGGGCGAGGAATCGGCCGCAGGCTCTCGAAGGCCCGCGCCGCGCGCAGCACCAGCGCGTCGCCGAACATCGGGCCGACGAACTGCAAGCCAATCGGCAGCCCGTCTTTAGTGAGCCCGCAAGGGATCGTGCAGGCCGGCTGCTGCGTCAGGTTGAACGGGTAGCTGAACGGGGTCCAGCCGAGCATCGTGGCCGGGTCCATCCGGCTGTGGCCGGCCGCTTTAGCTTCGAAGGCCGGCACCGCCACGGTGGGCGTCACCAGCAGGTCGTGGCGCTGCATGAAGCCGCGCATCAAGGAGCCGAGCGCCCCGCGGCGCATGTTCAGGCGCTGCACCTCGAGCGCGCTGTAGGTGGCGCCGAGTTGCGCCTCGGCCGCGAAGTCGGGGTCGGTGACCGCCTGCTGCTCGGCATTGAGCGTGTTCCACAGCGTCCACGCGCCCAAGAACCAGAGGCCGGTGGTGATCTCCAGCGGGTCCTCGAAGCCGGGGTCGACCGCCTCGACATGGGCGCCGAGTTCGGCGAGTTGAGAAACCGCACCCGCACAAGCCGCGGCCACCTCGGGGTGCACGTTCTTGGCGTAGCCGAGGGTCGGCGACCACGCGATGCGCAGGCCGCGGATGCCGTCGTCCAGGCCCACGGTGTAGTCGGTGGCGTCGAAGGGCAGCGAGGTCCAGTCGCGCGCGTCGGCGCCTTTGAGCACGTTCATCGTCACGGCCGCATCGCGCACGCTCATCGTGTGCGGGCCCAGGTGCGCCACGCTGCCGAAGGGCGACAAGGGGTAAGCCGGCACACGCCCGAAGCTCGGCTTCAAACCGAAGTTGCCGCAGAAGGACGCGGGAATGCGAACACTGCCCGCGCCGTCGGTGCCGACACTCAAGGGCCCCATGCCCGCGGCCACCGCCGCCGCACTGCCACCCGAAGAACCGCCCGGTGTCTTGCTCACATCCCAAGGGTTTCGGGTGATGCCGGTGAGCGGCGAATTCGTCTCGCCCTTGCAGCCGAACTCGGGCGAGCAGGTCTTGCCGAGCAACACCGCGCCGGCTTCGCGCAGGCGTGCACTGGCGGGCGCGTCCACGTCCCAAGTTTGTTTCGGATCGACGGTGCGGCTGCCGCGCAGCGTGGGCCAGCCTTTGGCCAGGATCAGGTCCTTGATCGACACCGGCACGCCGTCGAGCGGGCCGACGGGCGCTCCGCGTTGCCAGCGCGCTTCACTTTCGCGCGCGGCGGCAAGGGCGTCGTCGGCGCCAACATGGCAGTAGGCACGCAGCGTCGGGTTCAGTTGTTCGATGCGGGCGAGCACCGCACGTGTGGCTTCCACCGGCGAGGCCTGGCCCGAGCGGTAGAGCGCGAGCAGGTCGGTGGCGGTGAGGTCTGCGAGTTGGGTCGTGTTCACGCGATATTTCCTCGGAAGCAATTCACTGGCGCCGCACGAGGTCGCGTCAATCCAGGCCCAAGCCGATCCGCTTGGCCACCGCGCCCCACTTCTTCGAATCCGCGGCCAAGGTCGCCGCGGCCTGCGCGGAGGTACTCCCGACCACCGTCTGGTCGCTTGCCGCCAACTTCTCTACCACATCGGGCGCGTTCAGCGCGTCCACGAAGGCCTGGCGAAAGCGCGCGACGATGGCCTCGGGCGTGCCGCGCGGCGCGAACATCACGAGTGCGAAGCTGGCATCGAAACCGGCGACGCCGGCTTCGGCCATGGTCGGCACATCGGGCAGCGTGGGCGAGCGTTTGGAACCCGACACCGCAAGCGCGGTCAGCTTGCCCGCGCGCACATGCGGCAGCACCGTGGGCCCGGCCAGCAAGCCGCAGGGCACCTGGTTGCCGATGACATCCTGCGTGGCCGGCGCCGGGCCTTTGTACGGCACATGGGTCATGCTGAAACCGGCCATCGATTGCAGCAGCTCCATCGACAAATGCCCCGGCACACCGGCGCCGCCGGAGGCGTAGCTCAGCTGGCCTGCCTTGGCCTTGGCCACCAGCTCGGCCAGGGTCTTGACGCCGAGAGCCGGGTTGCACACCAGGGTCTGGTTGAACTGGGTGCCGATCGCCACCGGCAGCAGATCGTCGGGCTTGAACGAGATCTGCTTGTAGACATGCGGGTTCACCGTGACCAGCGTGTCGGTGCCCCAGAGCCAGGTGTTGCCGTCGGGCGCGGCGCGGGCCACCTCGCCGCTGCCCAGGTTGCCGCCGGCGCCGGGCTTGTTCTCGATCACGATCGGCTGCTTCAGCGACAGCTGCATCTTCTCGGCCGCGAGGCGGATCACGATGTCGCTCGGGCCGCCGGGCGGGAACGGCAGCACGATGCGGATCGGCTTGTCGGGCCAGCTGGTTTGCGCACCGGCCATCGCCGGCAAAACCAGCAACACCAGCAAGGCGCGGCGAACAAGTTCGAAGCAAGGCATGGGGGTCTCCGTGGCCCGCCATATTGAGCCCGCCGCCGCGGCGCCGCGCCCGGGGAATGCCCTCACACGATGCCGCGCGTGCGGCGAGCCCGCGCCCCTGGTTCGGCGGCATCATCGGTGGCCCGCCCACAACGCCCAGGAGACCGCCGCATGAAACTCGTTATCGCGCAGATGAAACACGAGACCAACACCTACTCGCCGGTGCCGACGCCGCTTTCGCGTTTTTCGCTAGGCGCGGAGGCGCCACCCGAGGGCGACGCGGCGCTCGCGGCGTACAAAGGCACCGGCTCGGCGATCGCGGCCTTCATCGAACTGGCCGAGCAGGCCGGCGCCGAGTTCACGATTCCGGTGGCCGCCAGTGCCTGGCCGAGCGGGCCGGTGCACGACGCGGCGTTCGAGCATATTGCTTCGCGCATTTGCGCGGCGGTGGCACAAGGCTGCGACGCGGTGCTGCTCGACCTGCACGGCGCGATGGTGACCCAGACCCACGACGACGGCGAAGGCGAGTTGCTGCGCCGCATCCGCGCCATCGCGCCACAGCTGCCTATCGGCGTGGCGCTGGACATGCACACCAACCTGTACGACGCGATGGGCGCCAACGCCACCGCGATCGCCGGTTACCAGACCTACCCGCATGTGGACATGTACGAAACCGGCCTGCGCGCCGGCCGCGCGGTGCTGGCGCAACTCGCCGGCAAGGCGCGCCCGACGATGGCCTGGGGCCGCCAGCCGATGCTGCCGCACGTGATGCGCCAGGGCACCGACGACTCACCGAACCGCGAGTTGCAGGCACGCTGCCGCGAGATGGAGGCGCAAGGCGCGCTGGCCGCCAGCGTGTTCGTCGGCTTCCCGAATGCCGATATCGAGTACGCCGGGCTCTCGGCCGTGGTGGTCACCGACAACAACCCCACTCTCGCGCGCCGCTGGTGCGACGAGTTGCTCGAAATGGCCTGGAGCGTGCGCACCCAGTTCGTCTACCAGATCGAGCCGCTGGCCACGTCGATGGCAAGAGCGGCAACGCTCGCGGCCGCCAAGCCCCAAGGCAGCGGCCCGATCGTCCTGCTCGACCACAGCGACAACTGCGCCTCCGGCGGCACGATGGACACGATGACCGTGCTCGGCGCCGTGCTCGACGCCGGCCTGGACGACGTGGCCGCGTTTGCGGTCTTCGACCCGCAGGCGGTGCAGCAGATGATCGCCGCGGGTGTCGGCACGCAGCTCACGCTCGCGCTCGGCGGCAAGCTGGACATGCCCGCGGTCGGGCTGAAGGGCGAGCCGCGCAGCGTCAGCGGCCGCGTCAAGCTGGTCTGCGACGGCCGCTACCGCAACCTGGGCCCGATGGCCCGCGGCGAGATGAACGAGATGGGGCCGACCGCGGTGCTCGACACCGGCCGGGTGCAAATCGTCGTGATCTCCAACCATGTTGAGCCGCACGACCTCGCCGCGTTCATCGCGGTGGGCATGGACCCGACTCGCAAGAAGTTCGTGATGCTCAAGAGCCGGGTGCATTGGCGCGCCGGCCTGGGCGCACTCGCGCATGCGGTGGTGGAGTGTGCGGGCACCGGCGTGTGCACCTCCGACTACGAGAGGCTTGCGTTCAAGAAGGTGCGGCGGCCGATCTATCCGCTGGACTTGCTGTGATCGGCCGCCGGGTTTCGGGTCACGACTGAATGATTGGACAGTTTCGGTTTACCGGCACCCATCCGGCCTCTAGAGTTCAGGGTCATCCAGACCCGACCACAGGAGACAAGCCATGCAACGACGCGCCGCCGCTCCGGCATCGGCTTCGAGGGCAAGGCCGACCTGTACGCCGAGATGCGCGCGCTCGCGGCGTGAACTGCTCTGCGCGCCGCAGCGCTCCATGGGCGACGCGTGCGACTCGGCCGGCCTACGACACGCCGATCTGCCCCACCGGGCCCGCGCCCCGTTCCACCGCGCGCAGCGGCGCCGCCGCGGCTGGTGCGGCACGCCCGCCCAGCTCTCCGAGGTGGATCACCCGGTCCACCGACTGGATCGTCTCGGGCCGGTGGGCAATGATCACCCGCGTGACACGCGTGGCGCGGATTGCGGCGCTGACCGCTTTTTCGTTGGCCACGTCGAGGTGGCTGGTGGCTTCGTCGAGCAGCAGCACTGCCGGCCGGCGGTAGAGCGCGCGCGCGATCAGAACCCGCTGCTTCTGGCCACCGGAGAGCACCGTGCCCATGTCGCCGATGAGCGTGGCGTAGCCCATCGGCATCGCGAGCAACTCCTCATGCAGCGCGGCCAGGCGCGCGCAGCCTTCGATGCGTTCGATGTCGGGCTGCTCGGCGAAGAAGCAGATGTTGTCGGCCACCGAGCCGGCGAAGAGCTGGTCGTCCTGCATCACCACGCCGATCATCGAGCGCCAGCGCGCCAGGCCGAGCTTGGACAGCGGCTCGCCGTCGATCAGCAGCTCGCCGTCAGTGGGGTTGAGCAGGCTGGCCAGGATCTTCAGCAGCGTGCTCTTGCCGCAGCCCGAGGGCCCGACGATGGCCACGGTTTCACCGGCCGCGATGCGGAAGTCGACGCGGTCGAGCACCCAGGGGTCGTTGTCGCTGTAGCGAAAGCGCAGGCGCCGCGCCTCGATCGACACCGGCCGGTGCACCTCGCCCTCCTCGTTCGGCGCGCTCGAGCGTGGCTCGGGCGGCGTGAGGGCGATGTCGGCCAGGCGCTCGGCGTGCAGGCGCAGCATGGTCAGGTCCACCGCGCGGTCGATCAGGTTGCTGACGCGGCCGAGGAACTGGTCTTTGTAGGCCAGGAAGGCGATCAGCATGCCCACGGTCATCGTGTTGTCGAGCACCCGCTGCGCCGCCAGCCACACCACCCCGATGGCCAGTGAGCCGACCAGCAAGGCGTTGCCGATGCGAAAACCCAAGCGCAGCTTCTGCGCGTTGAGCTGCCGGTTCACGGTTTCGGCGAGCAGGTTGAGCCAGCGCGAGCGGCGCCCGTCCTGGCCGTTGAAGAGTTTGATCGCCTCGATGCCGCGCAGGGTTTCGAGAAAGTGGGTGTCGCGCCGCGCCGCCCACACCAGCGTTTCGGAGGCGATGTTGCGCAGCGGCGCATACGAGGCCCAGCGCAGCACGCCATAGGCCAGCGCGCCGGCCAGCACCAAGGCCGCGAGGCCGGGCGCGAACATGAACATGATGCCCAGCGTGACCGCGGCGAGCAGGCCGTCGAGCACCGCCTCGACCACGTCCACGGTAACCGCCTGCAGGATGGTGTCCTGCGAGCCGAAGCGCGAGAGCACGTCGCCGAGGTGGCGGGTTTCGAAGTACGCCGCCGGCAGGTTGAGCAAATGCGTGAACAGGTTGGACGGGCCCTGGATGCGCAGCGACGCGCTGAGCGTGATCAACATCCAGCCACGCATCGCCGACACCGCCACGCGCAGCAGCATCAGCAGCGCGAATCCCAGCGCGAGCACGGTGAGCAGCTGGCGGTCGGCGGCCACCAGCGCCTGGTCGACCACCCATTGCAGGAAAAAGGGGCTGGCCACCGCGAAGACCTCGATCGCCAGCGCCATCATGAACAGCTGCGCCAGCGAGCCGCGCAGGCCCACCAGGCGGCCGAGCAGCGAGCGCATGCGCACCCGCGGCGGCCGCTGCGCCGGCTCGAACCTCGCCGAGGGCATCAGCTCGAGCGCCACGCCGCTGAAATGCCGCGACGCCGACGACATGGGCAAGCGGCGCACGCCGACCGCGGGGTCGTGGATCACCACGCCTTCCTTGGTGGCGCTGCGCAGCACGACAAAGTGGTTCAGGTCCCAGTGCAGGATGGCGGGCGTTCTCAGCCGCGGCAGCTCGTTGATGTCCAGGCGCACCGGACGCGAGACGAAGCCGAGCTGGTCGGCCATCGCGATCAAGTGCTTCAGGTTCACACCCTTGAGCGACACACTGATGCGCCGGCGCAGGTCGGTCAGGTCCGAGCCGTCGCCGTGGTAGCCGGCCACCATCGCCAGGCAGGCCAGGCCACATTCGGCGGCCTGCGATTGCAGCGTCATCGGCAACTTCGAGCCGCCGCCGAAGACCAGGCGGTCGAGCAGGCTGGCGTTGCCGCCGCGGCTCATCCGCGCGGCTTCCCGGTCACGCTGTAGAGCGGGTCGAGCACCCACTCGTAGAGGCGGCGCTGCTCGAGCGCGATGTCGGCTTCGAGCAGCATGCCGGCCTGCAAGGGCACCGCGCGGCCGTCGGCCTGGATGTTCTGGCTGGCCAGGCTCACCGTGATGCGGTAGACCGGCTCGCCACCGGCTGCGCCCACCGAGCCCCCCGCGCCCGACAACACGCTCGTGACGCCGGAAAGCTGGCGCGGCAAATCGGCCGGGCTCACCGCGGCGCGCGACACGCTCACCACCACACCCTCCTGGTGGCCGAACTTCTGGTACGGGTAGGCCTGGTGGCGGATCAACACCTTTTGCCCCGGGCGCACGAAGCCTATCGCGCGGCTGGGGCTGAACAGGTGCGCCTCCAACAGCGTGTCTGCCGGCAGGATCGAGAGCAGCGGCACGGCGGTGTCGGCGTTCGAACCGGGCACGGCCTGGATCGCGGTGACGGTGCCGTCCTGCGGCGCCGGAATCACGATCTCGCGCCGCGCCTCGGCTTCGGCGCTCTCCTGGTCGAGCTGCGAGATGCCGCGGTCGACCTGCGCGAAGTCGCGCTGGAACTTCAGCGGCAGGTCGCGCAACTCGGCCTGCGCGATGGCGCGGTCGCGCTGGAAGACGAGGCGGTTGCGCTCCAGCGCCGCAATGCGTGCCTGCTGCTCGAGCCGCTCGGCGGTGATCGCCTGCAAACGCAGTTCGGAGACGAAGCCCATCTCGAACTGCTGGCGGTGCAGCGCCTCGCTGCGTTCGGCCACCGCGGCGCGCGCCTTGAGCAACTCGATTTCGCGCAGCAAAGGCGCCTGCTCGGCGTCGAGCGCGGCGATGCGGGCCACCAAGGCCGATTGTTGTTGCGCCAGCAAACGCTGCTGCTGTTCACGCTCGTTGCGCAGGCTGTCGCGCCGCTGCGTGAGGCCACTGGCCACACGCGCCTGCGTGGCGCCGAGCGTTGCGCTCTGCAACTCGTCGGAAAGGGTCAGCAGCGGCTCGCCCTTGTGAACCGCCTTGCCCTCGGCCACATTGAGCTTGCCGACCACGCCGGGGCGCGGCGCGAACACCCGCACCACGCCTTGCTGCGGCACCAGCCAGCCGTTGACACGCGCGCTGCGGGTGTAGTCGGCGAAGAACAGCAGCGCGAACACGCCGGCACAGGCGAACACCGCAAGCGCGGTGAAGAGGCGGTAGGAAACACGCGGCGCCAGCAGCACCGGGCCCACCCATTGCGCGCTGCGTTCGGCGAGGGCTTCGGCGCGGAAGAGCTGCAGTTCGGCGGGCGAGCGGCGGGTGGCGAGCTCGCTGCTCTGGCTCAACGCCGGGCTGAGGCTGCGGGCCGCAGCGTCGTGGTCCTGGCCGGTGTGTTCACTCATCTTGGCCCATTGTGAACCCGCGGTCGGTGAACCCCGCATTCGCAACGAAGAGCCAAATGAAATGCGCGCGGGCTCCAGCAGCTGGAGCCCGCGCGCCTTCGTTCCCGATCGAAAGCAAGCGCCTAGCGTTCGCCGTGGTTCTTGTGCGGGCCCGCTTCCGGCAGCTTCGACCCGGCGGTGCCACCATTGTCCGAGCCGGGGTTGGTGCCTTCGGCGCCGTTGCCCCAGCCGTTGTTGCCCTTCTCATCAGGCGGCGGCGGCGGCGGCGGCGGCGGGGGCGGCGGCACAGTCGTGATGCCACCGAACACAAAGTCCAGTTCTTCCTTGCTCAGTTCGCGCATGTTGCTTCTCCTTTGGCGTGCGACAGCCATCGACGAGGGGCTCAAAAAAAGCCGGCCAAAAAAGGCCGGCGGCGAGCCGCTTGCGGCGCTTGTCGCACGAAAGGCGCGCCGCGGGTTGCGTGTCGAAGGAGCCTGAATGTGTTTGCAGGCGGCCAGAGAGTCAACGCACCTCCCCTAGCTTGATAGCGCGCAAACTGGCGTAACCCCCGCGTTTGAGTGGTCGCAGCCTCGGCTCGAACTCCGTGACAGGAAAACGTCTACCAGGTGCCGCGTGCCAGCCACTCGTCGAGCAGTTCGAAGCTGTCGACACCAAAAAACGGCTCGTCGTCGACGATCACGAAGGGCGAGCCGAACACGCCTCGGGTGATGGCCGCATCCACCTCGGCACGCAGCAGCGTGGCCGCGGCGGGGTCGGCAAGGCCGGCTTCGACCAGCGCATTCGGCAGGCCCGCTTGCGCGGCCACGGCGCGCAGCGCGGCGGGCTTGTCGAGGTCCCTGCCCTCGGCCCAGTAGGCGTGGTACGCGGTGCGCGCAAAGCGGTGCGCGGGTGTGTTGAGCAGCGCAATGCCCTGCGCACCACCACGCGAACCTGCATCTGAATCTGCATGCTCGCTTGCATCGGCGCTTGCATCGGCGCTTGAATTGGCGCTTGCATCGGCGCTTGCGGGCGAACTGCCGTGAACCCGCAGCCACGCGAGGAGCCGCGCCGCGGGCAGCGGGTTCATCGGTGGCGCGCTCACGCTGCGCCCCAGGCTCACGCCGTGGCGGCGGGTGTAGCGCGCCGCCTGGCGCAACACGTAGTCCTTCTTCAGCGGCGTTTCCAGGAGCGGCTTCAGGCCCATCACCTTCATCACGGTGACACCGATGAGCAGCGGATGCCACTCGACGCGGCGGCCGTGGCGCGCCGCGAGTTCGTCGATGCGCAGGCTGGCGAAGTAGCCGAAGGGCGAGATGAAGTCGAACCAGAAGTGGATCGGCTCCAAGGTCGTTGCCGGAGTCATGCCCGAAGTCGCAGCGGACGTCACGGCGTCTGTCATCGCGGGTGGCCTTCGATCTCGAACGCGAGCGCAAACCCAACCATCAGCTCCCGCAGTGCAGGCGCCAGAGCATCAGCGCTTTGCCCCGCGGCCGGCACAAAACGCAGGCCCAGCACCGCACCTTGTTCAACGCCTTCAACACGCACCTGCTCGGCAAGGCCGGCGCGGCGCAGGCGTTCGCCGATCGCGGTCTCGATCGCGCGCAAGCGCAGCGCAGGTTTGTAGACCTTGCCGATCGCGGTGAGCGGCAGCGTGGGCAACACCGTGATGCGCTTGGGCACCGCGGCGCGCTCCGCGATCTGCCGCTGCACGAAGCTGAGCAGCTCGGCTTCGCTCACTGTGGCGTCGACGCCGACTCCGGCCTTCGGCATCACGCCCTTGAGCATCACGCTCTTGAGCATGCCGGCCTTGAGCATCACGTCCTTGAGTGTGACAAACGCCACCGGCAGCTCACCCGCATGTTCGTCGGGCTCGCCCACCGCCGCGGCCATCTGCACCTGCGGGTGGCGCAGCAGCGCTTCTTCGACCATCGCGGGGTCGATGTTGTGGCTGCCGCGGATGATCACGTCCTTGGCGCGGCCGGTGACGAACACACGGCCCTCGGCGTCGATGTGGCCGATGTCGCCGGTGACCAGCCAGCCGCCCTCGAAGGTGCCGGCGTTGCGCCGGGCATCGGTGTAGCCCGGCCCCACGTTCGGCCCACGCAGCCGCAGCACGCCGCTTTCGCCTTCGGTGCACATGCTGCCGTCGGCGCGTGTGGCTTGCACTTCAGTGAACGGCAGCGGCAAGCCGCACGAGCCGGCAACACGTGGCGCGTGAAACGGCTCGATGCTGATCACGCCCGCAGATTCGGTCATGCCCAGGATGTTGCGCACCGCGATGCCGGTCTGCTGCTCGAACTTCAGCGCCAGCTCACCCGGCAAGGGTGAGCCGCCGGTGAGCAGCGCGCGCACGCGGCTGGTGTCGGCCCCGCCACGCGGCAGGTTGAGCAGCGTGGCGATCACGGTGGGCACCGCGGCGAGCAGCGTGACCCGGTGGCGCTCGACGATGCGCCAGTAGTCGGCTACGAAGCCGGCGTCGCGAAAACCCAGCGGCGGCGGCAACACCACCTCGCCGCCGGCCAGCAGCGTGGACAGGCCGAACACCAGCGAGCCGGCGACATGGAAGAGCGGGAAGCCGTTGAGGATCACGTCGTGCTCGCTGCTGCCGTACAGGCAGGCCGCACCCCAACTGGTGTGCAGTTGGTTGCGATGCGTGTGCTGCGCGAGTTTCGGCGCACCGGTGGTGCCGCCGGTGTGGAACAGCGCGGCGAGTTTGTCGGCGGGTGCATCGGCGCCTGCATCGGCGTCTGCATCGGCGGGTGCGTCGGCGTCTGCATCGGCGGGTGCGTCAGCGTCTGCATCGTCGCCTTCATCGGCGCTTTCATCGGCGCTTTCATCTGCGCTCTCATCGGCCTTGCGCACCGGCTCCAGGCTCAGCTTGTCTCCCGGCATTCGCGCAAGCTGCGTGTCGAAGTCCGGCAGGCTGTCATCGCCCACCTCGACAACACCGTGCGAGCGCACCGAAAGCAGATGCCGCAGCCGCGGACACAAGGCGCGGATCTCCCGCACGCGCGACGCGATCTCGAACTGCGGATGCGGCCCCAGCGCCACCAGGATGTTGGCCTGCGCCGCGTTGACCAGCTCGGCGATGTGCGCGCTGCCGAGCATGAAGTTGATCGGGCAGGCCAC
>JANNGZ010000156.1:0-6654 GCA_031404155.1 Burkholderiales bacterium
GCGGCAGGCCGGCGATGTCGCTCACCGGAACGATCGAGCGCTTGAAGCGCCCTTCGGCGCGCGCGGCCGCCGCGCGCTGGTGCGAGCGCAGCGCAAACGCGTCCACATCCGCGCGGTGCCAGCCTTCGAGCGTGGCGATCAAATCCGCGCCCACACCCTGCGGCACGAAGCCGAGCTTCTGGTTGATGCGCGGGTCCATGAACCAGGCGCCGCCGTCGCTGCCCATCGGCCAGCGGCTCATCGACTCGACACCGCCGCCGACCACCAGGTCCTCGAAGCCCGAAGCGACCTTGGCCGCGGCGAGGTTCACCGATTCCAGCCCCGAGGCGCAGAAGCGCGACTGGGTGACGCCGGCCACCGTCTGCGCCCATTCAGCGTCCAGCACCGCGGTGCGCGCCACATCGGCGCCCTGCTCGCCCACCGGCGTGACGCAGCCGAGCACCACGTCGTCGACCAGGCGCGTGTCGAGGTCGTTGCGCGACTGCATGGCCTTGAGCAGCGTACGCAAGAGCCACACCGGCGAGGCCTGGTGCAGCGAACCGTCCTTCTTGCCCTTGCCGCGCGGGGTGCGCACATGGTCGTAGATAAATGCGTCGGTCATGGTGGCAACACTCCTGAAGTTCTGGCTCTTGTTGACGGTGAACTATTGCATGCACCAAGCCTCATTGGCGCACCACTCGCTGAATCTGCTTGTCGCCGCGCGCGGCAGAAAGCACCTTCGCGCTGGCCAGCTTGGAACAGCCCGCCTCAACCAGGCGAATGAAGTCCCGGGCATCGGAGAAGTAGTTCTTGAAAGCTAAACGCACGTCGTCGCTGGTGTCCGCTCGTACCAGCACGATGTCCTGTTCCGGGAACTGACGTTCAAGTTCGAAGAGCGCTCGCAGCGCGTCTGGTGCATCTCGAAACGTCCTCACCTCAAGTGCGCGGACTTCCGAAAAAATCAGGATCGTGTTTCGATTTGCGGACACCGCTTGGTCTGCAGCGTTCAGTCCACGCAACATTTGAAGCAAGCCAATCGATTTGTCTACCTGAAGGAACTCCGCTGTCAAGTCGCGATCATGCAACTCTGGAAACGGCCCTGTTGCGCCTTCATGGACTCGCGCCAATATCTCACTTGCAAGAGCCATTGCATGTTCAAAGCGCTTATCGCCCTTTTGAAACTTTGGCTGACTCTCCGTGATGAAACCGATGACCTCCACGGCAGTGGCCCAAGCATGCTGAACCAGCGTTCGGTATTGAATCTCGACATAAAGACCTGTTAAGGGTCGACCCACATCAGACTTGACGTCGTACTCATAGACATCGTGAACACCACGATAGCCAGTGGGCTTCGGCCGCTTGATGTAGTCGTACTTGTCGAGTTCGTTCCGACGTTTGTGATTGAAACGAGCGCCGTGAAAACTCTTGCGAAACGCGTACAGGTCCTTCGGTCGTTTGAAGATCAGTCGGCAGCCAGCAACGTCGTCCATGCGCGAAAGTTGCATGCTGGGAAGTCGCAGCAGCTTGTCGAAGATCGTACGGCGCCGCTTGTGTCGTTGCGCGACGGTAATGCCCTTTCCACGGACCCGCTGGCGCAGGATGGCCTGAAAGGTGTTGAGCACCGCGCGATGTGCGGCACGCCATTGATCAACCACGAAGAGATCATCCGGACTGGCTTCGCCCGCGCGAATTCGCTCTCCGGCACGATTCACTCGCGACTTCGAACCCCCAGGAAATTCAACAGCGACTGGAGGAATCGGCCTACGTTTTGGCATTTTCTGGCGTTCGGTAGGGCGCCCTAGCGCCGGTTTCGAAGATGCGCAACGGCCTTGCGCTCGTTGCCACGTTTGTAGTTGCCGGTCAGCCGGGCCATCGATTGTTGAAGGCTCGCATGATCGCTCGATTCGGCTTCGGAGAGGAAGTGAATGGCGTCGACACCACGCAGCGTGGCGGCGAGCCGGCCGTGGTGCGTGATGCCCACCGAAGCGTCTTTCATTGGCTGCCATGCGAAGCCGAGGTCGCCGTCAAGCGATGGAGTCTGCGCAGCGATCACCCGGCACTCCCTGTCGCGCGCTGGAGCACCAGCTGCGGGTGCATGCCGTTCGCGTGTCCCATGAAGGGCGGGTGGATGCTGTAGCCCAGAAACTGCCGCACCCGCTCAGGGTAGCTCGCAACCACCTCCGCAGGCACCGAGAGCAGCATGCTTTCCATCTGCCGCCCCCAGGCCACACAGTACTGCGGCGTGATGACGAGCCGCGAGCCGGCGCTGCGGTTGGCGCCACCGCGATGCCAAAGCGTGCCCATCGCAAGCATCAGCGAGCCGGCGGGCATCAGTACCGGTTCGAGCTCGGGGTGGTGCTCGGGCGGCGTCTCGTAGCCCGGCATGAAACTCTTGTCGAAGGCGGCTCCCACCGGCGCCTCGTCGCCCCAGAGGTGGCTGCCCGGGATGATCTCGGTCGGGCCGTTGTCGGCCGTGAAGTGGTCGATGGCCCAGAAGCAGCTCACGCCATAGGCCGGGCGCGGCCGGGGTACGTGATAGAAGCGGTCGTCGAAGTGCAGCGGCTGGACCGTCTCGCCCGGGTGGGTGTTGATCGCCAGGCAGGCCGAGAGCATGAAGTTCGGGCCGAGCACCGCCTCGCACACATCCAGCACCAGCGGGTGCGCGCTCAACTCGGCGAACACCGCGCCCTTGGCCAGCAGCGCGTAAACCCGCTCGCTCTTGTAGCCCTCGAAATCGTTGCGACCCAGGAGCCGGCCTTGCAAATATGGCGTCAGCGCGTCGCGGATTTGATGCAAGCGCGGTGGCGACAACAGCGCGGGCAGGATGACGTAGCCGTCGCGCCGCAACTGCTCCAGCAGCAATGGCAGCGGTGTGGAGGGGTCGGTGTGCTTTAGCATGCCGCCCTACATGAAGCGCGAGGCCAGTTCTTTCATGATCTCGTTGGTGCCGCCATAGATGCGCTGCACCCGCGCGTCGACATACAGCTCGGCGATCGGGTACTCCATCATGTACCCGTAGCCGCCGAAAAGCTGCAGGCATTCGTCCATCACCTTGCACTGCTGTTCGCTCACCCAGGCCTTGGCCAGCGCGGCACGTGCGGCGTCGAGTTCGCCCTTCAGGTGCGCCACCATGCAGGCGTCCACGAACGCGCGCGCGGCGAGCACGGTGGCCTGCACCTCGGCGAGCTTGAACTTGGTGTTCTGGAAGTCCCAGATGGCCTTGCCGAAGGCCTTGCGTTCCTTGACGTAGGCCAGCGTGTCGGCCAGCGCGCGCTCCATCGCGGCCACACCCTGCACCGCGATGATCAGCCGCTCCTGCGGCAACTGCTCCATCAGCTGGATGAAACCCTGGCCCTCGACGCCGAGCAGGTTGGCGGCGGGCACGCGCACTTCGTCGAAGAAAAGCTCGGAGGTGTCTTGCGCTTTCAGGCCGACCTTGTCGAGGTTGCGGCCGCGGCGGAAGCCCGCAACCAGCTTGCTGCCGCCGAGACCCGGCGCATCGGTTCCAGCGTCGGTTTCAAGGTCCGTTTCAACCACCACCAGCGAGGTGCCCTTGGCGCCCTGCGCACGGTCGGTCTTGCACACCACGATGATCAGGTTGGCGTTCTGGCCGTTGGTGATGAACACCTTCTGGCCGCTGACCCGGTACTCGTCGCCTTGCCCGAGCGCCACGGTTCTCACACTCTGCAAATCGCTGCCGGTGCCGGGCTCGGTCATCGCGATCGCGCCGACCAATTCGCCGCGGGCCATGCGCGGCAACCAGCGCTGCTTCTGTTCCTCGCTGCCGTAACGCAGGATGTAGGGCGCGACGATGGCCGAATGCAGGCCGCCGCCGAAGCCGCTCAGGTTGGCGCGTGCGGCGGCTTCGATGATCGCCGCGTCATGCCCGAAGTTGCCGCCCGCGCCGCCATAGGCCTCCGGCATCGCCGGGCAAAGCAGGCCCTGCGCACCGGCCTCACGCCAGGTGGCCAGCGGCATCTGCCCCGCTTCGCGCCACTCGGCACTGCGCGGCACCCAGCGCTCGCGGAAAAAACGCGCCGCCGCGTCGGCGAGCATCTGGTGCTCTTCGGTCATCCACAGCGAAGGGAAGTTGGGCAGTGCCATGTCTTGTTTACCGGGTTTCGATCTGGCGCCGCACCTCGGCGTTGATCAGGCGCAGCTCGGCGAGGGTGGCGTCGATATGCGCGCGTTGTTCTTCGAGCTTGGCGATTGCCGCGTCGGTGCGGTCGCGCACGAACTTCAGCTGCTGCACCCGGCCTTCGCCATGGGCGCCGTACATGTCGAGGTAATGTTTGATCTCCGACAGCGGCGCGCCGATCGCTTTGCTGCGCAGGATCAGCGCCAGCCGCGCGCGGTCGCGCCTTGTGTACACGCGCGTACTGTTGACCCGGCGCGGGGAGAGCAGGCCCTTGTCTTCATAGAAGCGGATCGCCCGCGCCGAGATGCCGAACTCGGCGCACAGCTCGGTGATGCCGAAGAGCTCGCTGGTGGCGTCTTCGCGGTGGGAGGCCACTACGTCCAGCGCCGCCTGGGTGACCGAACCGTTGCGACGAGGTGGCGTGCCCGCGGGCGCTGCCGGCGCGCGAGACTTGCGGGTTGCGATGGCGGTCATGTCAGCGGCAGCGGTCAGAGTCGAATCGACTCCTCCCCCGTCAAGGGGGAGGGAGCAAAGCGCAGTCGCACGCGCATCACGCTAAACCACCCGCTGCAACTTCAGGGCCACGCTCATGTCGCCCTCGACCTTGAAGCGGCCGGTCATGAAGCCGGTGGCGGGCTCGAGTTCGCCGGTCATCAGCGCGGCCAGGTTTTCGCGCGTGATGGTCAAAGTGCAGTCGGCGTCGCGATTGTTGTTGTCCACCGTGTTGGGCACCGACTTGCCGTCCAGGTAGACCACACCGTCGTCGCCGCAGTCGAACTTCAGCGTGGCGTCCAGGCCGCTGGCGTCGCCCACTTTGGCGCGCAACGACTCGGTGATGGCTTGCAGGTCCATGATGTCTTGGGCTCCCGGAGGAATAGGCAATCGGTATGCCGGCGATGCTAGCCAGCACAGGCGCCGCGGATACCGGGGAAATCACCTATCGGGCATCTGGTTGACGTTAACGTCACCATCCCGTCCAATGCGGCATCCCAGGTCCCGGGCCCCCACCGGCCCTGCCCGCCGAACCTGCCCGCCGCCCCTTGCTACCCGCGCCATTCCATCATGACCGAGCCTGCCCGCTACGCCAGTGTCTTCCACCCCGGCCTGTTTGCCGGCCAGGTGGTCTGGGTGACCGGCGGCGGCAGCGGCATCGGGCGCTGCGTGGCACATGAGCTGGCGGCGCTCGGCGCGCTGGTGGTCATCAGCGGGCGCAGCCAGGACAAGCTCGACCGCGTCGCCGCCGAGATCGCCGAAGACGGCGGCCGCTGCGACACCCGCGCCTTCGACATCCGCGACGAAGACGCGGTGAAGACCGCGGTGGCCGGCGTGGTGCAGCAACATGGCCGCATCCACGGGCTGGTGAACAACGCCGGCGGCCAGTACCCGTCGCCGCTGCTCGCCATTTCCAAGAAGGGGTTCGACGCGGTGGTGGCCAACAACCTCACCGGCGGCTTCCTGATGGCGCGCGAGGTGTTCCTGCAAAGCATGCAGGCCGAGGGCGGCGCCATCGTCAACATGACCGCCGACTTCCGCAACGGCATGCCGGGCATGGGCCACTCGGGCGCGGCACGCTCGGGCATGAGCAACCTGACCATGACCGCCGCGGTGGAATGGGCGCATGCCGGTGTGCGGGTGAACGCGGTGGCGCCGGGCTGGGTGGCCAGCTCGGGCATGGACACCTACGGCGGCGCGATGAAGGTCTTCATCCCGAAGCTGAAGAACCATGTCCCGCTGCGCCGGCTGGCGGTCGAAGCCGAGGTGAGCGCGGCGATCGTGTTCCTGCTCAGCCCCGGCGCCGCGTTCATCACCGGCATCACGTTGCAGATCGACGGCGGCGCGTCGTTGAACTCGCCGCTGTTCCCGAGCATCGAGCATCAGCGCTCGCTGCCCTTCAACGGTTTCCACCGTGCGGTGACGCCGGAGGTGCTCAAGTAATGCCGGCCTTGAAGTCGGCCATCGACACCCGCAGCGCCGGCTTCCAGGCCAATGCCGAGCGCATGTCGGCGCGGCTGGCCGAAGTGCGCGCGCTCGAAGCGAAGGTCGTCGCCGAGTCCGAATCCAAACGCACGAAGTTCGAGGCTCGCGGCCAGCTGCTGCCGCGGGAACGTGTGGCGCGCCTGCTCGACCGCGGCACCGATTTCCTGGAACTGAGCCCACTCGCCGGGCTGGGCATGCACGACGACGACGGCAAAAAGAGCGTGCTCGGCGGTGGCTCGATCGTCGGCATCGGCACCGTGAGCGGCAAACGGGTGCTGGTGTCGGCCAGCGACAGCGCGGTCAAGGGCGGCACGGTGGCGCCGATGGGGCTGAAGAAGGCGCTGCGCGCGCAGGAAATTGCGCGCGAGAACAAGCTGCCCTTGATTGCGCTGGTGGAGTCCGGCGGCGCCAACCTGATGTACCAGGCCGAGATCTTTGTCGACGGCGGGCGCACCTTTGCGAACCAGGCGCGCTTGTCGGCCGCCGGCATTCCGCAGATCGCGGTGGTGCACGGTTCGTCGACCGCGGGCGGCGCCTACCTGCCGGGTTTGAGCGACGTG
>JANNGZ010000157.1:0-8256 GCA_031404155.1 Burkholderiales bacterium
CGCGCCTTCGAGCAAGCCGCCCGGGTCGTTGCGCAGGTCGAGCACCAGGCCCTTCAGGTTCGGGTCCTGCTTGTAGAGCTCTTCGAGCTTGCGCACAAAATCGTCGACGGTGCGGTCCTGGAACTGGCTCACCCGCAGCCAGGCGTAACCCGGCTCGATGAGTTTGGCGCGCACGCTTTGCACGCGGATTTCCTCGCGTGTGATGGTCACCGGGAAAGTGCGGCTCTCGCTCTTGCGGAACACGGTGAGCGAAACCTTGGTGTTGGGTTCGCCGCGCATGCGCTTGACCGCCTGGTCCATCGTCAGGCCCTTGACCGGGGTGTCGTCGATGCGGGTGATCAGGTCGCCGCTCTTGAGGCCGGCGCGGAACGCGGGCGAGCCTTCGATCGGGGACACCACCCGGACCAGCCCGTCTTCGAGGCCGATCTCGATGCCGACGCCGACAAACTTGCCGGTGGTGCCTTCGCGGAATTCCTTGAAGGACTTCTTGTCGAAATACTGGCTGTGCGGATCGAGCCCCGAAACCATGCCGGAGATGGCGTCACCGATGAGTTTTTTCTCGTCGACAGTTTCGACATAGTCGCTTTTGACCATGCCGAACACCGCTGCCAGCTGTTGCAATTCCTCCAGTGGCAACGGTGATAGCGTGTTGCGCGCGAAGGCCTGGAGCTGCATGGTGGTCAATGCACCGGCCACGGCGCCGACCGCGATCAGACCGGCGACTTTCAGTTTGGCACCCATGATGTCTTGCAACCCCCACGAAGAATAAGAAGCAACGCCGAAAACAGTATAAAGCGGCGCCCCATTTTGAGGGCGCAAAGAAGCGCAAAGTTCACCCCCTTTAACGCAGGGGTAACGCGGGGCTTCAGGGCGCCGGCGGTACCCGCGCCTGGCGCGCGAAAGTCACCACATGGTCGACCTCGGCGCGGATGCCGATCCATTCGCCGACCTGGTGGTCGTGGTGGCTGGGCACATGCGCCATCACCTGCTCGCCGCTGGTCAGGCGCAGCGTGTACAGGAACTCCGAGCCGCGGAAGGCCTTGCGCTCGATGCACGCCCGCACCGTGGCCGCGTCGTCGTGAACGATGTCGTCGGCCCGCAGCAGCACTTCGCATTCGCCGCCGGGGTAGGCGTCGGGCAGCGGGCATTCGGCGGCGTCGCTGAGCTCGCCCAGCGGCGTTTGCACCCGCGGGCCGGCGGCGGTGGCGACGATGCGTGCCGAGGTGAACACGCCGTGGCCGATAAAGTCGGCCACGAAGCGGCTCGCCGGCCGGTGGTAGAGCGTGTAGGCGTCGTCCCACTGCTCAAGCCGGCCATGCTGCATCACGCCGATGATGTCGCCGACCGCGAACGCCTCGAGTTGGTCGTGGGTGACGAACAAGGCGGTGGTGCCGGTGGCTTTGAGGATCCCGCGCACCTCCTGCGCCAGGCGCTCGCGCAGGTCGATATCGAGGCTCGAAAACGGTTCGTCCAGCAGCAGCAGCCGGGGTTGCGGTGCCAGCGCGCGCGCCAACGCGATGCGCTGCTGCTGGCCCCCCGAAAGCTGGTGCGGCGCGCGGCGCGCGGCGTGGCCCAGGCCGACCAGGTCAAGCATGCTCGCCACACGCGCCTGACGCTCGGCGCGGGGCAGGTGGTGCACCCCGAATCCGATGTTCTCGGCCACGCTGAGGTGGGGGAACAGGGCGTAGTCCTGGAACACCATGCCGATGCGGCGGGCCTCGGGCGCGAGGTGCACGCCGCCCGCCGCGTCGGCCAACACCGCGCCGCCCATCTCGACGCGGCCGCTGTCCAGCGCCTTGAGTCCGGCCACCGCACGCAGCAACGAGGTTTTGCCACAACCCGAGGGCCCGATCAGCACGCCGATCTGGCCGGCGGCGAGACCGAGCGAAACGGCGTCTACAGCGCGCCCCGGCGTCGGGCCAATGGGGCTGGTTGCGGCCGTCGCCAGGCCGGCGCCGAAGGGCCTGTGCTCTCGCTCACGGGGCTCATGGGCATAACGCACGCTGAGGTCGGTGAGGCGAAGAAACATCAGCCTATGATAGCGGCCACATGGGAATGGTTCGCATTTGCGTTGAGCAGCCTCGGCCGCAGGTCTCGCCCGTTCCGAGCGGGCGCGGCTGATGCGGGCCACCCTCGCTTTCATCTGCGCCTTGCTGGCCTTGCCGGTGCTCGGCATCGCTGGGTCCTGGCTCGCGTTCGATGCCAGTGCGCTGGACTTGTTGGCGCACCAGGCCTCCACCGTGCTCCCCGGCTACGCGCTGCAATCGCTGTTGCTGGCGGTGGGTGTGGGTGTCGGCGTGGTGTTGCTCGGGGGCGGGGCCGCCGCCGCAGTGATGCTGTTCGACTTCCCGGGGCGGCGCAGCTTCGAGTGGCTTCTGCTGCTGCCGCTGGCGATGCCAGCCTACGTGCTGGCCTACGCCTACACCGACTTCCTGCAGTTCAGCGGCCCGGCACAGCGCCTCTTGCGCCAGGCCACCGGCGCCCAGGGCGCCCTCTGGCCGGATGTGCGCAGCCTCTGGGGCGCGGTGCCGATGTTTGTGTTGTGCCTCTACCCGTACGTCTACCTGCTCACGCGCACCGCCCTGGCCGAACGCGGGGTGCAGATGATGGAGGCGGCGCGCCTGCTCGGCGCCGGCCTGCGCCGGCGCATCACCGAGGTGGCGCTGCCGATGGCGCGGCCGGCGTTGGCGGCCGGTGTTGCGCTCGCCCTGATGGAGACCCTCGCCGACTACGGCGTCGGCGCCTACTTCGGGCTCACCACCTTCACCACCGGCATCTACAAGGCCTGGCTGGCGATGGGCGACCGTGTCGCGGCGGCGCAGCTCGCGTCGATGCTGATCGCGGTGGTGGCGCTGCTGGTGTGGCTGGAGCGCCGTGCGCAGCGCCGCCTGCGTTTTGCGGCCAGCAAGGGCGCGTCGCCGCACGCGGCCGAAGCGCGGCGGGTGCCGCTGGCGGGCCGGCTCGCCGCTTGCGCCTGGGGGCTGTGCGCGGTGCCGGTGTTCTTCGGCTTTTTGTTGCCGGTGGCGGTGCTGCTGCACATGTTGTGGCAGGAGGCGCAGAGCGCCGAACTCGGCTTGCCGCTCGCCCGCTTCCTGCAATGGGGCTGGGCCAGCTTCAAGCTTGCGGCGCTCTCGGCCCTGCTGGCCACGTTGCTCGCGCTGGCCTTGGGCTTCGCGTTGCGCAGCGGCCGCCATGTCGGGCCGCTGGCGGTCGGCGCGCGCATCGTCTCGCTCGGCTACGCGGTGCCGGGCGCGGTGGTGGCAGTGGGCATCTTGCTGCCGCTGGCCTGGCTGCAAGCGCGCTGGCCGCAATTGAACGCACCGGGTCTGGTCACCGGCACCCTGTTCGGGCTGCTCTACGCCTACCTGGTGCGCTTTTCGGCGGTGGCCTTGCAGTCGGTGGAAGCCGGCTATTCACGGCTGCCGTCGTCGATCGACGAAAGCGCCCGCACGCTCGGCGCCAGCCGCGCCCGGCTGTTCGGCGTGCTGCACCTGCCGCTGCTGAAACGCTCGGCGCTGGCCGCGGCGCTGCTGGTGTTTGTCGACGTGATGAAGGAACTGCCCGCCACCCTGGTGCTGCGCCCCTTCGACAGCGACACGCTGGCCGTGGTGGCCTACAACTTCGCCCGCGACGAGCGCCTGAGCGAGGCCGCGCTGCCCTCGCTGGCGATCGTGCTGGTGGGCTTGATTCCGGTGGTGTTGTTGTCGCGGGCCTTGCGCGGCAGCGAGTGACGCCGCCGCGCGACGCGGCTCCTCAGCTGTCGACCGACTTCACCAGCCGCAGCGACGCCTGGCCGTGCACCACCACGCCGTTGCGCCCGGCGCGTTTGGCCTCATAACAGGCGGCGTCGGCCGCGGCGAGCACGCTGGCCATGTCGGGCAGCGAGGGGTCGAGTTCCACCACGCCGATGCTGGCGCCCACCTGCAACTCGTGTCCGTCGTGGCGCAGCCGGTAGCCGGCCACCGCGGCGCACATCTTGGTGGCGATCGCGGCCGCGTGGTGGCGGTCGCAGGAGCCGAGCAGCACCGCAAACTCGTCGCCGCCGATGCGCGCCACCAGGTCCGAGCCACGCACCTTCACGCTCAACAACTTCGCCACCTGCTGCAGCATGCGGTCGCCCGCGGCGTGGCCGGCGGTGTCGTTCACCGCCTTGAAGTGGTCGAGGTCGATGAACAGCGCGCTCACCGGCTCGCGGCGCCGGTTGCCCAGCACCTCGACGATGCGGCGCTCGAACTCGCGCCGGTTCGCCAGCTCGGTCAAGGCGTCGTGGGTCGAGGTCCAGGACAGCGCCTGGCGTTCGCGCCGCGCCGCGCTCACATCCTCGACGATCCAGATCGCGCCCGCTGCGGCGTCGCCCCAACGCACCGGCGCGCCTTGCAGCTTGCCCCAGAAGCGGCTGCCGTCGCGGCGCACGAACTCCACTTCTTCCTCGTGCGGCTGGCCGCCGCCGAAGGCCTGGCGCAGCCGCGCACCGAGCTCCTCGTAGTTCGCTTCGGAGGCATAGAGCAGGCGCGCCGGTTCGCCGCGCAGCACCATGGCGTCGTACCCGAACAGGCGCGCGAACTTGTCGCTGACCAGGTCGAAGTGGCCTTCGCGGGTGAACGCGATGCCCACCGGCGAGCGCGCCATCAGCGCCTGCATCTTGCCCAGCAGCTCGCGCTCGCCCGAGGCCGCCTCGGCGCGGCTGTGCATCGCCTCGCGGAACACCGCGGACAAGCGCCCGAGCTCGCCGCCGGCGCTCGGCCAGCCGGCGCCGTCCTGCGAATCTTCGTCGAGCAGCCGCCGCGCGCGCCGCTCCAACTGGCGCAGCGGCGCCAGCATCACGATGATCGCCAGCAGCAGCAGCGAGCCGCCCACCACCGCCACCGCCGCGCCGAGCAGCAGCGCGCTCTGGCGCCCGGCTTGCAGGCCGCCGAGCATCTGGTCGGCGCGCGCGCTGCGCCAGAGCACCCAGTCGGCGTCCGGCACCGCGGCCAGGGCCACCAGATGCTCGCCCGCGCGCCGCGCCTGCCCCTGCGGCTCCAGCGGCTGGCCCTGCTCGTTCCAGCGCCGCGCGGCCTCGGCCAGGCGTGGTTCCTCGGCCACCGAACGCAGCAGCCAGTTGCGGTCGGGGTGCGCGAGGATGCGCCCGTTCGCATCGGTCAGCACGCTGGCCACCAGGTCGTGGTCGCTGCCGTCGGTGAACTCCACCAGCGCGCCACGTTGCAGCAGGCGCAGGCCACCGCCGAGAACGGCCACCACCTTGCCGTGGCCGTCGCGAACCGGTTGGGCGAAGTAGAGCACCGGCTCGGCCGACTCCGGGTCTACCACCGCCTCGGAAATCGTCGGCCGGCCGTCCTGCAGTGCACGCTGGAGAAACCCCTGCGCGGCGAGCAGGCGCGACGCGTCCTGCTGCGCCACGCCGTCGCGCCAGGCGAAAACGCGCCCGTCCGGCAGGGCGACGAAGCTGCGGTCGAAAAGGCTCGACAGCCCGGCGTTCGAATCGAGATGCGCCTTCATCGCCGCGGCATCGCCGAGCTGGCCCGGCGGCAGGCCCCGCGCCGCGCTGCCGAGCACGAGTTGCCGGCTGACCACGCGCGAGGAGAGCAGCCGAGCCGAGCGCCGAACTTCGTCCAGCGAGGCGTCCAGGGTCACCTGCTCGGTGCGCCGGCCGACGTCGTTGAGCACCAGCATCACCGTCAGGGCCACGCTCGCCGCGATCAGCGCCACGCCGATCAGCGTCAGCCGCACCTTCAGCGAGCGCAGGGCGTCCCACACAAGCACGCCCAGGCGGCCGGTGCTCACGGCAAGCGGCGCCGGTGGCCAGCACCGGAGGTTCGTGGGTGGCGTGAGCGCAAAAAGCGCGAATTCGTCATGGCGATCGGGGTCATTGACTCGTTGACTTGCAGCGCCGGTTTGCTCGACGCCCTGGCACTGTGCGCTGAATTGACTGGCGCCCCCGGCGGGAATCGAACCCACATCTAGCGCTTAGGAGGCGCTCGTTCTATCCGTTGAACTACGGCGGCGATGCTGCAATTTTAGTCGCTGGCCTCTCATCGGGACTCTCTGGCACTCATCCTGTCTTTTCTGGGCTCATTGATACGGAGCCGGGGGCCGCCTTGCGAAAGGCCGCGGTGGCGTACAAGAAGCGCCGTGGCTGATCGTTCGCCAGCGCCCGACCGCCGGGTGGCGCATCGAGGCACTGACCAAGCACCACGACCAAGCCCCCTTCGACTGCGGCAGCGACGCCCTCAACCGATACCTTTGCCAACAGGCGCGGCAGGACGCGAGCCGTCACGTCGCTGCGCCTTTCGTTCGCGCGCCGATGAGGCTGTACCTGCCGATGACGACGGTGGCGGCGGTGCTGGGCTGATAGGCGCAGGGGACAAGGCGAAGGCCAAGCGGTCGGGGCCGTTTGGCGCCGTGGCCGTCGCGGCGGTTTGACCCCGCCTCGATCAGCCAGCGGCCGATTGGCCACCCAGCAGTCGCAATGCCAGTTCGGGCAGACCCCGCCAACCATTGATCTCGATGCCGTCGCGAATTTGCGGCGCATCGCCGCCGTAGATGACCACGGGCTCCACCACCGGCATGGCCGGCGCGCGGCTCGCCGCCAAGGCGAGGTAGCGGCGCAGGTTGTGGACCCAGTCGCCGGCAACGGTCTGGCCGGCCTTGAATTCCATCGGCACCAGCCGCGTGCCGGCGTCTACAACCAAGTCGATCTCGACGCCCAGCTTGTCGCGCCAGTAGTGCAGCGTCGGCGCCAGGCGGTGGTGGCTGCGCGTCTTCAGCACTTCGCCGATGGCCCAGGTTTCGAACAAGGGCCCGCGCAGTGACGATAGCGCCAGCTCCTGCGCCGAGCGCAGGCCCGCGAGCCACGCCGCCAGCCCGCTGTCGTAGAAATACAGCTTGGGCGCCTTGACCAGCCGCTTGCCGTAGTTGGCGTGGTGCTGCGGCAGGGTGTAGACGATATAGCTGGCCTCCAGGATCGACAGCCAGCCCTTGGCGGTATTGGCGCTGACGCCGCAGTCGGCGGCCAGCGCGCTCAGGTGCACCGGCTGCGCGCTACGCGCCGCGCACATGCGAACGAAGGTGCGAAACGCCGCCAGGTCGCGCACATTGACGAGCTGGCGCACATCGCGCTCGACATAGGTGGCGAAATAGTCCGCGTACCACGCGTCGGGCGGCACCCCGCGATCGACCACCGGCGGATAAAGGCCGTGCCACAGCAACTGTTCGAGCGGCGCGCGCGCCAGCGCATGGCCGGCCTGCTGCAACTCGCCGAGCGAGAACGGCAGCAGGTGCAGCAAGCCCACGCGCCCGGCGAGCGACTGCGTGATCGGCGCGATCAGCCCGAAGTGCTGCGAGCCCGTCAGCACCCAGACCGAGCGCGCTGGCTTGCCCTCGTGGCGGTCCTGGTCGACGCGCGTTTGCAGGTACGAAAACAGGGCCGGCGCGCGCTGCGCCTCGTCGATCACCGCGCCGGCCGCGAACTGGGCCAGAAAGCGCCGCGGATCGGCCAGCGCCGTTTCGCGCGTGTCCGGGTCTTCGAGCGAGACGTAGGGTTGGGCGGGAAATGCTCGGCGTGCCAGCGTCGTTTTGCCCGACTGGCGCGGCCCGGTGATGGCGACAACGGGGTACCACTGCGCGAGGTCTTCGAGCTGGCGTTCGGCGTGGCGCGGGAGCATGCGGCGGAGTATAGCGCCGATGGACATATTCGCAGTTGGATTGCGAATACGTCCATTGGCACAGCGCGCGCAGATCAACCACGCGGCGTTCGCCGATTTCCTCAGTCCGTTCAGCCTGTCGTCGCGGCAGGCGGTGCAGGCGGGTGCGATCGATCTATCGACGCCGCAGGGGTTGTGGATGCTCAACGCAGAGGTCAACCGGCAGGCGGCCACGCTGGCCTACTTGCAGGACTTTCGCTTGATGATGTGGGTCACGCTGGCCGCGACGCCCTTGCTGCTGCAGCTGCGCGCGCCGGCGCAGGAGGCGGCGCATGCGGCGATGGAGTGACGGGCGGGGCCGCGGCCTTCGTCGCTGTCCGGTGGCTCGGCAATGGATGGCGGTCGATCGCGCTTCAAGGCAGCTTGTGGGCCTTGAGCTGACACTGCGCTGCGTCGACTCACGGTCGGCACGCGGCCATTATGAGAAGACCTCGGTTATGACAAGACCGTGGAAGACGAGCACCCGGAACACCTCGTAGACAGGTGGTTCTTGGCACTCGTGCACTTCTCATAATCACAAGCCCTTCAGGAACTCGAGCAGCGAGTCCGAGGC
>JANNGZ010000158.1:0-4452 GCA_031404155.1 Burkholderiales bacterium
CGCTGGCGCCTGCGCGTCGAGCGCGAGTCGCTGCGCACCGCGCCGCTGCGCGAAAAGTTGCAGGCCGCGCTCGATGAACACCTGGACGCCCCCGCGCCACGCATCGAGCTCGAAGCCGGGGTGGCGGTCGACTCGCCGGCACGCCGCGAAACGGCCGAGAAGGAGCGCCGCCAGCGCGACGCCGAACAGGCTATCCACGACGACCCGCTGGTGCGCGAGGTGCTTGCACAATTCAAGACCGCGCGCATCGTGCCCGGCTCGATCAAGCCGCATTGAACGCCGCGTATCCCCCGCGGCGCAAACTGAAACTGGAGAACCCAAGATGATGAAAGGTCAACTCGCCGGCCTGATGAAACAGGCCCAGGCGATGCAGGACAACCTGAAGCGCGCGCAGGAAGAACTCGCCACGATCGAGGTCGAGGGCCAATCCGGCGCCGGCCTGGTGAAGGTGGTGATGACGTGCAAGCACGACGTCAAGCGCATCACCATCGATCCCAGCCTGCTCGCCGACGACAAGGACATGCTCGAAGACCTGGTGGCCGCCGCTTTCAACGACGCGGTGCGCCGCGCCGAGGAGACGAGCCAGGAGAAGATGGGCAAGATCACCGCGGGCATGCCGCTGCCGCCAGGTATGAAGCTGCCCTTCTGAATGCGGCTGCTGCGCGACCCGGAGGCGGTGTTGCCGCGTGCTCGGAATCCTCACGTACTGCCAGTACGCTCCGGTTCCTGCGCGCACGCAAGCGAGCGGCGAACGCTTGCTCATCGCCGCACCGCCTAGCCTGCGGGCCGCCCTCTACGCCGGGCATCGCCTGAGCACAAAGTGTCGAACCCTGGCTCGCTGAACGCCCTGATCGACGCCCTGCGCCGCCTGCCCGGGGTGGGCGTGAAGTCGGCGCAGCGCATGGCGTTCCACCTGCTGCAGCACGACCGCGACGGCGCGCTCAAGCTCTCGGGCGCCTTGCAGGGCGCGGTCGCGAACCTGCGGCATTGCGAGCGCTGCCACAGCTTCAGCGAAGCGGCGCTCTGCGGCATCTGCAACGACAGCTCGCGCGATGCGCGCCAGCTCTGCGTGGTCGAGTCGCCGGCGGACCAGGCGGCGCTGGAACGCACCGGCAGTTACCGCGGCTACTACTTCGTGTTGATGGGCCGGCTGTCGCCGCTGGACGGCACCGGCGCGCGCGACATCGGTGCCGCCGAGCTGCTGCGCCGCGCCGGCGATGGCGGGGTGGAGGAGGCGATCCTCGCCTTGAGCTTCACCGCCGAAGGCGAGGCCACCGCGCATGTACTGGGCGAGGCCTTGCGCTCGCAGGGCCTCAAGGTGACACGGCTGGCGCGGGGTGTGCCGGCGGGCAGCGAGCTCGAATACGTTGACCTCTCGACCATCGCCCACGCGCTGGTGGACCGCCGCTGACGCGCTGGTGGAGCGCCGCCGATGCGCCCGTGATGTCGCCGCCTTCAGGCCCGGCTTGGCGCGTGTTCGAGCCACTTCTGCCGGCGGCCGCCGCCACCAGCTTCGGCTAGCGCGATCTGCGCGACGACCGCGCAGCGCTGGCCTTGGCCGGCCGCGAGCCCTGCGAGGCTTTCGTCGCCCGCTGGCCCGGCGTGGAGTTGGCCGCACCCGCACTGCGCGCGGCCTTGGTGGCCACGAACACCACCACCGTCGCGCCGGCCTGGAATGTCGCGCCAGTGTTCACCTTGTTCCACTGCGCCACCTGGTCGGCGCTGACCATGTAGCGTTTGGCCACCGCGCTCACGCTCTCGCCGTTCTTGCCGGCCTTGAAACTCAAGCGCTTGATCGCGGGCCCATCGGGCGCGAGCGCGATGGTCGCGTGGTCGGCCAGGTTTTCCGGCACATCGGCCTCGCGGTGCGCGGCCCGGTGTACCAGCAGCGTGGAGCCGGCCTTCACCACCATGCGTGGCGGAATCGCGTTTACTTCGCGTAGCGCCGCTTCGCTCATGCCCACCTGCCTGGCAGCGTCGGCCGGTGTCAGCGTGCGGGGCGCCGTCCACGCCGTCCAGCTCGCCAGCGGGCCGTGGTGCCTCGCCAGGCTCTTGACGAACTGGTTGGCGTTGTCGTACGGCAGCAGCAGCTGCGGCGTGCCGGCGGCAAGGATCACCGGCATGTTCAGCTGCGGGTTGAGTTGTTTGAAGCTGTCGGACTGCATGCCCGACAGGCGCGCCGCGATCGCGACATCGATATCGCGCTCGATCGGCACGCTCAGGAAGTAGGGGTGGTTTTCCAGTACCGGGAGCGAGAGCGAGAACTCGCCGGGCCGCAGCACGATGTTCTTCACCGCCTGCAGCTTGGGCACGTACTGCCGAGTTTCTTCCGGCATGCGCAGGCTGGCGTAGTCGGCGGGCCGGCCCGCGGCCTGGTTGCGCCGGATCGCGCTGCGCACATTGCCCTCGCCCCAGTTGTAGGCTGCGAGCGCCAGATGCCAGTCGCCGAACATGCCATGCAGCTTGGTCAGGTAGTCCAGCGCGGCGCGGGTGGATGCGAGCACGTCGCGCCGGTCGTCGCGGAACACGTTCTGCTTGAGGTCGAAGCCGCGCCCGGTGGCCGGCATGAACTGCCACATGCCCGAGGCGCGCGCCGACGACATCGCTTCGGGGTTGAAGGCACTTTCGATGAAGGGCAACAGCGCCAGCTCGGTGGGCAGGCCACGTTTGTCGACCTCTTCGACGATATGGAACAGGTAGCGCCCGCCACGTTCGGTCATGCGCTGGATGTAGTCGGGGCGCGTGGCGTACCACTGCTCGCTCTGGCGCACCCGGCCGCCGTCCAGGTCGGGCACCTTGAAGCCGTCGCGAATGCGCTGCCAGAGGTCGATGCGGGCGGAGCGGTCGTCGAGGTCGATGCGCACTTCGGGCCGCAGCGGGTCGATCGGTGCGGCGGCGGCGGAAGAGGGTTCGGCGTCGGCAGCGGCAGCGGTGGGCGCCGAGGGGGCGGCCGAGGACGCGCTTGCTGCTTCGGCCACCGGCGCCGGCGGCAATGGCACCGACAGCGCCGGCACTATTGGAGGCGATTCGCCCGGCGGGTCAGCCGGCGTTGTGGCGCACCCGCTCAACCACGCGGAGACGGCGAACGCCAAGGCAACAAAGCGGTGGCGTCGCGAGGCGCGGGGGTGCAAGGTCATCGGTGTCGGTTCTTCCATTCGCGCAAGGCGGCGAACTCCGCAAGCGGCGAGTCGTTGCTGGCGCCTTCCGCGCGCCCGCAGTCGAGATCGCCGGCGGTATGGCCGGGCGGGGTCACTAGAATGCCGGCGGGCTTCACGCCCCGTGGGGCCAGAGCAGCGAGCAGCGGAGCGGCCTGGCGCCGATCATCCAACAGCGCCGCGCACCCGTTGCCGGGCGTCCATAAGCAGCGGTCGGAGAACGCGGGGGTCGCGTGCAGGTTCATCGTCATGGTGTGGGCGCGATTATAGGAAGCCGATGTTGCTGAATCATTGCCCCGCCCGCGCCGTGGTCACCCTCTGCCGATGAACGAGCCGACCCAGGCCGACGCCCTGGCCGCGTGGTTCGCCACCGCGCCCGGGCAGTACGTGCTCGACTGGGAGCGTGCGCAGCTGGATCGCGCCCTGGCCGACGTGTTCGGTTTCCATGCGTTGCAACTCGGCCTGCCGCAGATCGACGGCCTGGACGGCAACCGAATGCCGCACCGCTGGCTGGCGCTGGACCGGGCGCGGCCGCTGCCGGCGCCCGCGGCGACTTTGGCAACGGTTGACGCCGATGCCGGCCTGTGGCGCGCCGTCGACGGTGATGCCGAGCCGGCCGCCGCAACCCGCGCCGCGGCGCTGCTGTGTCACTCCGACGCCCTGCCGTTCCCCAACAACAGCTTGGACCTGGTGCTGCTGCCGCACACGCTGGAACTCTCGCGCGACCCGCACCTCACGCTGCGCGAGGTGGAGCGTGTGCTGGTGCCCGAGGGGCGCGTCGCGATCGTCGGTTTCAACCCGGCGAGCCTTTGGGGCTTGCGCCAGCAGCTCGGGCGCCTGCGTCGCGGCGTCGGCGGCAGGGCGCCGATGTTCATGCCGCGCGAGGGCGACCTCATCGGCTACCGGCGCCTGCGCGACTGGCTGCGCCTGCTCAGCTTCGAGGTCGAAGGCGGGCGCTTCGGTTGTTACCGGGCACCGCTGCATTCGGCCGCCTGGCTGCAGCGATCTGCCTGGATGGACGCCACCGGCGAGCGCTGGTGGCCGGTGTTCGGTGCGCTCTACTTCGTGCTTGCGGTGAAACGGGTGCGCGGCATGCGGCTGGTGGGGCTGGTGCGGCGCCAGGTGCCCAAGCCGCAGGCAGCGCCGGCCGTGGTCGCCAACCAACAAGGTCTTCGTAAAGATAAGCAATGAGCGAGAAGCGCACAAACCAAGCCCTCGACCACGGTCTCAACGAGACCGTGGTCATCTACACCGACGGCGCCTGCAAGGGCAACCCCGGCCCCGGAGGCTGGGGCGC
>JANNGZ010000159.1:0-5545 GCA_031404155.1 Burkholderiales bacterium
GCGGTGAGCAGGCAGGCGAGCATCAGCCGCTGCCCGGCTTCCCAGCGGTTGAAGGGGTCGCTGTCGTGCGCCAGCAGCGTGATCAGGTCGGCCTCGGGCAGGCCATCCACCAGCGTCACCGGCGCCGAGAAGCCACGCATCAGCGAGGCCACCGGCTCGGTGTCGACATTGACGAAGGTGTAGAAATGCCGCGCCTCGTCGAGCACCAGCACACGCTCGCTGAGCCCGTGGCCCGGCGTGGCCTCGGGCTCGTCTTCGAGCCGCAGCGCGAGGGCGCGGCCGTCGCGGCCGACCAGGCCGATCGCCACCGGGATCACGAAGGGTTGCTTCTCGCTTTGGCCGGGCGTCGGCGCACAACTCTGTTCGAGCCCGACGGTAAAGCTGCGGCTCGCGGCGTCGTAGCGGCTGCGTGCGGTCACCCGCGGCGTGCCGGCCTGGGCGTACCAGCGCTTGAATTGCGCCAGCCGCGTGGCCAGGCCGCTGCCGGGGTTGGCGTCGGCGATGGCTTGGGCAAAGTCGTCGCAGGTCACCGCCTGGCCGTCGTGGCGCTGGAAGTACAGCGCCATGCCTTTGGCGAAGCCGTCGCGGCCGACCAGCGTGTGCATCATGCGTACCACCTCGGCACCTTTTTCGTAGACGGTGGCGGTGTAGAAGTTGTCGATCGCCTGGTAGGCGTCGGGCCGCACCGGGTGCGCCATGCTGCCGGCGTCCTCGGGGAACTGGTGCTGGCGCAGCATGATCACGTCGTGGATACGCTTGACCGCGCGGGCCGACGCGCTGCCGGCCATGTCCATCGAAAACTCCTGGTCGCGGAAAACGGTCAAACCTTCCTTCAGCGAGAGCTGGAACCAGTCGCGGCAGGTGATGCGGTTGCCGGTCCAGTTGTGGAAGTACTCGTGGCCGACCACGCTCTCGATGTCCTTGAAGTCGTTGTCGGTGGCGGTGGCCGGGCTGGCCAGAACGTACTTCGTGTTGAAGATGTTCAGGCCCTTGTTCTCCATTGCGCCCATGTTGAAGTCGCCCACCGCGACGATCATGAAACGCTCCAGGTCCAGGGCCAAGTTGAAACGCGCTTCGTCCCAGACCACCGAGGCGATCAGCGAGTTCATCGCATGTTCGGTCTTGTCCAGGTCGCCGCGGCGCACATACACCTGCAGCAGGTGGTCCTTGCCGGACCGGGTGCGCACATGCTGCTCGCGCACCACCAGGTCGGCGGCCACCAGCGCGAAGAGGTAGCTCGGTTTCGGGAAGGGGTCGTGCCACTTGGCAAAGTGGCGGCCGCCGGCCAGGTCACCCTGCTCGACCAGGTTGCCATTGCACAGCAGCACCGGGAAGAGCGCCTTGTTCGCGCGCAGCGTGACGCTGAAGACCGCCATCACGTCGGGCCGGTCCAGGAAGTAGGTGATGCGGCGGAAGCCCTCGGCCTCGCATTGGGTGAAGAAGCCGCCGCCGCTGGTGTACAGGCCGGTGAGCTGGGTGTTCTTGTCGGGCGCGCAGGTGTTGCGGATGTCGAGCGTGAACTCCTGCTTGTCGCCGTGGGCCAGGCTGTCGATGACCAGCATGCCGTCTTCGTGGCGGAAGGACACGCTCTCGCCGTCCACCAACACCCGCAGCAGGTTCAGGCCGTCACCGTGCAGCCTGAGCGCCTGCGCCGGCAGCGCGCTGTTGCGCCGCAGGCGCAGGCGGCTGGCGACGATGGTCTTCGCGGGGTCGAGGTCGAAGCTCAGGTCGACGCTGCGAATCCAGTAGGCCGGCGCAACGTAGTCCTCGCGGCGGATGGTGATGGCAGGGCCTTCTCTCATGGTGCAAACGCGTGGCCGGGCACGGGTTGGAAACGGTGGCGCGAAGTGTAGCCACGCCCCCGCCCTCAAACCCCTTGCTTCAGGCTCGCCGCGATGAACGCATCGAGGTCGCCGTCGAGCACCTTCTGCGTGTTGCTGGTCTCGAGGTTGGTGCGCAGGTCCTTGATGCGGCTCTGGTCGAGCACATAGCTGCGGATCTGGTGGCCCCAGCCGACGTCGGTCTTCGAGTCCTCGAGCTTTTGTTGCTCGGCCTGCTGCTTGCGGATCTCGTGTTCGTACAGCCGCGAACGCAACATCTGCCAGGCCTCGTCGCGGTTGCGGTGCTGGCTGCGGTCGTTCTGGCACTGCACCACGATGTTGGTCGGGATGTGGGTCAGGCGCACCGCCGAGTCGGTCTTGTTGATGTGCTGGCCACCGGCGCCGCTGGCGCGGAAGGTGTCCACGCGAACGTCGGCGGGGTTGATCTCGATCTCGATCGAATCGTCCACTTCAGGGTAGACGAAGAGCGACGCGAACGAGGTGTGGCGCCCGCCGGCGGAATCGAACGGGCTCTTGCGCACCAGGCGGTGCACCCCGGTTTCAGTGCGCAGCAGGCCGAAGGCGTATTCACCTTCCACCTTGATGGTGGCCGAGCGGATACCGGCCACGTCGCCCTCGGTCTCCTCCATCACCTCGGTCTTGAAGCCCTTGCGTTCGCAGTACTTCAAGTACTGGCGCAGCAACATGCTCGCCCAGTCGCAGGCCTCGGTGCCGCCGGCGCCGGCCTGGATGTCGATGAAGCAGTTGAGCGGGTCTGCCGGGTTGTTGAACATGCGGCGGAATTCGAGCTGCTCCACGGTTGCGCGCAGGGTCGAGGCGTCGCTTTCGATCGCGGTGAGCGAGGCGATGTCGCCCTCGGCCTTGACCATCTCGTAGAGCTCGGCGTTGTCGTCGAGGTGGCTACCCAGGTGGTCGATCGTGCCGACCACGGTTTCCAAGGTCTTCTTCTCGCGCCCGAGTTCCTGCGCGCGTTTGGGTTCGTCCCAGACACCCGGGTTCTCCAGCGCTGCGTTGACCTCGTTCAGCCGCAGTGCTTTGCGGTCGTAGTCAAAGATACCCCCGGAGCTGCTCGGTGCGGGAGGCCAGATCGGCGAGCAGGTTGCCGATGGCGTTGATTTGTTCGATGTCCATGGGGGCGCTTCTTCAATGAAAGTGAGGGCGCTTCGCGACCCGCACTGGCGGGCTGGCGTTCAGCGTTGACGGGCTCGGATTTTCGCATGCTGGGTGGCTGGCATCGCTGGCGCACCCAAGGGTTTCGACGCGGCGCAGCAGAGGGTTAGTCCGACAAGGGATAGCGCGCGCTTGCGTCGATTTGTCAGAACTCTGTAAGCGCTTTTGAACGACAGTCCGGCCTAGCGAAAACTGCGGCAGCGCGCGTGCGCCTCCTTCACTCGTCGGTTAATTGTCGGACAGCTCTACCGTGCTCACCTTCCTGAACCTCACACAGATGATTCTGTACATCCCGCTGCTCGCGCTGCTGGGGCAGGGCATGCTGTTTGTGCTGGCGGGGCACAAGCGGGACCAGAACTTCTTCTACAAGCTGCTCCAGCTGCTCTCCAAGCCGTTCACGCTGCTGGTGCGCAAGATCACGCCACGCCAGGTGGGCGACCACCAGGTGCCGGTCGTCACCTTCTTCCTGGTGCTGATCGTGTACGCGGTGGTCAGCTTCGAGAAGGTGGACCTGTGCATCCGCATCGGCCTGGAGCAGTGCAAGTGAGCGGCACCCGCCTTCACTACCTCTGGTTCAAGCTGACGGCCATCGTCGCGCTGGTCTTCGGGCGCCAGGCCTTTGCGCTCAACACCTTCTCCACGATGTTGCAGCACTGGCCCGGCGACGCCTACGCCTTGAGCAGCCGCGCGCATGTGCTCGCCGCTCGCGGCGAACGTACCGCCGCCCTCGCCGACGCCCGCGCCCTGGTGGCCGCGCACCCCAGCCGCAGCGCCGCGGACTGGTTCAACCTGGCCTTCATGCTCGAAGAGGCCAACGAGCTGGCCCCCTCCGAAGCGGCCTTTCGCCGCGCGCTGGAACTCGACCCCAAGCTCGACCGCGCCTGGTACGGCCTGGGCCTGGTGCTGATCAAGACGCAGCGCCTGGACGAAGCCCTCGCCGCGCTCAAGCGCAACACCGAGTTGCAACCGATGAGCCCCTACGGCTGGTACCAGCTGGCCCGGGTGCACATGGACCGGCACGACCCGGACGAAGCGCGCAAGGTGATCGCGCACCTGCGGGGCTTCGAGCCCCAGGTGGCCGCCCAGCTCGAACGCGAAACCGGGCTGGCGGCCTGAACCGCGGCCTGAATGATCAAGACCGACATGAACAAGCCGCACGAACTAGGGGTGCGGCATGGGGCCGACGCAGACCGGGCTTTTGCTCCGGCGGCGGCGGATGGCAAGGGGCCGGGGCGCGATGCTTCGGGAATTGAACTCGTTGGAGGCAACTGCGATGCAAGTTTCTGAAAGGCACCGGTCCTACTGGCAGAAGAACCTGCGGATCACGGCGATCCTGATGGTGATCTGGTTTGTGGTGACGTTCGTGGTGGGCTACTACGCCCGCGATCTCAACTTCAACTTCTTCGGCTGGCCCTTCAGCGTCTGGATGGGCGGGCAGGGGGCGTTGATCGTCTACTGCGTGATCATCTGGTACTACGCCAGGTACATGAACAAGCTCGACATCGAGCACAACGTCCACGAGGAGGACTGACCATGGCCGGCATGTTCGAACACGGCGCCAGCACCAGCAGTGCGGCCACCGCGACCTTCAAGTCGCAACTCAACAAGGTCTACGCCTGGTACACCGGCGGCTTCATCGCCTTCGTCCTCGTGCTCGCGGTTCTCGAGCAGATGGGCTTGCCCAGAAGCTATATCGGCTTCATTTTCCTGCTCGCCACGGTGGGCCTGTATGCCGGCATCGGCGTCATGAGCCGCACCTCCGACGCGGCCGAGTACTACGTCGCCGGGCGGCGGGTTCCCGCGCTGTACAACGGCATGGCCACTGGCGCCGACTGGATGAGTGCTGCGTCCTTCATCGGCATGGCCGGTACGGTTTACCTGAGTGGCTACGGCGGCCTGGCCTTCATCATGGGCTGGACCGGCGGCTACTGCCTGGTGGCGCTGTTCCTCGCGCCCTACATGCGCAAGTTCGGCCAGTTCACGATCCCCGACTTTCTCGGGGCGCGTTATGAAGGCAACCTGCCGCGTTTCATCGGCATCGTCGGCGCCATCCTCTGCTCCTTCACCTACGTGGTGGCACAGATCTACGGCGTCGGCCTGATCACCACGCGGCTCACCGGCTTCGCCTTCGAGGTCGGCATCTTCGTCGGCCTGGGCGGCATCCTGGTGTGTTCGTTCCTGGGCGGCATGCGCGCGGTCACGTGGACGCAGGTGGCCCAGTACATCATCCTGATCGTGGCCTACCTGGTCCCGGTGGTGTGGCTGTCGGTCAAGCAAACCGGCATCCCGATCCCGCAGGCGGTGTACGGCTACCAGCTGCAGAAGATCACCGAACGTGAGAACGCGCTGAAGAAGGACCCCAAGGAACTGGAAGTCATCCAGATCTTCAAGGACCGTGCCGCTGCAGCCGACACCAAGCTCAAGGACGTGCCGGCCGCGATGGCGGCGGAGAAGGACGCCGCGGAGAAGAAGCTCGCCGAGCTGAAGGCCGCCAACGGCCCGGTGGCGGAGATTTCGGCCGCCGAGAAGGCGCT
>JANNGZ010000160.1:0-28166 GCA_031404155.1 Burkholderiales bacterium
GGATGCCGGGCTGGATGCCGGGCGTGGTGCCGGGCGTGGTGCCGAGCTTGATGCTGCGCGTGACGCCGGGCAAGGCACCGAGGCTACGGGGTCGGTCATCGCCGCACGATATCAGCACGCCTTGGCTTAAGCTTGGCCGCGAAGCCGGCCGGAGCATCGGCCTTGCTTCATTCCAGACCCTCAGGCCCGACTCCGAAAGACACGCCGTGACCGACACCTCGACGCGCATCGCGCCCCACCACGCTCACTGGCCGCGCCGGCTGCCGCGCGAAGTGGTGATTCCGGAAACCTCGCTCTGGTTCAACCTGGAGGTGTCGGCGCGGCGCCACCCGGACAAGGCAGCCTACATCTTCTTCGGCCGCGTGCTCACCTTCGGCCAGTTGTACCAGCAGGCCGAGGCGCTCGCCGGCTGGCTGCAAAGCGAGGCCGGGGTGCAGCGTGGCGACCGCGTCTGCGTCTACATGCAGAACTGCCCACAGTTCGTCGTCGCGGTCTACGCGGTGCTGCGCGCCGACGCGGTGGTGGTGCCGGTGAACCCGATGAACAAGGCCGACGAATTCACCCACTACATCGTCGACCCCGAGGCCAAGGCGGCGATCACCACCGCCGACCTGGCCGCCAACGTGGTGCGCGCCAACCAGTCCCTGCCCGAAGCGCAGCGCCTGCGCGCGGTGCTGGTGACGCGCTTTGCCGATGCGCTACCCCAAAACAGCGCCGAGGCCGGGCTGCCCGCCGACGAACAACCCACGCCCGCGATCCGCGACTGGCTGCTCGCCGAACACCCGCTGCCCGAAGGCTGCACCCGCTGGAGCGCCGCGCTCGCGGCCGGACACGCCCCCGGACCGCACCGGGCGCAAGCCGACGACCTGGCCTTGCTGCCCTACACCTCCGGCACCACCGGCCTGCCCAAGGGCTGCATGCACAGCCACCGCACGATGATGAGCAACGTGATCGGCGGCGCGCTCTGGGGCCAGGCGAACGCCGCCACCGTGACGCTCGGCGTGGTGCCGATGTTCCATATCACCGGCATGAGCGCGATCGTGCTCACCGCGGTCTATGCCGCCTGCACCGTGGTGCTGATGCCGCGCTGGGACCGCGAACTCGCGGCACGGTTGATCGCACGGTACAAGGCATCGAGCTGGATCTGCATCCCCACGATGATCATCGACCTCTTCGGCAGCCCCAACTACCAGAGCTTCGACCTGAGCAGCCTGGTGCAGGTGAGCGGCGGCGGCGCCGCGATGCCGCATGCCGTGGCGCAGCGCCTGCGCGACGAGTTCGGCATCACCTTCCAGGAAGGTTATGGCCTCACCGAAACCGCCGCGCCGAGCCACCACAACCCGCCCGAGCGCGCCAAGCTGCAATGCCTCGGCATCCCCTACTTCGGCACCGACTCACGCGTGGTCGACCCGCTGACGCTGCAGGAAATGCCGCTTGGCGAGTCGGGGGAAATCGTCACCCACGGGCCGATGGTGTTCAAAGGTTATTGGCGCCACCCGGAAGCCACCGCGCAGGCCTTTGTCGAGATCGACGGCAAGCCTTTCTTTCGCACCGGCGACATGGGCCGCATGGACGAAGAAGGCTACTTCTTCATGACCGACCGCCTGAAGCGGATGATCAACGCCAGCGGCTTCAAGGTCTGGCCGAGCGAGGTCGAGTTGATGCTCTTCAAATGCCCGCTGATCCAGGAGGCCTGCGTGATTGCCGCGCGCGACGACTACCGCGGCGAGACGGTCAAGGCGGTTGTCGTGCCGCGCGCGGGTGTGAACGCCAAGCCGCAGGACATCATCGACTGGGCGCGCGAGCACATGGCCGCCTACAAGGTGCCGCGCGTCGTCGTGTTCACCGACGCGCTGCCCAAGAGCGGCTCGGGCAAGGTGATGTGGCGGCTGTTGCAGGAGCAGGAGGGCGAACCGGCCCGCGTGCCGGCCGGCAAGGGCGCGGGCGGCTGAAGGCGCCGGTGACGATCGCGCGCGCGAAGACGGCTCTCAAGGAAATGTGGCTCTGCCACTTTCCTTGATCCCCGCGGGGGACGGCTGGCTGCGGCCGGCCTTGGGGCGCTCAGAAGCGCGACCCCGGCTGCTGAAGGACGGCCAGCTCTTCGGCCGTCGACACCCGCCCGAGCACCAGGTTGCGGTGCGGGAAGCGGCCGAAACGCGCGACGATGTCGTGGTGTTTCTGCGCCCACAGCAAGGCATCGGCTTGATCGGCGTGTTCGGCGGCGAGCGCGCTGAACAGCTCGATGCCGCGGTCCTGCGCCGCCAGCGACTCGGCATGTTCGAAGGGCAGGTAGGCAAACGCGCGTTGCTGCGGATGCAGCTCGCGGTCCTGCCCGCGGCCCACCATGGCCTGCGCCGCGGCCAGCGCGAGGGCGTCGCCGGCAAACGCGCGTGGCGTGTCGCGGTACACGTTGCGGGTGAACTGGTCGAGCAGCAGCACCCGGGCCAGCGCGCCGCCTGTGTCCTGCGCCCAGGTGTCGAGCCGGCGTTGTTGCGCGTCTTCGATCAGCTTGCCGAAACGCGCGGCAATCATTGCGTCGAAGGCCGCGTCCTTGCGGAACCACTCCGGGCGCGCGACTGACGTGGCGAGCGAGTCGGCGAACCAGAACTCCAGGATGTCGCTTGCGCGTGGGTCGAGCATGGCCAAGATCCTTGGGATGTGCACGATGGAGGGCCAGGCCGTTGGGCCCGCCGCTCGGCGTGTGATTTGCTTCGGTTGCGGTGATGGTGCCAGAAGAAACCGCCGCAAGACGCGAGCGCGCGCACGCGGCAGAATGGGCGCCCCAAGCAGCCCCAACAGGAGACAAGTCCCATGAAATTCGCCCGCTACGGCGCCGCCGGCCGCGAGAAGCCCGCCGTCATCGACACGGCAGGTCGCTTGCGCGACCTGTCCTCGCTCACCCCTGACCTCGACCTGCTGCGCCTGGGCCACACCGGCCTGGCCGCACTGAGCAAGCAGGCCAAGGCGGGGTTGGATTCACTGCCCATCGTGCGTGGCACACCGCGCCTGGGCGTGCCCTTCACCGGCATCGGCAAGTTCGTGGCCATCGGCCTGAACTACGCCGACCATGCGGCCGAGGCGGGCATGGCGCTGCCCAAGGAGCCGATCGTTTTCATGAAGGCTACCACCTGCATCAACGGCCCCGACGACAAGGTGCGCCTGCCGCGCGGCAGCGTCAAGGGCGACTGGGAGGTCGAGCTCGGCATCGTCATCGGCAAGCGCGCCAACTACGTCGAAGAGGCCGACGCGATCAAACATGTGGCCGGCTATTGCGTCGTCAACGACGTGTCCGAGCGCGAGTTCCAGATCGAGCGCGGCGGCCTTTGGGACAAGGGCAAGGGCTGCGACACCTTCGGCCCGATCGGCCCCTGGCTGGTGACACCCGACGAAGTGCCCGACCCGCAGGCGCTGCCGCTGTGGCTGGACCTGAATGGCGAGCGCTGCCAGCGCGGCAGCACCGCCACGATGGTCTTCGGCGTCAGACACCTGGTCGCCTATGTCAGCCGCTTCATGACGCTGATGCCGGGTGATGTGATCGCCACCGGCACGCCCCCCGGCGTGGGCATGGGCATGAAACCGCCGCGCTTCCTGAAGGCCGGCGACGTGATGACTCTGGGCATCGACGGCCTCGGGCAGCAGCGCCAGGTGGTCGTCGCGAGTTAGTGGCCGGTGCTGTTCAGTTGAGCCGTTCGCCCTGAGCTTGTCGAAGGGCCCCATGGGGCTTCGACAGGCTCAGCCCGAACGGGGTAGCGGTCTATCCGAACGGGTATGGCAGCGCGTGGCTACTTGATGCCCAGGCGCATCACCAGCAGCGCGCTGGTGATGCCGAGCAGGATCGCCCATTCGAGCGACAGCGCCACGGTGGCGATCATCGTCACCAGCAGCGGCACCCGTTCGATGAAACCCTCGTGCCATAAGCGCGCCATCTCGCGCCAATCGACCAGGCCCCAGGCCACCACCAGCAGCAGCCCGGCCACCACTGCCAGCGGCAGGTAGCGCGCCAGCGGCGACAAGAAGAGCAGCAGCAGCACCAGGAACACCGACGCACTCGCCGCGGCCAAGGGCGTGCGCGCACCAGACTCTGCGTTCACGCCCGAGCGGTTGAACGAGCCGCTGGCGGGGTAGGACGAAAAGAACGCGCCGGCCAGGTTGGCCAGGCCCTGGCCGATGAACTCCTGGTTGCCGTCCAGCGTGTCGCCGCGCTGGCGCGCCACCGCCTTGGCGATCGCCACCGCCTCGGTGAGCGCCAGCAGCGTCATCACCAGCGTGGCGCCGAAGAGGCTGCGCACCGTGTCGATCGAGAGGTCGGGCCAGGACAGCGGCGGCAGCGCGCCGGGCAGCGCCTGCAACATCGTGAGCGGGGGCGCTGCGGGAAACTGCGCAGCGAGCCCGTGGGCCACCATCGTGCCGCCGACCACAGCCACCAGCATCGACGGCAGCCAGCGGTTGACCGGCCGCGCCAGCACCGCGATCAGCACCGTGGCGGCGGCCGCGGCGAGTGCCGGCCATTGCAGCTGGTGCAGCTGCGCCAACACGCCGCGCAGGTTGTCGAACACCGACAGGCCGCGCGGCAGCGCCAAGCCGAGCAGGGTGGCGAGCTGGCTGTTGACGATCAACACCGCGGCGCCGGTGGTGAAACCCACGATCACCGCATGCGGCACCTTGTCCACCAGCGCGCCGACCCGCGCCAGGCCGAGCAGCAACTGCATCGCGCCGACCAGAAAGGTGAGCGTGAGCACCAGGCCCACATACTGCGGCGAGCCCACCACGGCCAGCGGCGCGATCAGTGCCATCGTGGTCAGCGAAATCGCGTTGGCCGGCCCGGTGACCATCAGGCGGCTCGAGCCGAAGAGTGCGGCCACCAGGCAGGGCACCATCGCGGCATAGAGGCCGTATTGCGGCGGCAGGCCGGCGAGCGTGGCGAAGGCCAGGCCCTGTGGCAACACCACCACCGCGCCGGTGAGCCCGGCCAACAGGTCGGCACGCACCGTGCCGGGTTGGCGCCACTCGGGCAGCCAGCGGGTGAAGGGGTTCAGCATCGGGCGCTATTGTCGGTTCGGGCCATGCCGCGCCTGGCGGCGGTGAGGTGAACGGTGGCGCGGCCGACGATGGCGCTAGACGCGCCCCTTCCACGGCACCACACGCCGCTCCACCCAGCGCATCAGCAGGTCGAACAGGTAGGCCACGACGCCGATGACGATGATGCCCATGATGACGATGTCGGTGCGCAGGAAGTTCGACGCGTTGAGCACCATCTGGCCGAGGCCGCTGTTGGCCGCGACCATTTCGGCGGCCACCAGCGTGGTCCAGCCGAAGCCGATCGCGATGCGCATGCCGACCAGGATTTCCGGCAGCGCGGAGGGCAGGATCACGTGCCAGATCACCTGGTGGTAGCTGGCGCCCATTGAATAGGCCGCGTTGATCTGCTCCTGCGTGGCGCTCTTCATGCCCGAGCGCGCGGCCAGCGCCAGCGGCGCAAAACACGAGAGGTAGATCAGGAACACCTTCGGGAATTCGTCGATGCCGAACCAGATGATGATCAGCGGCAAATAGGCCAGCGGCGGCAGCGGCCGGTAGAACTCGATCGGCGGGTCGAAGATGCCACGCGCGACGCGGCTCATGCCCATCGCAATGCCCACCGGCACCGCGGTGGCGCAGGCCAGCGCAAAGGCCGAGAAGACGCGGAAGATGCTCGCGGTGAAATGCTCCCACAGCGGCTTGTCGTTGGCCGCGCCGGTGAGGTATTCGACGAACTGCTCGAACACCGCCTGCGGCTTGGGCAGGAACAGCGGTTTGATCCAGCCCATGTGGGTGACCAGGAACCAGAGCGCGAACAGCGCGACCACGGTCACCGCGCTGATCAGCACGCTGGAGCCTTCGCCGGGCACCTTGAAGGCGCTGGTGCGCGGCGGGGCGGCGGAGGCGGGCGCGGGGCCGGCGGCATCCCCGGGCGAGCTAGCCATGCACCTCCTCCCGCTGGTGCACGATCGCCAGCACTTCTTCGCGCATGCGGATGAACTCGGGGTCGCTCTTGACCCTGCGCGCGTCGCCATGTTCGAGGTACTGGCGCGAGAAGGGCACGTCGTCGTAGACATGGGTGATGCGGCCTGGGCTCGGGCTCATCAGGATCAGGCGCGTGCAGATGAACAGCGCCTCCTCCACCGAGTGGGTGATGAAGAACACCATCTTGTTCGTCTGCGTCCAGGCGTGCAGCAATATCTCCTGCACCGTCTCGCGGGTGAAGGCGTCGAGCGCGCCCATCGGTTCGTCCATCAGCAGCAGCGCCGGGTCGCTCGCGAGCGCGCGCGCGATGCCCACCCGCTGCTGCATGCCGCCGGAGAGTTCGTGCACCGAGCGGTCGGCAAACTTCTCCAGGCCGACGAGGGCCAGCTTGTCTTCGGCGACCCGGCTGCGTGTGGCCGCGTCCACGCCGCGCAGCCGCAGGCCGAGCGCCACGTTGTCACGCACGTTCAACCAGGGCATCAGCGCGTGTTTCTGGAACACCACGCCGCGGTCGGCGCCCGGGCCGACCACCGGCTGGCCGTCGAGCAGGATGCGGCCGCTGGAGGGCGGCAGGAAACCGGCGACGCAGTTCAGCAGCGTCGTCTTGCCGCAGCCCGACGCGCCGAGCGCGACCACAAAGTCGCCGTCATGCATCGACAGGTTCACCGCGGCCAGCGCATGCAGCGTGCCGCCGTTGACCGCGTAGTGGACCGTGAGGTCCTGGATGTCCAAAGTGGGCATGGAGCCGAAGCAGAAGAAAAGAAAAGGGCGGCGCACCGCGCCGCCCGCTATCGTTGTTTGCGCGGCAGCGCGCCTGCGCCTGCGCCGCCCGCTGTCGTTGCTGGCGCGGCAGCGCGTTCGCGCCGCCCGCGATCGTTGTTTCGCGCGAAGCGCGCCCGGCTGCAGAGCGAAGCTATTTCCCCATCGCCTTCTGCACGTAGGTGGTCGTCACGAACGCCTTGTAGTCGGGCTTGACTTCCTGGATGCGCCCCTGCTCCTTCAGGAAGGCCGCGGTGTCGGTCATCGCCTTGGCGGCACCGCCACCGAGCCACGCGGCCGAGAGCTGCTCCTGCATCGTCGGGAAGTTGTACAACTTCATGGACGACGGCACGTCCTTGGCGTCGGCCTTGGTCCACTTGGCAACGGCTTTCACCTGCGCGGAATCGGCGGTCCACTTGGCGGCGTTCTTGCGGTAGTCGTCGTCGGCCTTGGCCAGCTGCTTCACCAGCTCGACCATGAAGCCTTCGTGTTCGGCGGCCCACTTGGTGTTCACCGCGATGCCGTCGAAGGTGGGGTAGCCCTTCTTGCCGATCGAGCCCGAGCTGGCGATAGCCTTGCCGTTGCCCTTGATCTTGCTCAGCACCGGTTCCCAGATGAAAGTGGCGTCGATGTCGCCGCGCTCCCAGGCGGCCGCGATTTCCGGCGGGCGCATGTTCATCACGTTCACCGTCTTCGCGTCGACGCCTTCGAGCTTCATCGCCACCATCAACTGGTAATGCGCGGAGGAGACGAAGGGCGTGGCCACCTTCTTGCCCTTGAGATCCTTGACGCTGTTGATGCCCGAGCCGTTGCGCACGATCAGCGCCTCGGCGTCGGCGATGTCGTCGATGATCCAGAACAGCTTGATGTCCTGGCCCTGGCTCGCCGCCGCGGTAAGCGGGCTGGAGCCGACTTCGCCGATCTGGACGTCGCCCGAGGCCATCGCCTTGATGACGTCGCCGCCGCCGCCGAACATGCGCCAGTTGATCTTGTAGCCGGTGGCCTTTTCAAGCTCGCCCGACTCCATCACGGTACGGAAGGGCACCAGCATGTCCTGGTGCGCGAAGGTCACTTCCTTCTTCGCCTGCGCGAAGGCGCCGACGCCGGCCAGCAGGGCCAGGGCGGCCGCAAACTTCGGCAGCTGTTGTTGAAATTTCATGGTCTGTCTCCTGTAGATATGTGGACGCAAAAACCAAGGCGGCAGCATCGATTCAGACGGGCATGCCGACGATGCGGAATTACCCTCGTCCAGAGGAGTCCGAACCCGGTCTCGGAGACAATCGCGGCTTCACTGCCAAGGAGACAAGCCATGGGCCACGCCGAACCTCAAGTTGCGTCCGATACCAAAGCCGACCTGCAACAGTACTGGATGCCGTTCTCGGCCAACAAGGAGTTCAAGCAGGAGCCGCGCATGTTCGTGCGCGCCGAAGGCATGTACTTCTACACGCCCGAAGGCAAGCAGGTCATCGACGCATCGGCGGGGTTGTTCTGCGTCGCCGCGGGCCACTGCCGGCGCGAGATTGCCGAGGCCGTCTACCAGCAGCTGCAAACGCTGGACTTCACCGCGCCCTTTGTGCGTGCGCATCCCAAGGCCTTCGAACTCGCGCGCCGCGTTGCCGAATTCACCCCGGCCGATTTGAACCGCGTCTTCTTCGTCAACTCGGGTTCCGAGGCGATCGACACCGCAATGAAGATGGCGCTGATGTACCACCGCGTCCGTGGCCAGGCGCAGCGCCAGATTTTCATCTCGCGCGAACGGGCCTACCACGGCGTCAACCTCGGCGGCGTGGCGCTCGCCGGCATGGTCAACAACCGGCGCGCCTTCGGCACCGGCCTGGCCGGCGTCTACCACATGCGCCACACCGCGCTGCCGCAGAACAAGTTCGTCAAGGGCCAGCCGGAACAAGGCGCCGACCTGGCGGACGACCTGCAGCGCTTTTGCGCGCTGCTCGGCGGCGAGAACATCGCCGCGGTTTTTGTCGAGCCCACTGCCGGCTCCTTCGGCTGCCTGCCGCCGCCCAAGGGCTACCTGGACCGGCTGCGCAAGATCTGCGACGACAACGGCATCCTGCTGGTGTTCGACGAAGTCATCACCGGCTGGGGCCGCATGGGGGCCAACTTCGGCGCGCAGAAGTTCAATGTCACGCCCGACCTGATGACCATGGCCAAGGCGATCACCAACGGCGCCCAGCCAATGGGTGCGGTGGCCGCGCGCCAGGGCATCTACGACGCGATCACCGACGCCGGCCCGAAGCAGGGCATCGAGTTCTTCCACGGCTACACCTACTCGGCGCACCCGGCGTCCTGTGCGGCCGGCCTGGCGATGATGGACATCTTCCGCGACGAAAAACTGGTCGACCGTGCCGCGGCGATGAGCCCGTATTTCACCGACACGATGCATGCGCTGGCCGACGCGCCCGGCGTCGTCGACATCCGCTCGGTGGGCATGATGGCGGGCATCGAAGTGGCCGCGGTCGGCGGCCCCGGCGTGCGTGGGCACGAGCTGCAAAAGGCGCTCTACGACCGTGGGCTGAACCTGAAGGCCACCGGCGACACGCTGATCGTGGCGCCGCCGCTGGTGGCCGAGAAGGTGCACATCGACGAGATCGCCGGCAAGATTCGCGAGGCGCTGGTCGCCGCGGGCTGAGTGGGGTTGGCCGGCGGCGGCGAGCCCTTGCCGTCGGCCCCGGCCTGACTTGAGGCTGCGCCGGCGCGCTGTGTTGGCGCCGCGTCGCCGATAACCCCGCGCTAGCGGTTTCGCGGCACCCGTTTCATGCTGACAAGCTGGCCCGAAGACTGCTCGGTGATGCGGCCGTCGACCCGGTGCAAGATGTCGTTGCGGATCGCGAACATGGTGGTGGGATCGATCCAGGTCATGTGCGACAAACTGACATCTGCACCGTGCGGGCGTCTCGCCTGCCCGACGAATTCGACCTTGAAGGCCTTGAACGTGCCCGCGGGCACGGTGATCTCTTCAAAGGCGAGAACCCGGACCTCATAGAAGTTGGTCGACTTGTCGCCCTTGGCCGGTGTGTTGGTGAACGCAGTGCGCCAACGTTTGCCGACCGCCAAGTCTGCCGGCGCCACAAGCACTCCGGGATCTTTGGTGCCGAACCTGTTTTTCAGCACCGACCCCATCTGGTCCAGAACGAGCGCGCCGCCGTTGATCACCACGCGGTCGTTGTCGGCCTGGGTCACCCGGTAGGTTACGCGCCGGGTTTCCTTGGCGAGGCTGTCGGTGTGCTCCATCACCCATTCGTCTCCGGCCATGAACCGGGCCACGCCCGCGGGAAGCGCGACCACGCCGTGGGCCCCGGGCTGGGGCACCGCCTTGGCCTGCTCCAGTTGGTCGAGCCGGAACTTCGCCGGCTCGCTGATCAGGCCATCGGGGTACTTGCGCAGGTAGGCATAGAAGTCGTCGGCACGGGTCGAAGCCTTGATCTGGTCCCAATCGGCCTTTTCCTGCGTCAGCGCCACCTCGACCTCCTTGAACCGGTCCGATTCGCTCATCGCGACCGGTTTTGCCTTCGGGTCGAAATAAAACTCTTCCTCCAGGGTCGTGCTTTCCCACGGGAGCTGCCGGCCCGCGGTGCGCTGGCGCACCTGCAAGCGCACGCGTTTGAAAACCTCCTCGATCCTCGCGTTGGGGCGTTTCAACTCCAGCACCAGGTGTTGGGTGTAGAGGCTGTGTCCGCTCTCGGTAGTGCCGTCCTCGGCCAGGTTGCCCGGGGCCGTGGCAAAGGCCAGGAAAGTCCCCCACTGCGCGTCCATCTGCGCCAGCCCCGAACCTCTGCCGGTGGCACCGAACGGGTTGTCGCGGCAGGCGTCCAGCACGATGATGCTCATCGCATTGCCCGCGGCCTTGAAGGCATCGAGCACCTGCTGCACGTCCACCGTCTGCCGCGGCACGTCGCGAGCCGAGCCGAGCTTGGCATCGACGGGCACAAGATAGTTGCGCCAGTCCAGTTGCAGCCCATGGCCGGCGAAGTAAAACATGCCGACGCCGCCGCCAGCTTTGAGCAAATCCTGCGTCTGCGCGATGGCCTGTTCCATCTGCGCCTTGCTCGCATCGCGTGCTTCGATCACCGTGAAGCCCAAGCCCTTGAGCACATCGCCCACCGCCTTGGCGTCGTTGCCGGGGTTGGACAAGGGGCTGGACGGATAGGCCGCATTGCCGATCACGAGCGCCACGCGCGGGCGGCCGGTGGGCTGGGCCTCGGCCGGGCTCAGGGTGAGCGTGCCGGCCAGGGCGAGCGCGCCCGCCACGTCGAACAGCCTGCGCATCACCCGCACCGACCATGCTGAACCGATTGGAGTTTTCATGGAGTGGCTCGGTGGCTCCCAAGACCTGGCCTTCGGCCGGTTGGCCGCGTGCACCAGGTCGGCGCTGTGTCCCGATTCTGGACCGCCGGCGCCGGTTCGTGCGCGCAGAATGCGCGCCACCCGATCCCGAGCCGCGCACCATGACCTCACCCCAATCCGGCACCACGGTCTATCGCGCCCGCCGCATCCTGACGATGAACCCGATGCAGCCCGAGGCCACCCATGTCGCGGTGCGCGACGGGCGAATCCTCTCGGTGGGCGACTTGGCGCGCATGCAGTTGCACGGCCCTTTCGAACTCGACGAGCGCTTTGCCGACCAGGTGCTGATGCCCGGCCTGGTGGAAGGCCACTCGCACCTGATGGCCGGAGGCTTGTGGCAGTTCCCGTTCGTCGGTTTTCACGAACGCACCGCGCCCGATGGCCACAAGTGGCCCGGCTGCCGCGGCTTCGAAGAGGTGGTGGACCGTCTGGTGGCACTCGAGCGTGCGCTGCCCGACGCCACGCAACCGCTGATCGCCTGGGGCTTCGACCCGATCTTCTTCGGCAGCGAACGCATGACGGTGCGCCACCTGGAGCGTGTGTCGGCGACGCGGCCGGTGGTGATCCTGCACGCGAGCCAGCACCTGATGAACGTGAACCGCGCGGCGCTGGCCGCTGCCGGCATCACCCGCGACACGCAGATCGAAGGCGTGCCGCGGTTTGAGGACAGCGGCGAAGATGCGGGCCAGCCCACCGGCGAGTTGCAGGAGTTCGCCGCGATGTTCCCGGTCGCGCGGATGATCGGCAACGCATTTCGCATCACCGCCACCACCGAACTCGGCATGACCCTGTTCGGGCAGATCGCCCAGCTCGCAGGTGTGACCACCGCCACCGACCTGGCCAACGAGATGAGCGAGGGCAATGTCGAGACGATGTTGCGGGTCACCGGTGACGAGGCCTATCCGGTGCGCCTGGTGCCGCTGTTCGCCAGCCTCGACGGCGCGCTCTCGGCGGAACAATCCTTGGCGCGGATTCGTTCGGCGCAGGCGCGCAGCACGGAGAAGCTGCACATGGGCATCGTGAAGATCATTGCCGACGGCTCGATCCAGGGTTTCACCGCGCGCCTGAAGTGGCCGGGCTACTTCAACGGCCGCGACAACGGCATCTGGATCCAGGCGCCCGACACGCTGCGCGCCAGCATCGCGCGTTACCACGCCGAAGGGCTGCAGTTGCATGTGCATGCCAACGGCGACGAGGCCAGTGAATTTGTGATCGACTGCTTCGAAGCCGCGTTGGCTCAAGCCCCGCGCCCCGACCACCGCCACACCCTGCAACACGCGCAGATGGCCGACCGCGCGCAGCTGCGCCGCATGGCGCGCCTGGGCCTGTGCGCCAACCTGTTCGCCAACCACCTCTATTACTGGGGCGATGCGCACGCCACGATGACCATGGGCCCGGACCGCGCCAGCCGCATGGACGCCTGCGGCAGCGCGCTCGAGTTCGGCGTGCCGCTGGCGATCCATTCCGACGCGCCGATCACGCCGATGGCGCCGTTGTTCACCGCCTGGTGCGCGGTGAACCGGCTCACGTCGTCGGGGCAACTGCTCGGCGCCAACGAGCGCATCACGGTGGCGCAGGCGCTGTATGCCGTCACGATGGGCGCGGCCTACACGCTGCGCATGGACGACCGCATCGGCAGCATCGAAGTGGGCAAGTGGGCCGACTTCTGCGTGCTCGACGACGACCCGAGCACGGTGGCGCCCGAAGCCTTGAAGGACGTGCGCGTGGCGGGTACGGTGCTCGGCGGGCGTGTGATGGCAGCCCCTGTGCCGCAAGCCCAGCCGCAACCCCGGCCGGCCTCGTGATGAGCGCACCGGCGCGGCTGCCGCTCACCGTCATCGGCGGTTTTCTCGGCGCGGGCAAGACCACGCTGCTGAACCACTGGCTCGGCGCCACGCGCCAACGCCTGGCGGTGCTGGTGAACGATTTTGGCGCGCTCAACATCGACGCGAGCCTGATCGCGGCGAGGCACGGCGACACGATCGCGCTGAGCAACGGCTGTGTCTGCTGCTCGATCGGCGACGACCTGAGCGCGGCGCTGATTCAAGTGCTCGACCAGCGCGATCGCTTCAACGCGGTGGTGGTCGAAGCCAGCGGTGTCGCCGACCCCTGGCGCATCGCGCAGGTGGGCCTGGCCGACCCGGCCCTCACGCTGGAGGGCGTGGTGGTGCTGGTGGATGCGGCGGCGGTGCTGGCGCAGTCGCAGCAGCCGCTGCTGGCCGACTCGCTGGTGCGCCAGGTGAGGGCGGCAGACCTGCTGGTGCTCAACAAGATCGACCTGGTGGATGGGGCGCAATCCGATCGGGTTCGGGCATGGGCGCGCCGCTTGGCGCCGCGAGCGCCGAGCGTGGAAACCGCGCAGGGCCGGCTCGCGCTCGCCTGGCTCGAGGCGCCGCGCTGGGAGGGCGCGCGCGTCGAACCCGATGTCCACGTGCATACGAAGCAAGATGTTCACGATCACCACTTCGAGAGCTGGGCGTGCCGCCCGTCGAAGGTTTTTGTCGCACGGGAGTTGCGCCACTGGCTGCGCAAGCCGCCTGCGGGCCTGCTGCGGCTGAAGGGGCTGCTGCGCACCGACGAACAGGGCTGGGCCGAACTGCAGTTCGCCGGCCTGCACGGCAGCTTGCGCGCCGCGGTCGCGGCGCCAGTCGATGGCCTGCCCGCGCTGGTGGCCATCGGATTGCGCGGCGCGCTGCCGAGCGCGGCGCTGGCGTCGATGTTCCAGCGTATCCAGGCGGCGGCTGCGGACTGAAGGCGTCACCGCGGCACGGCAGCCTCGGGTTGAGTTTGAGATTGGTATTACATCAACAGTAGCGTATGCTACAAAGAATGTGGGCCATCCTGATCGTCACGCTCCCCACGCAGCCGAACGCGGTGCGCCTGCGCATCTGGCGTGCGCTCAAGGCCCTGGGCTGCGCGGCGCTGCGTGACGGGGCCTACCTGCTGCCGCAGGAGCAGGCGCCGTCGCTGGAGGCGCTGGCCGAGGAGGTGCGCGAACATGGCGGCACCGCCTCGGTGCTGGCGCTCTCGCCGCGCGACGATGCGCAGCGCGACGAAGTGCTGGCGCTGTTCGACCGCGGCGAGGCCTATGCGGCGTGGCGCGAGTCGGCCAGCGCCTTGCAGTTCGAGCTGGACAGCCTCGGCGAGACGGACGCGCGGCGGCGCTTGCGCGGCGTGGCCGACACGCTGCAAAGCCTCAATCGCAGCGACCACTATCCCGGTGCGGCGGCACAGCAGGCGCAAGCGCATTGGCTCGCCTTGCGCGCTGCGTTCGACGAGCGCTTTTCCAAAGGCGAGCCGCAGGCGCTGGTGGCCGACCCGATCGTGCCCTTGCAGCGTGCCAAATTTCAAGGCAAACGCTGGGCCACCCGCGCGCGGCCCTGGGTCGACCGGCTCGCCTGCGCCTGGCTGATCAAACGCTTCATCGACCGCGAGGCCGAGTTCGCCTGGTTGAGTGGCAAGGAAGGCGCGGCGCTGCGCACGCCGCGCGGCGCGATCGGCTTCGACTACGACGGCGCGCGTTTCACCCATGTCGGCACCCGGGTCACGTTTGAAGTGCTGGCGCGCAGCTTCGAGCTGGACGGCGACAGCAAGCTCCAGCGCATCGCCGGCGCGGTGCATTACCTCGACGTCGGTGGCATACCCGCACCCGAAGCCGCCGGCCTCGAAGCGGTGCTTGCCGGCTTGCGCGAAGTGCATGGCGACGACGACCGCCTGGTTCGCGCCGCGTCCGCGGTATTCGACGCGCTCTACGCGGCGCCCACGGGAGCGCCCTCGTGACGCCTTCCGCCAATGCCACCCCAGCCGCGCGGGCACCGGCACCGGCGCCGGCCGCGGTGAGCTTCGACGAGGCATTGCGCTTTTGGTTGAAGCTCGGCTTCATCAGCTTCGGCGGTCCGGCGGGGCAGATCGCGCTGATGCACACCGAGCTGGTGGAGCGCCGCCGCTGGATCAGCGAACAGCGTTTTTTGCACGCGCTCAACTACTGTATGGTGTTGCCCGGGCCCGAGGCGCAGCAGCTCGCCACCTACATCGGCTGGCTGATGCACCGCACCTGGGGCGGCATCGTCGCCGGTGCGCTGTTCGTGCTGCCGTCGCTGTTCATCCTGGTCGCGCTGTCGTGGATCTACCTGCGCTTCGGCGACGTGCCGGTGGTCGCCGGCATCTTCTTCGGGCTGAAGCCGGCGGTGACGGCGCTGGTGCTACACGCAGCACACCGCATCGGCACGCGGGCACTGAAGAACCGCTGGATGTGGGGCATCGCCGCCGCGTCCTTCGTGGCCATCTTCGCCTTCGACACGCCGTTCCCGGCCATCGTGTTGGCAGCCGCGTTGACCGGCCACTTTGGCGCCCGCCGCTGGCCGCAGGTGTTCGCGCTCGGCGGCGGGCACGGCAGCGCCAAGGCCAGCTACGGGCCGGCGCTGATCGACGACCACACGCCGACGCCGGCACACGCACGTTTCTCGCGCAGCCACCTGTTCAACGTGCTGGCGGCCGGCCTGGGCCTGTGGCTGCTGGCGATGGCGGCGCTGGTGGCGACGAACGGCCTGCAAGGCACCCTGACGCAGATGGGCTGGTTCTTCACCAAGGCGGCGCTGCTCACCTTCGGTGGCGCCTATGCGGTGCTGCCCTACGTGTACCAGGGCGCGGTCGAGACCCACCAGTGGCTGAGCGGGCCGCAGATGATCGACGGACTCGCGCTCGGCGAGACCACGCCTGGGCCGCTGATCATGGTGGTAGCTTTCGTCGGGTTTGTGGGCGGCTGGCTGAAACAGGCCCTGGGGCCCGATGCACTGTTCCTGGGCGGCGCGCTCGCGGCCACCGTGGTCACCTTCTTCACCTTCCTGCCGTCGTTCGTTTTCATCCTGGCCGGCGGTCCAGTGGTCGAGGCCACGCACGGCAAGCTCGGCTTCACGGCGCCGTTGTCGGCGATCACGGCCGCCGTGGTCGGGGTGATCCTGAACCTCGCCATGTTCTTCGCGTACCACGTGCTCTGGCCACAGGGCTTCGGCGGGCGCTTCGACGGGCTGTCGGCCGTCATCACCGTTGCCGCCGCCGTGGCGCTGTTCCGATTCAAGGTCGGCGTCCTGCCGCTGCTCGGTGCCTGCGCAGGCGTCGGGCTGATCGCCTCCTGGCTTGTTCCCTTGCTGCGCTGAAGGAGTCCCCATGGACGCACGCCTCCAAGACCTTCCGTTCGACCCCGCCGCGCTGAATCGCCTGTCGCCCGGGTTGATCACCAGCCACCACCAGAACAACTACGGCGGGGCGGTCAAGCGGCTCAATGCGATTCGCGCCCAGCTGTCGTCGACAGCGTTCGCGACGGCACCCGGTTTCCAGCTCAATGGCCTCAAACGCGAGGAACTGATCGCCACCAACTCGATGCTGCTGCACGAGCTGTACTTCGGCAGCCTGGGCGGTGACGGCGTGACGATGGAGCCGGCGATGAAGCTGGCGCTCGACGCCAACTTCGGCAGCGTCGAACGCTGGCGCGAAGAATTCGTTGCCATGGGCAAGGCACTGGGCGGTGGCTCGGGCTGGGTGCTGCTGGTGTTCCAGCCGCGCGAGGGCACGCTGGTCAACCAGTGGGCCGCCGACCACACGCATGCAGTGGCTGGCGGCGTGCCGATCCTGGCGCTGGATATGTACGAGCATGCTTATCACATGGACTACGGCGCTGCCGCAGGCGCCTACGTCGATGCGTTCATGGGCAACATCGACTGGGCTGCCGTCTATGGCCGCTACCAGCGCGCCGTGCACGCAGCCAGCGAGCCATTCGGCGCCAGCCAGGACGAGATCGGCGACGCTCAGGTGTTCGACGTGCGTCGGGCTGGCGTGTTCGAGCAAGCCCGCACGATGATCCCCGGCGCGCGCTGGTGCGACCCATCCGCGGTCGCCACCTGGTCTGCCGAACTGCCGGCCAACCGCGACGTGGTCGTGTACTGCGTGTACAGCCATGAAGTCGGCCGCGTCACGGCCATGCGCCTGCGTGCCGCCGGTGTCAACGCGCGCTACCTGCGTGGCGGCATCGACGGCTGGCAATCCGCCCAGCGCCCGTTGGTGGACAAGCCTGCTGGGCAAGTGCCATGAACGCATCGCCAGCACCGAAGGTCGCGCTGCTGTATCCCGGTGACCGGGCTGCCCGTGATCGCGCCGACCCCACGGCGAGCCGCTTCGCAGCGCTGTTCGAGGCCTTCGCCGCCGCCGGCGTGGACGCGCAGCCCGCCGTGTGGCACGACGATTTCGCGGACGAGGTCAGGGACCAGCTGCGCACAGTGCAGCTCGTTCTGGCGTGGTGCAACCCGATCGAGGAGGGACGCCGCCGGGACCGGCTGGATGGCCTGTTGCGCGAGGTGGCGCAGGAAGGTGTGATCGTCAGCGCGCACCCGGATGCCATCCAACGCCTGGGGACCAAGGATGTGCTGTGCTGTTCGAGACCAGCAGCCTGCCCTTCGGCAGCGACGTTCACCGAATCGACAGCCTGGCGCAACTGGCGGCGGAGCTGCCGCAGCGTCTGCGCCAGGGCGCCCGCGTTCTCAAGCAGCACCGCGGCCACAGCGGCATCGGTGTGTGGCGCGTCCAGCAGTCCGGTGAAGGCGTGCTGACGGTGCAGCACGCCCAGCGCGGCAGCACGCCGCAGCGCATGGACATGGTGACGTTGCAGACCACGCTGGCTCCGTACTTCGAGCCCGCCGCCGGCGGCCACATGATCGACCAGGCCTGGCAAGCGCGGCTGACCGAAGGCATGGTGCGCGCTTATCTGGTCGAGGACCGCGTGGCCGGCTTCGGGCATCAGGCCGTCAACGCGCTGCATCCCGATGCGCGGCTGCCGGGGCCACGGCTGTACCACGGCCCGGAGTTGGCAGGCTTCCAGTCGCTGCGGCAGCAGTTGGAATCGAGCTGGGTCACGTTGCTGTGCGAGCGTGTCGGGCTTTCGCGCGAACGGCTGCCTCTGCTGTGGGACTGCGACTTCATGCTCGGCGAGCCGACGGCCGAAGGTGCCCAGCGCTTCGTGCTGTGCGAGATCAACGTCAGCAGCGTATCGCCGTTCCCGCCATCGTGCATCTCGCCGCTGGTGCAGGTCGTGATGCGACGGGTTGGCGAATCGAACGGCGGGTACGCGTGATGGCTCGCTGGCTCACGACGGTCATCCTCGTGCTGTGGACCTTCGCGGCAGCGGCCGTCGAGGTTCGCTTCGAGCCCGTGGCCGAGAACGTGTACGCCCATGTCGGCGACATCGGCGCACGCAGCGTCGCCAACGAAGGGCTGAACGCCAACCTCGGCCTGGTGGTGACGCCAGCGGGTGCGGTGCTGATCGACAGCGGCGCCACCTTCCGCAGCGCACGTGACATCCACGCGGCGATCCGCCGGGTGACAGCCCAGCCCGTGCGCTGGGTCATCAACACCGGGGGCCAGGACCACCGCTGGCTCGGCAACGGCTACTTCGAGGCCCAAGGCGCCGAGCTCATTGCCCATGCCACGGCGGTGCCTGACATGCGCTCGCGCGGCGGCGATCAACTGGCAGCGCTGGGAACACTGCTCGGCGCTGCCGCGGAGGGCACGGTGTCGACGCTGCCGAAGCGCCTGCTGGAAGGCGCGGATGCGCGGCTGGAACTCGGCGGCACCGCATTCGAGTTCCGTCACCGTGGCGGCGGCCACACGCCCGGCGACATGATGGTCTGGCTGCCGCACGCGAAGGTGGCGTTTGCCGGTGACATCGTCTACGTGGACCGCCTGCTGGCCGTGTTGCCCGTCAGCAGCACCCGGGCCTGGCTGGACGCGTTCACGGCCCTGGAGCAATGGGCACCCCAGCGCATCGTGCCGGGCCACGGCAGGGTCACCGATCTGCTTGCGGCTCGCAGCCAGACGCGTGCCTACCTGGAGGCCCTGCGCGCGCACATGAAGCGCGCCGTCGAGCAGGGTGTCGATGTCAGCGAGGCGGTGAAGTCGTTCGATGCCCGGCCGTTCCTGTACCTGTCGAACGCCGCCGAACTGAACCCTGGCAACGCCAGCCGAACCTACCTCGAAGTCGAGCGGGAGTGAGCCGCTGCGGCCCGCCGCCGGCCACCCGCAGGTGAATTGACGCGGATCAAGGCCGCGCAGGCCAGTCTGGCTAGCGTGGCAACTCACTGCCTTCAGGGTGTCCAACATGCTGCCTTTCACGCGTGAGCAGTTCTTTGGCGTGTTCGCCGACTACAACACGGCCGTCTGGCCGGCCCAGGTCGTGGCCTACGTGCTCGGCCTGATCGTGGTGGCCGCGGTGCTGCGGCCGTCGCCGCTGGGGCACAGGGCGGTGGCCAGCGTGCTGGCGGCGATGTGGGTCTGGACAGGCGTGGCTTACCACGGGATCTACTTTGCACGGATCAACCCGGCGGCGCTGGTCTTCGGCGCACTGTTCGTGGTGCAGGGGGTCCTGTTCCTCATGGCGGGTGTCGCCAGGCGACGGCTCGTCTTCGGGCAATCGGCAGGTACTTCGTTGTTTCTCGGCTGGGCGCTGGTTGCCTATGCGGCGGTGCTGTACCCGCTGCTGGGCCAATCGACCGGCCACGGCTACCCGGCACAGCCGATGTTCGGCATCGCGCCGTGCCCGGTGACCCTCTTCACCTTCGGCGTGTTGCTGCTCACGACGGCGCCGGTGCCTCGCTGGCTGCTGATCATTCCGCTGGCTTGGTCCTTGTTGGGTGGCACTGCGGCCTTCATGCTCGGCGTGCCGCAGGACTGGCCCTTGCTCTTCAGCGGCCTGACGATCGTGCTGCTGGTGCTGCGGGATCGCCAGCGCCTGGGTGCGCATGCGGCGGCGTAGGCAACGTGGTTCAGTGTCGATGCGCGTAGTGCGCATCGGGCACGTGCGGATGCGCATGTCGCACCGGCTCATGCCGGTGTCGGTGGCTGTGATCGCCGTCGGGTATCGGATCGTGCGTGTGTCCGTGATGCCCGTCGTCGTGCCGGTGGGCGTGTTCATGCTGAAGCGCCTCGTGCTCATGCTCGTGGCCGTGTGACTCCGCCAGGTGCAGGACCACGCCGGCCAGCATCAGCGCGCTGCCCAGCAGCATCAGGCCGCTGGCCGAGCGGTCGCCCAGTGCCACTGCGAACGCTGCGCCGATGAAGGGCGCGAAGGCGAACACCGAACCCGTGCGCGCGGCCCCGAAGGCGCGTTGTGCCAGCAGGTAGAAACGGAGGCTCAGGCCGTAGCCGGTGGCCCCGATGGCGAACAGCGCCCGCGCGGCGCCTGCCGACGGCCGCGGCTCGCCGAAGGCCAGCGCCAGCGCGGCTGTCGCCGTGGCGCCCAGCATCGCCTTGACCATCACCACCTGGCCGGGGTCGCGTTCAGCCAGCGCTCGCGACAGCGTGTTGTCCACGCCCCATGCGGCGGTGGCCAGCAGCGCGGCCAGCAGACCCCACAGTTGCGCGCCGCCCGTACGTCCCTGGTCCAGCACCAGCACCATGCCGCCGGCCATCAACAGGGCCATCGCCGTCCAGACGCGGCCGTCCATGGTTTCGCGGTACAGGCGCCAGGCCAGCACGGCGGTGAACAGGGCTTCGAGTGTGAGCATCAGCGACGCACTGGTGCCGCTGGTGTGCTGCAGCCCCCAGGCCAGTGCGACCGGGCCGACGACAGCGCCGAACGCTGCCATCGCCAGCAGCCGGGGCAGGTCGCCCTGCTGTAGCCGCGCTTCACGCTCGATGCGCTGGCGCGACAGCAGGCCCACGGCCGCGGCTCCCGCATACAACAGCGCCGCCGTGCTGAACGCCCCGAGCCCGGCACCGAACTTCTGCACCAGTGGCGTGCTGACGCCGAACAGCGCCGCGGCCAGCAAGGCCAGCAGTCCGCCCCGCAGGGCGGGCAGGGCTTGGGGTGACAACGCCATCTACCTGACGGTGAAGTGGACGGTGATCGCCTTGGCGGCCGGCGTCACCAGCGCGGCCACCACCTTGGCGCCCTTGACCAGCTTCAGACCCTTGGCTTCGAGCTTGTCACCCGCCATCACCAGATCGGCCTCCGACTTCTCGGCGCTGTTGAGGACGGTCAGCTTTCCCTTTAGGCCGGTGGGCGCCATCGGCTTGCCGTGGTCTTCGACGTAGGCGACGGCGCCATCGGGCGAACCGACCAGTTCGATCGACAGGTCGCTGGCGGTCGCCACCACGCCGCCGTGCTTGGCTGGGCCGCCGCTATGCGCAAACGCGGCGTTGAACGACAGCGCCGATAGGCCCAGCACGATCACGGTCAACAGCTCTTTCATCATCTCTTCGATCACCTGCAAGGGTGCGGCGCACGGGAACAGCCGGCGCCGACATGCCTGATGCTGGGGTTCGACTCCCGCTTGTGCGAGATACCGCCCGAGATCACCGGATCACCACATCGGCGACGAGGCGGGCCTTCAAGGCACGCTCACGGATCGATGCCTCGGCGTCAGAGGCCCATTCATACGAACTCTTCCAGGTCCAGACCATGCCGTCGATCCTCACGAATCGTACGTCGCCCGCCTTGCCCTCCACGGTGGTGCTCTGGCGCTTGCCCTCGAACTCGAAGGCAATCGCATGCGTGCCGGGTTTGAACTTCAGGCGAATCATCGTGTTGGGCAGGGTCTCGATGCCGGTGCCGCCCTCCCGTTGGACCTTCACGAAGTTTCGGCCATCCCCCCAGTTGCGCCGCACGACGTACACCGTCAAGGCGTTCGGATCGGCGGCGAAGCGCTTCGTGTCTGCGTCCGCGTTCAGGCTGGGTACAGGCGCGCTGGTGCAAGCGACGATCCTGCCCTTGTTGGTCTTGTAGCAGTGCGGGGCCTCGGCCGCCGGATCGGGCGGCGGCGGGGTTGCGCAGCCGGCGAGCACCGAGGCAACGGCCAGAAGGCAGACCAGATGGAAGCGAGTGGGTTTCATGACGGGGTCTCCACATTGGACGATGAAAACATCAGCGTTCGGTGGGACCGGTCGTGTCGGGTCGGACCAGCCCATCGCGGGTCTGCATTCGGTAGCGCGTGCCAGGGCTTCCGCGCGCGGCCCAGGTCTGCGCCGCAGAGCTGCATCGCACGCCAGCCCAAAGCTCGGCCGCGACGCGGCCCTTGCGTCCGCGTGCGACCTGACAACGAATCTGGCAGCTCGTCGTCATCGGATGTCGGCGATCAGTCGGCTCTGTTTCGCCCTGTCCTGACTTCCCATGGGATCGGCAGCCGACCAGTGGTAAGGCCGCTCCCAGGGCCACGCCGAACCAGCAAGCTCGATGAACAACACCTCGCCTGCGTCACCAGCGAACTGGTGCCGGCGCGTCGAACCGTTCCACGACAGGGACAACTCATGTTCGCCCGGTCGCAGCCGCATGCGTACCAGGGATCTGGGAAGGGTGCCGACGCGAACGCCGTCGTCGAGGCCGAACTCGACCAGTCGGGCCGCGTCAGCCCAGCGCCCCCGAACCACGTAGACGGTCAGCGCGTCGGCGCTCGGCGCGAATCGCTTGGCATGGGCTTCTACGGCCGCTGAAGGCACACGCTCGGGCGTGCACACGGTCACCCGTTTCAGGACGGTCTCCATGCAGTAGGTGCGCGTGTCCGTGGCTGCCGGTGGCGGGCCGGAGGCACAACCGGCAAGGACCGCGGCCGCAATGCCAGCAAGAACAAGCCCGCGTGGCCAGGGGGTGATACCAATCATGGCGCTTCTCCGTCGCTGGAAGTGGGTGGATTGGCGCCTGCGAGCGCGCGCCGTCGGGTAGCGTGTTGAGCAGCGCATCACACCCCCGGGATGCGCACGCGCAGCAGCTTCACCGAGTTGACGAACACCAGCACGTCGGGCCCCAGGTGGATGATGGCCGCCTCGATGGGGCCGATCCACCCCATCAGCGCGGCGGTGATGCCCAGCACATGCACCACGCCGACGCCGACGAACAGGTTCTCCTGCACCGTGCGATAGGCGCGCCGTACGATAGCGCGGGCGCCGGCGATCTTGGCCAGGTCGTCGGTCATCAGCGCGATGTCGGCGGCTTCCAGCGCGGCCTGCGTGCCGCCGCCGCCCATCGCGATGCCGACATCGGCGCGCGCCAGCGCCGGTGCGTCGTTGACGCCGTCGCCGACCATCGCCACGCGGTGGCCCTGCGCCTGCAGCTCGGCGATGGCCGCGACCTTGCCCTCGGGCAACAGGTCGGCGCGCACCTCGTCGACGCCCAGGCCGCGTGCCATGGCGGCGGCGGTGGCGGCGTTGTCGCCGGTGAGCATCACGATGCGCTTGACGCCGCTGGCCTTGAGACCGGCCAGGGCTTCGCGTGCGCCGGGGCGCAGCGTGTCGGCGATACCCAGGATGCCGACGAAGCGGCCGTCCACCGCCACGTGCACGGGGTCTGCCCGTCAGACGTCGGCAACTCGGGCACGGTCACGCCGGCTTCCTTCAGCAGGGCCGGGTTACCCACCAGCACGGCACGGCCTTCGACGGTGGCCTTGACCCCGCGTGCCTGCACGGCCTCGAAGGCCTGCGGCTCGGGTACGTCCAGCTTCAGCGTGGCGGCATGCGCGACGACGGCGCGCGCCAGCGGGTGCGCCGAGCGGCGGTCGGCCGCGGCGGCCAGGCGCACCATCTCGGCGTCGGTGAAGGCCTCGTCGTGCACGGTGACCGCCACCACCACCGGCTTGTTGGCGGTCAGCGTGCCGGTCTTGTCGAACACCACCACGTCCACCTTGGCCAGCAGCTCCAGGTACAGCCCGCCCTTGATGAGGATGCCGTTGCGCGCCGCGCGTGCGATGGCCGCGATCATCACGAGGGGTGTGGCCAGGCCGAGTTCGGCCGGCTAGGTGAAGATCAACAGCGTGACGACGGTGCGAATGTCGCGCGTCACCAGCCACACGCCGACCAGGAACACCAGCACCACCGGGATCAGCCAGGCCGCCACGCGGTCGGCCAGCTTCTGCACCGGCGCCTGGTGCGCCTCGGCGTCTTCCACCAGCGAGACGATGCGCGAGAACATCGTGTCGCCGCCGATCTGGTCGGCGCGGATGTCGAGCGCGCCGCTGTCCACCACGGTGCCGGCGAACACCGCCGCGCCCATGGCCTTGTCCTTGGGCACGCTCTCGCCGGTGATCGACGCCTCGTTGACCGAGCCCTGGCCGCCGACGACCTGGCCGTCGACCGGAATCTTCTCGCCGCCGCGCACCAGCACCACGTCGCCGGCGCGCAGCTCGGCCACCGGCACGAGGCGTTCGCCACTCGCGTCGCGGCGCAGTGCGACCTGCGGCACCGAGCCGATCAGCGCCTTGATCGACGCGCGGGCGCGGTCGGTGTTCAGGTCGGCGATGAACTCGGCGATCAGGATGATCACCATCAGCACCGCGCCGGCCACCGTCTCGCCGCCGAGCATCGCCACCAGCGTGGCGATGGTGACGAAGATCTCGGTGCCGATCTTGCGCTTGCGCACCAGGTCGAGCAGGCCGGTCTTGACCAGCGGGTACAGGCTGAGCGCCACCGCCGCCCACAGCACTTCGATGGGCACGGCCTGCTGCCAGTACAGCAGCGCGGCCAAGCCGGTGACGGCGATGCGCGCCACCTCGACCCAGCGCGCGCGTCATCAGCGCCCGCCAGCCAGCGGCTGGCGTGTCGGGTGGGGCGGTGGGTGCGGCGGCCGAGGTCGGGTTCATGCGGGCGCTTTCGTGGTGAGCTGCGGCTGCTCAGTCATTGGCCAGGTCCCAGATCAGATGGGCGTCGATCAGCAGGCGGTAGGTCCAGCGCAGCGCGTCGGCGCGCGTTCGCCGGCCGCGCGCAGCGCTTCCAGCGACTGGCGGCGCACCAGCAGCAGCGATTGCAGGTCGCCTTCGCCCAGGGTGTAGGCGCGCTGCGTCAGGCGGGCGCTTTCGCGCGCGGCGGCGGCGCCGCTTTCCGCAATTCGCCAGCGCTGCACGCCGCCCACGGCATCGGCATGCGTTTCGGCGATCTCGATCTCCAGGCCCTGGCGAACGCGCTCCAGCGCCGCGCGCGCCACGTCGGCCTCTTGCAGGCTTTGCTGCAGGCGCCGGTCACGCGCCGCACCGCCGAACGGGATGCTGAGGCTGACGCCCACCACGCGTTCGTTGCGGAACGCCTCGTTCGAGGTGAACACGCCCATGGTCGGGTCGGGCATCTGGTCAGCGCGGCTGCGTTGCGCACCGAGCTCGGCCCTGCGCACCTGGCCCTCGGCGATCTTCAGCGGGTCGGCCTCGGCCACGATGCGTTCACGCCATGCCGACTGCGGCCACATCGGCTCGGCCGGGTCGGCCAGCGGCACCGGCGCCTGCAGCGCCGGCGCGGCGCCGGGAAAGCGCAGCGCAAGCTTCGCACGCGCCTTGGCGAGCGTGCTGTCGGCCTGGCTGGCCTGGCGCCGCACCTCGGCCAGGTCGGCCTGCGCGATGCTGGCGTCCAGCGCCGAGGCATCGCCGGCGCGCTTGCGCTTGTCCACAGCGGCCAGGTTGGCCTCGGCGAAGGCCAGCTGCTCCTTCCACAGCGCCTGCGCGGCGTCGGCGGCCAGCCACCCCAGCCACAGGTCGGACAGCGCGCGCGCCGCATCGTGCCGGGCCTCGCCGATGCGGGCGCGGGCTATGGCGATATCGGTCTCTCCGAGTGTGCGGTCGAGCCCGGCCTTGCCGCCGATGCGGATGGCGCGCTCCACGCCCACCGACCACTCGGTGCTGTTGCCCACGCCACCCACCTGGCGCCTTTGCGTGCTGGCCTTGGCCGTCCATTCGTGCGGCCCAGCGGCAAGAGCCGCTGCACCGTGGCCCGCCGCTGCCAGTGCCCGCCGCGCCTCGACCACGGCCGGGTCCTGCTCGATCCAGGCCACCGCCTGCGCGGTAGCCGGCAGGTCTTTCGGCGTGGCCACGTCCTGCGCTGCGGCCGGGCCGCCCGTCAGCAGGCCAGCCATCAGCAGCGCGGCAGTGCCCGCCATCAAGAATCGCTTCATGCGAACTCCCCGTCAAAGGCCAGCAGCGTGGCCCAGTAGCGCACGCCAGTGCCGGCGAAGTCGCGTTGCAGCAACTCGCGCAGCTGCTCCAGCGCATCGGTCGTCAGCAGCACGCCCACCGTCGGTGGGCAAATCAGCGTCAGGCAGTACTTCGTTGCGGTTGGCGAATCAGCCATGGACGACCTCCTTGGGCAATGCACCGCTTTCAATCTCGGCAGCGGGTCGGTCGGTTCGTGGCTGCGCAAAGCGCAGGTACAGGATGGGCAGCAGGATCAGCGTCAACGCGGTGGCGGTGATCAAGCCGCCGATGACGACGATGGCCAGCGGGCGCTGGATCTCCGAGCCCGGCCCGGTGGAAAACAGCAGCGGCACCAGGCCAAAAGCCGTGATCGACGCCGTCATCAACACCGGCCGCAATCGCCTTCGTGCACCTTGCGTCACGCTGGTCAGCAGGTCATGCCCCTCGGCATGCAACTGGTTGAAGTAGCTCACCAGCACCACACCGTTGAGCACCGCGATGCCCAGCAGCGCGATGAAGCCCACCGAGGCCGGCACCGAAAGGTACTCGCCCGTGACCCACAGCGCCACGATGCCGCCCACCAGCGCAAACGGGATGTTGCTCAGTACCAGCAGCGCCTGGCGCACCGAGCCGAAGGTGGAGAACAGGATCAGGAAGATGAAGCCCAGCGCCAGCGGCACCACCAGCGCCAGCCGCGCTGCTGCACGCTGCTGGTTCTCGAACTGGCCGCCCCAGGTGATGCGGTAACCGGTCGGCAACTTCACGCCTGCCGCGACCTTGGCCTTGGCTTCATCGACGAAGCCGACCAGGTCGCGTCCGGTCACGTTGGCGATGACCACGCCGTAGCGGCTGCCCATCTCGCGGTCGATCTTCACCGGGCCGCTTTCGCGCGTCAGCTTGGCCAGGGTCTCCAGCGGAACGCTCTGTCCGTCGGGCGTGGCAATGCGCAGTGCGGAGAACTCGGCCGGTGACACCCGCACCAGGTCCGGCCCGCGGATGACGATGGGAATGCGCTGGTTGCCGTCGATCACGGTGCCGGCGCGCTGGCCCTCGATCTGCACGCGCAAGGCGTCCTGAACGTCTTCGATCGACAGCCCGTAGCGGCCGGCAGCCAGGCGGTCCACCACCACGCGCAGGTACTGCACGCCGTCGTTCTCGACCGTGTAGACGTCCTGGTTGCCCGCGACCGTCTTCATCAGCGTCTCGATCTGCGCCGCCAGTTGGTTCAGCCTGGTGAGGTCCGGGCCGAAGATCTTGATCGCCAGGTCGCCGCGCACGCCGATGATCATTTCCGACACCCGCATGTTGATCGGCTGCGTGAAGCTGTAGCTGATGCCGGGCATCTGGTCCAGCACCTCGCGGATGCGGGTGATCAGCGCGTCCTTGCTCGCCATGCTCCACTCGGGGCGCGGCTTGAGGATCAGGAAGGTGTCGGTCTGGTTCAGACCCATCGGGTCGAGGCCGATCTCGTCGGAGCCCGCGCGTGCCACCACGCCGGTGATCTCGGGGATGTTCTTCATCAGCGTCTGGTGCACCAGCAGGTCCAGCGCCGCAGTTTCTTCCAGGCTCACCGAGGGCAGCTTTTCGATGCCGACGATGATGTCGCCCTCATCCATCTCGGGCAGGAAGGTCTTGCCGACCTGGGTGTAGACACCTGCGGCCAGCACCAGCATCAGGCCGGCGATGACGAACACCAGCTTCTGCCGCTTCAGCGCCCCCGCCAGCACCGGTTCATACAGGCGCAGCAGTTGGCGTGGCAGCCAGGGCTCGTCATGCGACACCTTCTTCAGCAGGAACGAGGCCAGCACCGGGATGACGGTGAGCGACAGCACGAGCGAGCTTGCCAAGGCGAACACGATGGTCAGGGCCACCGGAACGAAGTACTTGCCCTCCAGATCCTGCAGTGTCAGCAGCGGCAGGAACACCGTGACGATGATCAGCACACCCGCCGCCACCGGCACCGCCACCTCACGCACGGCGGCATCACGACGTGCAGCCGCGGCAGCTTGCCGCCGGCGGTGTCGCGGCCCAGGTGCTGCACGATGTTCTCCACCACGACGATGGCGGCATCCACGAGCATCCCCAGCGCGATCGCCAGGCCACCGAGGCTCATCA
>JANNGZ010000161.1:0-2156 GCA_031404155.1 Burkholderiales bacterium
AATGAACATCAAACATAGAACCGACGAACTGCTCGCCACGCTCGGCGTGCACCCTGAGGCCTTGGCAGGCGGACCGCGGGTGGTGCGCTCGCCGATCGACGGCGTGGTGTTGGCAAACCTGCGCGAAGCCAGCGCCGACGAGATGCGTGCCGCGGTCGGCCGCGCGCAGATCGCCTTCGAAAGCTGGCGCAGCGTGCCGGCACCGCGGCGCGGCGAACTGGTGCGGCTGTTCGGCGAGGAGTTGCGCCTGAGCAAACACGAACTCGGCGCGCTGGTCTCGATCGAGGCCGGCAAGATCGCCAGCGAAGGTGCAGGCGAAGTGCAGGAAATGATCGACATCTGCGACTTCGCGGTCGGCCTGTCGCGCCAGTTGCACGGCCTCACGATCGCCAGCGAACGACCGGGCCACCGCATGATGGAGCAGTGGCACCCGTTGGGTGTGGTCGGTGTCATCAGCGCCTTCAATTTCCCGGTGGCGGTGTGGGCCTGGAACGCGGCGCTGGCGCTGGTCTGTGGCGACCCGGTGGTGTGGAAGCCGTCGGAAAAAACGCCGCTCTCAGCACTCGCCACGCAGGCCCTGTTCGAGCGCGCGCTGCGGCGCTTCGGTGAGGATGCACCGGCGGGGCTTTCTCATGTGCTCGTCGGCGGGGCGGCGCTGGGCGAAGCGCTGGTGGACGATGCGCGCGTGGCGCTGCTCTCGGCCACCGGCTCCACCCGCATGGGCCGCGCCGTCGGCCCGCGCGTGGCCGCGCGTTTCGGGCGCTGCCTGCTCGAGCTCGGCGGCAACAACGCGATCGTTGTGGCGCCGAGCGCCGACCTCGAGCTCGCGGTGCGCGGTATCGTGTTCGGCGCCTGGGGCACCGCGGGGCAGCGCTGCACCAGCACCCGCCGGCTGATCGTGCACGAGAGCGTGCACGACGCGCTGGCGGCGCGGCTGGAACGTGCGCGCGCGAGCCTGCCCATCGGCAACCCGCTGCAAGAAGGCACCCTGGTCGGCCCCTTGATCGACCGCGGTGCGTTCGACGCGATGCAAGCGGCCCTCGTGCAGGCGCGCGAACAAGGCGGGCAGGTCAGCGGCGGCGAACGCGCGCTCGCTCAGCACCATCCCGAAGCCTGGTACGCCACGCCGGCACTGGTGCAGATGCCGGCGCAAACCGCGGTGGTCTGCCACGAAACCTTTGCGCCGATCCTGTACACGCTGCGCTACCGCGAGTTCAACGAAGCCGTGGCGCTGCACAACGCGGTGCCGCAGGGCCTGTCATCGGCGATCTTCAGCAACGACCTGCGCGAGGCCGAGGCGTTTTTGTCGGCGCGCGGCTCGGACTGCGGCATCGCCAACGTCAACATCGGCACCTCGGGCGCCGAGATCGGCGGCGCGTTCGGCGGCGAGAAGGAAACTGGCGGCGGCCGCGAGTCGGGCTCGGACGCCTGGCGCGCCTACATGCGGCGGGCCACCAACACGGTCAACTACTCGCGCGACCTGCCGCTGGCGCAGGGCGTGAAGTTCGACTTTTGAACCGGGTTGGCGGCAAGCGGCAGCGGCTTGCGGTCTTCAGCTTGCGGCTGCCGGATTGCAGGTCAGGTGCGTCGTGCGGCACCGGTGACCACCGGCCGGCAAATCTCGCGTTCCGGCGCGCCGCTTGGCTGGCGCGCCCGGCTGGAATCGAACCAGCGGCCCTTGGCTTCGGAGGCCAATACTCTATCCACTGAGCTACGGGCGCGAGGGGGCGGATTCTACAGTGGGGCCCTCGGGCAGGCGGTCCGCCCAGGCCTGGCGCCGACTGCGGCCGGACGGCCGCCCGGGTGGCCCACCCTATAATCCGCCGCTTGCTTCCGGCCCGAACGGCACCCGGACCGAGACCAAGAATCAGCAGTCAGTCAGAGGATGAAATGAGCGACGACGCCCCGCATGACCTTCCGCACGAAGGCCCGATCAAGACGCCCAGGCAACTGCTCTGGGCCATCGTCGCGTCGTTCCTGGTGCCGATCTTTGGCATCGTGCTGCTGGTCTCTTACGTGAACTCGCATTTCAAGCCGGCCGATGGCACCGACGCGCTGAAAGCCGAGGCGGTGAGCAAGCGGATCCAGCCGGTCGGCATGGTCGAGATCAAGGACCTCTCCGACCCCGCCGCACTCAAGGCCGGCGACCAGGTGTA
>JANNGZ010000162.1:0-12782 GCA_031404155.1 Burkholderiales bacterium
GCGCCACTGTTCGATCTCGGCCTCGCTGGTGTTGTTTCGCCGTAGCGCCTCCAGCGCCGCCGCCACGGCACGCTGTTCGGCGGCACGGCGCTCGCGCGCGGCACGCTCGTAGAGCAGGTCGCAAAAGCCGAGCAGCTGTGCCGCCTCGCGGCGGTGGCCAGCCGCCGCGGCGAGCCAGGCCAGGTGGTCGAGCAGCCAGCCGGTCCAGCCCGCGGCGCGCCACGCCGGCAGGCCCTCACGGGCGGCGGCGGCGGCTTCGCGGTAGCGCCCGGCGGCGATCAAGGCCACGGCGCGGTAGCCCTGCCCCAGCCGCGCGGCCCAGAGCGGCCCGTGTTCGCGGGCGTCTTCGATCAAGGCTTCGCTGGAGCGCATCAGCGCGTCGAAGTCGCCGGCGGCCAGGTCGGCGTCGGCCAGTTTGCGGATGTTGAACTGGATGTTCGGGTGGTCGCCGCTGGCGCGCACCAAGGCCAGCGCCTGCTGGCGCAGCTCGCGGGCCCGTGCAGGCTCGTTGGCGCGGGTGTACAGGCTGCACAGCGCCACCAGGCGCCGCACCCGCACCAGCATCGGCCACGAGTCCTGCTCCAGGGCCTCGACCTCGGCGAGGTCGGTGCGCGCCGCGTCCAGGCGCTCGCGCTGGCAGTTCACGATCGCGCGCCAGCCCAGGGCATAGGCGAGCCGGCGGGTGTCGCCGAGGCCGCGCCACAGCGTCACGCAGCGGTCGGACGCTTCGATCACCAGCGGCGGCGGCGACTCGGGTGCGACGATGACCATGCCGAGCCAGAACACGGCGGCTAGCGCGGGCGGGACGCGCTCGTCGGCCTTTGGCGCCAGCTCGGCAAAGAGCGCGCTGGCGGTGCCGGCCAGGCCGCAGCGGTTCCACAGGCGGCACGACATGCCGAGCAGCGCGACCGCGGTTTCGTCATGGCCGCCGGCACGTGCCCAGGCCAGCGCGGCGCGCAGGTTGTCGAGCTCGAAGACCAGCTTTGTCTGCGCCGGCCCGTAGTCGTTGGTTTCGAAGTACAGCGCCTCGACACGCGCCACGGCGGCGCGCATCGCTGCGGCATGCGCGGCCAGCGTGGCCTGCGTCTCGCCGGCCAGCGTGAGCTGCGCGAGGGCAAACTCGCGCGCGCTCTCAAGCAGCGAATAACGCGGCGGGTCCGACGCGTCGGCCACCACGAGCGACTTGTCGACCAGGCTCGCCAGGTGGTCGAGCACCGCCCAGCGGTCGATGGGCTGCCTCCTGGCGACCGCCTCGCGGTCGCCACCGCCGGATGGCGTCAAGGAGTCTTGCGGTGGCCGGGCGTCGACCTGTGCATCGTCGGCCGCCACATGCTGCGCCAGCTCCACCGTGAAGCCGCGAACGAACACGCCCAAGCGGCGGAATACCGCCTGCTCGCCGGCATCGAGCAGGCTCTGGCTCCACTCGAGCGACGCGCGCAGGGTTTGCTGCCGCGCGGCGACGTCGCGGCGGCCGCCGATGAGCAGGCGCAGCCGCTCGTCCAGCCGGGTGCGCACGCCTTCGACGCCGAGCAGCGGCACCCGCGCCGCGGCGAGCTCGATCGCCAGCGGCAGCCCGTCGACGCGGCGGCAGATGTCGACCACGGTGGCGCGGTTGTGCTCGTCGAGCACGAAGCGCGGGTCGGCCGCCCGGGCCCGGGCCACGAACAAGGCCACCGCGCCGAATTCTTCTGCCTGGGCCAGCTCGGTGTCGCCGGGCAGCGCCAGCAGCGGCAGGCGGTAGACCTGCTCCTCGGCCAGGTTCAGCGGCTCCTGGCTGGTGGCCAGCAGCTTCACGCCGGGCGCCGCGCGCAGCAGCGTGGCGCACAGGCTCGCCGCGCCTTCGAGCACATGCTCGCAGTTGTCGAGCACCAGCAGCAGGCGCTGGTTGCGCAGCACCGAGGCCACCGCGTCGGCATTGGCCTGGCCGGCCTCGAAACGCAGGTCCAGCGCCCGCGCCACCGCCACCGCGATCGCGTCGGCGACACTGCCGCGTGGCAAGGCGGCAAGTTCCACCTGCCAGACGCCGTCGGCATGCTGCTCATCAGCCAACCTCTGCGCTCCGCGCTCCGGTATTCGCCCTTCGGGCGGCCGGGCGTGCTCATGCAAGCTCGCCGCACAGGCCTGCGCCAGCCGCGTCTTGCCGATGCCGCCGGTGCCCACCAGCGTGACCAAACGCGCGTCGCCGAGCAGTGACACCAGGGTGCGCAGATGCGTGTCGCGGCCGATCAGCGCGCCGGCATCGGTGGGCAGCCGGGGTGCCGGCGTGCGCGGCGGCGGCGCGGGGCGGCTTGCGGGCGCTTCGGCCGATGAATCCAGCGTCGCGGTGAAGCGGTAGCCGCGCCCCGGCACCGTGGCAATCGCACCCGGCCCGAGCAACTTGCGCAGGGTGGATATCTGCACCTGGAGGTTGTTCTCCTCCACCACCACGGTGGGCCACACCAAGTCCATCAACTCGTGTTTGCCGACCACCCGGTCGCTGCGTTCGGCGAGTGAATGCAGCAGGTCGAAGGCACGGGCGCCGAGCACGGCCGGCTCGCCGTCGATCAGCAGTTGGCGCTGCTCGGGACGAATCTGGATCCGGGGGCGAGGAGCTTCGCTGGCGGGTGTCATCGCGGCGGGCCGGCCTGGCGGCGGGTGGTTGCGCAGCGCAGCATATCAAGCGCGTCCCGGCTTGTGCGCCGGCTTGGCTTGATGCATTCTGCGGCCGCCTCGATCGCCCGCGGCGCAGCAACGCAGGGGAGTGACCATGCAACGCAACGATGTCGCCGAAATCTGGCGGCAGGCCAGCGGCTACGACCGCAGCCTTCGCCTGCCCGGCGCGCGAGCGGGCGGCGCCCGCGAAACGCTGCTCGGCGTGCTCCGCCGCAAGCGCCTGGCGCCGCAGACCTACTCGCGCCCCGCGCTATTCGACGCGGTGGCGGCGTCGCGTCCGGTGGTGATGCGCGGGGTGAGCGTGCCGGTGGCCGGCTCGACACGCGAAGGCGCTGCGGCGGCGGGAGGCCGGGCCACCCTCCACGCACACGCTCCGGCGCTGGTGCCGGCCCTCGTCGCCGCGTTGATCCGCGGCTTTGGCGACCAACCCTGCGCCCGCGCGCAGGTGGGCCCGCAACGGGTGCGGCGCACGCTCACCTTGCCCGAGCTGATGCGGCGCTGGGCCAGCGGCCGGCACTTGGTGAGCGTGACCGACCTGCATGTGCGCGGCACGCCGCTGGCGCGCCAGATCGACACCCGCGAGCTGAGCCGCTTCAACCTGCTGCCGCTGGGCAACGACGCGATGCGGCGCCAGGAAATGATGACCCTGGTGGTGGCCAGCGCGGGCAATGTCACCGACTCCCATTCCGACGACCCCGACGGCAGCAACCACTGCTTTGTCGGCCGCAAACTCTGGCTCGCCTGGGACACTTTCGAGGGCCAGCGCGCGGGTTTGCAGGACTGCGAGCGCGAGCCGGTGCGGGGCCAGGCGCGCTTCTCGATGGAGCGCTTCTGCGCCCTGCCCAGCGCCTGCTGGTGGACCGTGGAATCCGGGCAGACCTTGTTCCTGCCCGGGCGCTTCACGCACAAGGTGATCACGCTCGAGCCGTACATCGGCATCGGCAGTTTTTACGTCACCCCGGCGAGCTGCCTGGACAGCCTCTCGCGCTGGTACACCCACGGTCCGCTGTGGTCGCAGGACGACCCCGAAGGCGACAACGACGGCCTGGTGGACAGTATCGCGAACGCGATGAGCAGCCGGCTCAGCCGCCTGCCCGAAGCACAAGCCGACCGGCGCGATGCCTGGGGCCTTGGCCACGCCGGGCAAGGCCTGCGCACCTGGCAGCGGCGCTGGCCGCGGGCGCAACGCGAGGCACTGCTGGCCGAGCACCCGCCCCTGCGCCGGCTGGTGGCGTCGCTTCAGGCCGCCGGCGGCAGCGCGTTCTAAGCGCCCCAAGGCCGGCCGGAGCCGGCCGTCCCCCGCGGGGATCAAGGAAAGTGGCAAAGCCACGTTTCCTTGAGAGCGCCTACAACGCTGCGCGTTTCAGATCGTTTAAGGCCGGGTTCAGGACTTGCCGGGCCGTATCGCCGAAAGTCTCTCCATCGACAACGCATCCACCGATGCAACACCCAGGAGAAGACAAATGAACACCATCACCACCCGCGCCACCGCCCTGTTCGCCGCCCTGCTGACCACCGCCTCGCTGTTCAGCGGCGTCGTCTCGCTGGCCGACACGTCGCATGCCGATGCACGCATCGCCCAAGTGGCCAGCACCACGGTGGTTCGCTGATTGCCGATGGACTTCATTCACCCCGCCGTCGAAGCGCACCCGTCGTTCTCAGCCCTGTCGGCCTTCGGCGAAAGCTGCGCTGCTCAGGCGCCCGACGGTGCCGCGCCACAACAGCAGCCGGTGAAAGCGGTGCGCCCCGGCCACCTGAACCTGGCCGAGATGCATATCCGGCCCGCCCGCGCCGCCGGCTGCGAACGACGGGCCGCGAACCAGCGGCCGCGTTGAGCGCAAGCCGCGCGCGCTGGCCAGCGCCCAGGGCTAAGGGCTCATATCAGTCGCGGTCCGCCGGCATGCTGGCCGGTATCGCGCCACCGGCAGCAAACGCCGGCTGCACCACACCGCCCTTCCTGGCCCGCACCAAGTAGCTGTAGAGCACCGGCACCACCACCAGCGTGAGCAGGGTGGAAGTGATCACGCCGCCGATGATCGCGCGGCCCATCGGCGCCTGGATCTCGCCGCCGTCGTTGAAGGCGAGCGCCATCGGCAGCATGCCGAAGATCATCGCCGCGGTGGTCATCATGATCGGCCGCATGCGGATCATGCCGGCCTGCAGCAAAGCCTCGGGCACCGACGCGCCGGCCTTGCGCGCGTGGTTGGCGAAGTCCACCAGCAGGATCGCGTTCTTGGTGACCAGGCCCATCAGCATCACCAGGCCGATCATCGAGAAGACGTTCAGCGTCGAGCGCCAGAACAGCAAGGCGAGCATCACACCGATGAGGGCCAGCGGCAGCGAGGCCATGATCGCGATCGGCTGCAGGAAGCTGCCGAACTGGCTCGCCAGCACGATGTAGATGAAGATCACCGCCAGCGCCATCGCCGCGAGCAGGCCGCTGAAAGCTTCGGCCTGTTGCTGCATCTGGCCGCCGACGTCGAAGCTGAAGCCCGGGGGCAGGTTGGTTTCCTTGATCAGCTTCTGCACGTCGTCGCCGACGTCGCCGGCGCTGCGGTCTTTCACCCCGGCGAACACCGCCTCGCGGCGTTGCAGGTTCTGGCGCCGGATGATTTCGGGATTGAACACCGGCTCGATGGTGGCGACGCTGTCCAGCGCGATCGGCGTGCCGTCCTTCGCGAAGGCCACCGGCAGGCTGCGCAACTGGTCGATGCGCTCACGTTGGCTCTCGTTCAGGCGCAGCATCACCTCCACCTGGTCGCCGTCGGGGGTGGTCCAGGTGGTGGCGGCGTCGCCGTTCACATAGGCGCGCAAGGACGAGGCCAACTGCGGCGCGGTCAAGCCGAGTTCGCGCACCGCACCGGGTTTCAGGCGCACCGCGTAGGCGGGCAGCCCGGGCTTGACCGACGATTCCACATCCACCGCGCCCGGAATCTTCCTCACCTTCTCGGCAAACTCGTTGGCGATGCGGGCCAGGCCCTCGGGGTCGTTGCCGAGGATCGCCACGTAGATCGGGCGGTCGAAACCCACCGCCGCGTCGGTGCCGGGCACCTTGGCGATGTGGTCGCGGATCGCGTCTTCCACCTGCTTTTGGCTGCGCTTGCGCTCCTTGCGCTCCTTCAGCGCGATGTTGAGCCAGGCCTGGTTGCGTTGGCCGGCGCCACCGACCGAGGTGGACACGGTAGCCACCTCGGGCATCGCCATCACGATCTCCTCGACTTGGCGCACCTTGGCGTCGGTGCGCTCCAGGCTCGAGCCCACCGGCATGCGCAACTGCAACTGCGTGAAGCCCTGGTCGGTCTGCGGCACGAACTCGCTGCCGACCAGCGGTGCCAAGCCCAGTGCGCCGGCGAAGGTGGCCACCCCCACCCACATCACCACGCCACGCGGCGTAATCGTGGCCAGGCGCAAGCGACGCGGCGAGCCCTTGTCGCGCTTGCCGTCGTTGCCAAAGCCGCGGCCGTAGGCGGGCAGCGGCGGCACCAGCATGCGGAACCGTGCGCCCGAAAAAATCCAGTGGATCAGCCGCTCGTAGACGGTGTGCATCAAGTCGAGCAGGCGGTCGGTGGCGCGGATCGCGTGGCCGAGCAGCGGAATCTTCTTCAGGTACGCGGAGGGCGGGTCCTTCCAGATGCTCGACAGCATCGGGTCCAGCGTGAAGCTGACGAACAGGCTCACCAGCACCGCCACCACCACCGTGATGCCGAAGGGGTAGAAAAACTTGCCGATGATGCCGCCCATGAAGGCCACCGGCACGAACACCGCGCAGAGCGCGAAGGTGGTGGCCAGCACCGCCAGGCCGATCTCGTCGGTGCCCTCGCGCGCGGCGGTGAAATGGTCCTTGCCCAGGGCCACATGGCGCACGATATTTTCTCGCACCACGATCGCGTCGTCGATCAACAGGCCGATGCACAGGCTCAAGGCCATCATCGTCATGAAGTTCAGCGTGAAGCCGAAGGCGTAGACCGCGATGAAGCTCGAGATCACCGCGATCGGCAAGGCCAGCCCGGTGATGATGGTCGAGCGCCAGGAGTGCAGGAACAGGAACACGATCGCGACGGTGAGCAGCGCGCCTTCAATCAGCGTGTGCTTCAAGCCGTTGAGCGAGCTCTTGACCCAGTCGCTGGAGGCGTAGATGAGCTTGAGTTCCACGTCGGGCGGCAAGGTCTTGCCGATCTCCTCCATCGCCTTCTTCACCGCGTCGCCGGCGACCACGATGTTCGCGTCCTGCTGCTTGAAGACGTTGAAGTTGATCGCCCGCTGGCCGTTGATGCGCGCGCTGGAGTCGGCTTCCCGCTCGCGCTCGACCAGTGTGCCGAGGTCGCCCAGGGTGAGCGCCAGGCCGTTGCGGCGCGCCACCACCAGACCCTCGAACTGCTTGGGGTCGCGCACCCGGCCCTCCACGCGCAGCAGTGCGTCCTGCGTGTTGTCGGAGAGCAGGCCCACCGGCTGGTCGGCATTGGCTTCGCGCAGCGCGGTGGCAATCTCGGCTGGCGTGACCGCGTAGGCGCGCAGGCGCACCGGGTCGAGGTCGACACGCACCTCGCGCACCGTGAGGCCGCTGATGTCCACCCGCGCGATGCCTTCGACGCGTTGCAGGCGCTTACCCACGTTGTGCTCGCCGAGCAGCGAGAGCTCACGCGGGCTGCGTGCAGCGCAGGCCTCCAGGACGGCGCGAGCGCCGTCCGCCCCCTGGGATCGGAACGAGCCCCCTTGTGGCCCTTGGGGGTCCGCTGCTTGGGGCGGCCCGGCGCAGCGGGCCAACAGCGCCAGGTTGACCACCGGCTGCGTGTTGTCGTTGTTGAAGCGCGCCACGGTCGGCGTGCGCACCTCGCGCGGGAAGCCGGCCTGCACTGCGGCGATGCGGTCGCGCACGTCCTGCATCGCACGGCCCATGTCGGCACTGAGCGCGAACTCCACGCTCATCGTGCCCTGCCCCTCGCCGCTGCGCGAGGTGATGCGCTTGACACCGGCGATGCTGTTCACCGCCTCCTCGATCGGCTTGATGACCTCGCGCTCGACCGCTTCGGGCGACGCGCCGGGGTAGCGCACCTCGATCCAGGCGCCGGGAAACGAGATGTCGGGCATCTGCTCGACGCCCAGGCGCGAATACGAAAAAAGCCCGAGCACACACAGCGCCACCATCACCATGGTGGCGAAGACCGGGTTGTTGATCGAGACGCGGGTCATCCACATGGCGAACTCCTGCGGCTCAGGGCTTCAGCGACGAGGAGGCGGCGGCCGAGGCCACCGGAGCCGACTTGGCCGCCACCACCACGGCTTTTGCGCCCTCGCGCAGGTTGTCGAACCGCGCCGCGAGCACGGTGCTCGCGGCGGTGACGCCCTGCGTCACCTCGACACGGCCGTCGCGCTCGTCGCGCCGGCCGGTGGCCACCGCGCGGCGCATCAGCACGCCGTTCTCGATCGCCCACACATGCGCCTGGCCCGAGGTGCCGCCCACCGCCGCCGCCGGCAGCGTGAGGCGCTGCGATCGGTCGGCCAGGGTCACCCGCGCCAGCGCGTACTGGCCGGCGCGGAAGTTTTCCCTCGGGTTCGCCACCTCGACGGTGACCCCGATCGAGCGGGTGCCGGTTTCGGCCGCCGGCGCGATGCGCGCTATTCGGCCGGCCACCGGCGCGTCGTGCCCTTCCACGTTGACCTGCACCAGCATGCCCACCGAGAGTTGCGACACCTCGTGCGTGCCGACGCTGCCGGCGAGTTCGAGCTTCGCCAGGTCGACGATGGTCAGCACCTGCTGCTCCGGCGAGAGCTTTTCACCGGCCACCACATGCCGCTTGGCCACCACACCCGAGATCGGTGCCACCAGGGCCGCGTCGCGCAAACCCACACGTGCGGTGGCCACCTGCGCCTGCGAGGCTTGCAGTTGCGCCCTTGCGGTGTCGACCGCGGCGCGCGAGTTCTCCAGCGCAATCGGGGAGATGAATTGCTGGTCGGCCAAGCGCTGGTTGGACGCATGGGTGCGCTCGGCCTGCGCCAGCTGCGCCCGCGCCGATTCGAGCATCGCACTGCGTTCGTTGATGCGGCTGGACATCTCGGCCAGGTCCACCGTGCCGATCGCCTGCCCGGCCTTGATGCGGCTGCCTTCGGCGACGTTCAGCGCGAGCAGCGTGCCGGCGGCCTTGGCGCGCACCACGGCGGTTTGCGGCGCTACCAGCGGGCCCGAGAATTCCACGTGCACCGGCAGCGACGCCAGTGTGGGCTGCACCACTTCGCGCTGAAGGAACTCGAGGGTCACCTCGGGCTTGGCGTCCTTGGAGTTCTTGGACCACGCCAGCTTGGCGCCGAGGCCACCTTGGCCCAGCACAAGCGCCGCGGCGACGGCCGCAACCGCCAGAACGCCCACCCCCCCAATCCACCACCGTCTCTGCATTTGATCTACCTCTTCGAATACCGCTCTCGTGAAGCGGGGCGCAGTGTAGGTCGGCGCCGGGTTGGCGCTCGACCAGCATGCGACGGAGTGCGGGACGCGGGCGACGAACTGCAAGCCCGCGCGGCCGGCCGGCTCGCCGCCCTCTCCAACAAAAACCGCTTGTCAAGGATGCGCAGCGTACTTCACGGCCGGCAGGCATCGCAACGCGAAAAAACGCCTGGGCGGCATCGCCGCAGCGTGCATCCGGCGCCGTAGAATGACCCGGTCCGTCGCGTTCGCGGGGGTTTTATATTTCCTTGAACCGATGCTCTATGAGCAAGGGCTTGGAACATCGCCGGCCTGGTGTGATCGTCTCGCGTCAGACGAACCCGAAGGCCGGCTGACCTCGCCCACCTGAACTCCACTTGGGTTCAGGAATGCGACCCTCGGTTCGCGGCGGACACCCTCACCACCCTCCTGCCTGCGAGCGCCCATGCCCAAGAAGTTCTGGCTCATGAAGAGCGAGCCCGAAGAGGTTTCGATCGACGACCTCGGCGCCGCGCCGAAAAAGACCGTGCCCTGGTTCGGCGTGCGCAGCTACCAGGCGCGCAACTTCATGCGCGACGACATGCAGGTGGGCGACGGCGTGCTCTTTTATCACTCGTCTTGCGCCGAGCCGGGCGTGGTCGGCATCGCCGAAGTGGTCAGCGCCGCTTACCCCGATGCGACGCAGTGGGATTCGAAGGGCAAGTACTTCGATGCCAAGAGCAAGCGCGAAGAACCGCGCTGGTTGAACGTCGACGTGAAGCTGGTGCGCAAAACCCGGCTGCTCTCGCTCACCGAGATGCGCGAGCGGCCCGAGCTGGCCACGATGCGCGTGCTGGCCCGCGGCAACCGCCTGTCGATCACGCCGGTAACGGCGGCCGAATGGAAGGCGGTTGTGGCGCTGCTCGACCTGAAGCCGGGCGCGCGGTGACGGCGCGCTCTCGCCCGGCTCTCTTCCGACTTTCGGGCGCGTCAGCGAACACCGACGAGCGTGGCGCGCCGGCGCAGCAGCGCGGCGGCGTCCGGGTCGCTGGCTTCGATGCGGTTGGCCTGCAGCCGCAGGGCGCGCATCTCTTCGCCCTCGGCGATCACAACGCCCTCATCAAGCCCCAGCCGAACCCGGCCTGAAGGACCCCCAAAGATGACCACCTGGATCTTCACCCACGCCGCTTGCCTCGAACACCGCCCGGGCTCCGGGCACCCCGAGTCGCCGCAGCGCCTGCATGCGGTGCTCGAAGCCCTGAAGACCGCGGAATTCGCCGACGCCCATTGGTGCGACGCGCCGCTGGGCAGCGACGAGCAGGTGTTGCGCATCCACACGCCGGCCTATCTCGACGAGGTCAAGGCGCTGTCGCCGCGGCAGGGGCTGCAAGCACTGGACGCGGGCGACACCGTCATGTCGCCCGGCACGCTCCAAGCGGTGATGCGCTGCGTTGGCGCCGCCTGCGCCGGCGTCGACGCGGTCGTCGGCAAGGCCGCGACAAACGCCTTCTGCGCCACCCGCCCCTGCGGCCACCATGCGGAGGCCGACCGCGCGATGGGCTTCTGCGTCTTCAACCAGGCCGCGATTGCCGCGCTGCATGCGCGCGAGGTGCACAGCCTGCAACGCGTGGCAGTGGTCGACTTCGACGTGCACCACGGCAACGGCACGCAGAACTCGTTTTTCAACGACCCCGACCTGTTCTACGGCTCCTGCCACCAGTCGCCGTTTTACCCCGGCACCGGCGCGCGCCGCGAAGCCGGCGTGGCGCACAACATCGTCAACATCCCTTTGGCGCAAGGCTGCGACTCGGACACCTTCCGCGAGCGCATGAGCGCCGAATTGCTGCCCGCGCTGCGCCGGTTCGCGCCCGAGTTGCTGGTCATTTCAGCCGGCTTCGACGCCCACCACAAAGACCCGCTCGGCGGCCTGAACTTCACCGATGACGACTACCGATGGATCACCCGCGAGCTGATGGCGGTGGCCGATCAATCGGCCCGGGGCCGCGTGGTCTCGGTGCTCGAAGGGGGCTACAGCCTGGAAGGCCTGGCCACCGGCACCGCGGCGCATGTGCGGGCGTTGATGGGGCGCTGATCTCGTGCTGGCGGGGTCCGCTCAGGCGTTCAGTTTTTCCAGCGCCTGCCCACCGCCGAAGCTGCCCACGCTCGGCGCCTCACCGCCGCGCGTCACCCGGATCGCGCAGTACTTGAACTCGGGGATCTTCGCGAACGGGTCGAGCGCGGCGTTGGTCAGCTTGTTGATCGCTGCTTCGTAGTAGCAGAAGGGCACGAACACCGCGCCGCGCGGCGTGCCGTCGTCGGCGCGGGCGTAGAGCGACACGGCGCCGCGGCGCGATGCGATCGTTACCAGCTCACCCGGCTTCGCACCGATGGCATCGAGGTCCAGCGGGTGGATCAGCGCGGTGGGGTCGGGTTCGAGCGCGTCGAGCACCGTGGCCCGGCGCGTCATGCTGCCGGTGTGCCAGTGTTCGAGCTGGCGGCCGGTGATCAGCACCAGCGGGTATTCGGCATCGGGCCGCTCGTTGGCCGGGATGATGTCGGCGGGCACAAAACGCGCCCTGCCGCCTTCACGCGGGAAGTGATCGGTGAACACCACCGACTGGCCCGGGTCGCCTTCTTCATGGCAGGGGTAGGTCACCGCGTGCTCACGCTCCAGCCGCTCCCAGGTGATGCCGGCGATGCTCGGCATGGTGTGGCGCATCTCGTCGAACACCTCGCTGACATGGCCGTAGTTCCAGCCGCAGCCGAGCTTGTTGGCAATGTCCTGGATGATCCACAGGTCCTGCCGTGCATCGCCCGGCGGGTTGATCGCCTGGCGGCCCATCTGCACCAGGCGGTCGGTGTTGGTGAAGCTGCCGGTCTTCTCGGGAAACGCACCCGCGGGCAGGATCACGTCGGCGAGATACGCGGTCTCGGTCAGGAAGATGTCCTGCACCACCAGGTGTTCGAGCGCGGCGAGCGATTCACGCGCGTGGTTCGCATCGGGGTCGGACATCGCCGGGTTTTCGCCCTGCACATACATGCCGCGGATGGTTCCCTTCTTGATCGCATGCATTACCTCGACCACGGTGAGCCCGACCTGGTCGTCGAGCGTGCCGGGCGCCAACTTCCACGCGCTCTCGAAGCGCGCACGCGTGGCCGGGTTCGAGACATGCTGGTAGTCGGGCAGCATCATCGGGATCAGGCCGGCGTCGGACGCGCCCTGCACGTTGTTCTGCCCACGCAGCGGATGCAGCCCGGTGCCGGGCCGGCCGATCTGCCCGGTCATCAAGGCCAGCGCAATCAGGCAGCGTGCGTTGTCGGTGCCGTGCACATGCTGGCTGATGCCCATGCCCCAGAGGATCATCGAGGCGCGGCTCTTGGCGTACAGCCGCGCCACCTCACGCAGCGTGTCGGCGTCGATGCCACAAATCGGCGCCATCGCCTCGGGCGTGTAGTCGGCCACATTGGCACGCAGCTCTTCGTAGCCGATGGTGCGGCTGGCGATGAACGCTTCGTCGACCAGGCCTTCGCTGACGATCACGTTCATCATCGCGTTGAGCATCGCCACGTCGGTGTCGGGCTTGAACTGCAGGAAGCGGTGCGCCAAGCGTGCGAGGTCCGAGCGGCGCGGGTCGAGCACCACCAGCTTGGTGCCGTTCTTCACCGCGTTCTTGATCCAGGTGGCCGCCACCGGGTGGTTCACCGTCGGGTTGGCGCCGATCAGGAACACCAC
>JANNGZ010000163.1:0-5316 GCA_031404155.1 Burkholderiales bacterium
GTGGCGGCCAAGGGCGGCGGCAGCGAGAACAAGAGCAAGTTCGTGATGCTCAACCCGAGCGACAGCGTGGTCGACTGGGTGCTCAAAACGGTGCCGACCATGGGTGCCGGCTGGTGCCCTCCGGGCATGCTCGGCATCGGCGTCGGCGGCACCGCCGAGAAGGCGATGCTGATGGCCAAGGAAGCGCTGATGGACCCGATCGACATGTTCGATCTTTTGAAGCGCGGGCCGGCCAACAAGACCGAGGCGCTGCGCATCGAACTCTACGAAAAGGTCAACGCGCTCGGTATCGGCGCGCAGGGCCTGGGCGGCCTGACCACGGTGCTCGACGTGAAGATCGCCACCTACCCCACCCATGCCGCGAGCCTGCCGGTGGCGATGATCCCGAACTGCGCCGCGACGCGCCACGCCCATGTGGTGCTCGACGGCTCCGGCCCGGCCTTCATGGAGCCGCCGAGCCTGGACCTCTGGCCCGATGTGCACTGGCAACCCGATGTCAAGAAGAGCAAGCGGGTCGACCTCAACACGCTGAGCAAGGCCGAGGTGGCGAGCTGGAAACCGGGCGACACGCTGCTGCTGAACGGCAAGATGCTCACCGGCCGCGACGCCGCGCACAAGCGCATCCAGGACATGCTGGCCCGGGGTGAGAAGTTGCCGGTGGACTTCACCAACCGGGTCATCTACTACGTCGGCCCGGTGGACCCGGTGCGCGACGAAGTCGTCGGCCCCGCCGGCCCGACCACCTCGACCCGCATGGACAAGTTCACCGAGATGATGCTGGCGCAAACCGGCCTGATCGGCATGGTGGGCAAAGCCGAGCGCGGGCCGGCCGGTATCGACGCGATCAAGAAGCACCGGAGCGCCTACCTGATGGCGGTGGGCGGGGCGGCCTACCTGGTGGCCAAGGCGATCAAGTCGGCCAAGGTGGTCGGATTCGCCGACCTCGGCATGGAAGCCATCTACGAGTTCGACGTCAAGGACATGCCGGTGACGGTGGCTGTCGACTCGCAAGGCACCTCGGTGCACAACACCGGGCCGAAGGAGTGGCAGGCCCGCATCGGGAAGATTCCGGTGACGGTGCTCGGCTGACGACCCAAGGTCTCAGACAGCGGGTTCGTTTGATTTCTTCCTTCCCCTTGACGGAGGAGGGCCGGGGAGGGGGAGGCGGTGCGAAGACCAAGGCCAAGCTGCCGGCCCGCGCGGGACCGGCCCTGTTACATTACTGACCACTCAGTCATTAACAGCCATGCCCGCCACCTCAACCTCCACCCCAAGCCCGAGCGCGCCGCGCCAGCGGCGCAAGGAAGCGCGCCCGCAGGAGTTGCTCGACGCCGCGCTGGATCTGTTCGTTGAAAAAGGCTTCGCCGCCACCCGGGCCGAAGAGGTGGCGCAGCGTGCCGGTGTGTCCAAGGGCACGCTGTACCTGTATTACCCGAGCAAGGAAGACCTGCTCAAGGCGGTGATCGAGCAGCGGCTCACCGCCGAGATCGCGGCCGGCGCGGAACACGCGGCGCAATTTTCCGGGCCGACCAGCGAACTGCTGCGCAACACGCTGGCCGACTGGTGGCTGCGTGTCGGCGACAGCCCGGTGTCCGGCGTCTTCAAGCTCATCGTGACCGAGGTGCGCAACTTCCCGGAGATCGCGCAGTTCTATCTCCAGCATGTGGTCGAGCCGGGCGAGGCGCTGATCGGCCGTGTGCTGCAACGGGGCATCGACCGCGGCGAGTTCAGGCCGCTGGACGTGCCCAGCGCGGTGCACTCGCTGGTGCTGCCGATGGTGATGCTCTGCCTGCACAAACACTCGCTCGGCGCCTGTGGGCCGGCCGACCACCGGCTCGACCCGCCGACCTTCATCCGCAACCATATCGACCTGGTGCTGCGCGGCTTGCTGCTGCAAAACGAGGCGCCCTCGCCCGGGCTGGCCGCCGCGCTGACCGCCGCCGAGTTGCCGGCTGCGCCCAAGGCCCAATCGAAGCGCTCGAAAACCAGCGCCGCCCGCAGCCGAAAGACCGCTCGATGAAACGCTCCTGGAAGATCGGCCTGGTGGCCCTGGCCCTGCTGTTGGTGGCGGCCGCCGCGGGCCGCGCGATGCTGGCGCGGCGTGCGCAGTCCGCGCCCGCGGCGGCGGCCGCGGCTGCAAGCGCAGCGGCGGTGCTGGAACTGAACCCGAGCGACCTGCTCACCGTGGCGCGCGCCGAACTCACCCGCTCGATCGATGTGTCGGGCGGCCTGAAGGCGGTCAACAGCGCCTTCATCAAGGCCAAGGTGGCGGCCGAGATCAAGACGATCAAAGTGCGCGAGGGCGACGCGGTCAAGGCCGGCCAGGTGCTGGTGCAGCTCGACACCACCGACCTCGACTGGCGCTTGCGCCAGGCCGAACAGACCGCGCAGGCCAGCCGCGCGCAACTCGAGATCGCCAGGCGCGGGCTGGAGAACAACCGCGCGCTGGTGGCGCAGGGTTTCATCTCACCCACCGCGCTGGAGAACTCGGTGTCCAGCGAAAGCGGCGCGCTGGCCACGCTGAACGCGGCACTCGCCGGTGTCGAGATGGCGAAGAAGGCGCGCGGCGACGCCACGCTGGCCGCGCCGCTGTCGGGCCTGGTGGCGCAACGGCTGGCGCAGCCGGGTGAACGGGTGCCGGTGGACGCACGCATCCTCGAAATCGTCGACTTGAGCCAACTCGAACTCGAAGCCGCGGTGCCGCCGGAGGACGCGGGTGCGCTGCGTGTGGGCAGCCTCGCCCGCTTGAGAGTGGACGGGATCGAAGGCCCGGTGGCCGCACGCGTGGCGCGCATCAACCCGAGCGCGCAGGCCGGCTCGCGTGCGGTGCTGGTGTACCTGGCGCTGCAGCCGCACCCGGCGCTGCGCCAGGGCCTGTTTGCGCGCGGCGCGATCGAGGTCGAGCGCCGCCTCGCGCTGACGCTGCCGGTGAGCGCGGTGCGCACCGACCAGGCCCTGCCCTATCTGCTGGTGATGGAAGGCAGCAAGGCGGTGCAGCGCAAGGTGCAGCTCGGCAGCCGCGGCACCGTGGCCGGCGTCGAGATGGTCGAGCTGCTGCAAGGGGTCACCGACGGCGCGCAAGTGCTCGCCGGCAGCGTGGGTGTGGTGCGCGACGGTGCGCCGGTGCGCGTCGCCCCCGGCACGGCCTTGGCGCCAAACACGGCCGCCGCGATGGTGCCCGGCGCCGCGTCCGCAGTGCCTTCCGGCACTGCCTCCGCCGGAATCACAAGCGCTGCCTCGGCGGCGCAGGCCAAGTAGCCGGGCGCGAAGGCCAGCAACATGTGGTTCACCCGCGTCTCGATCGCCAACCCGGTGATGGCCGTGATGGTCATGCTGGCCTTTGTGGTGCTCGGCCTGTTCTCCTACCAGCGCCTGTCGATCGACCAGTTCCCCAACATCGACATCCCCACCGTGGTGGTGACGATGGACTACCCGGGCGCGTCGCCGGAAATCGTCGAGAGCGAAGTCACCAAGAAGGTCGAAGAAGCGGTCAACACGGTGGCGGGCATCAGCGCGCTGTCCTCGCGTTCGTACGAAGGCACGTCGGTGGTGATCATCGAGTTCAACCTCAATGTCGACGGCCGCAAGGCCGCCGACGATGTGCGCGAAAAGGTGGCGCTGATCCGCCCCCTGCTGCGCGACGAGGTCAAGGAGCCGCGAATCTCGCGCTTCGACCCGGCGAGCCAGCCGGTGTTCAACGTGGCGGTGCTGTCCGAGGACGGCAGCCGCTCGCCGCAGGAGCTCACCGCGTTCGCCAGCCAGGTGCTGCAAAAGCGCCTGGAAAACGTGCGCGGCGTCGGCTCGGTCAGCGTCATTGGTGGCCTGCAACGCGAGATCAATATCTATGTGCGGCCGGCGGCGCTGGAGGCGCTGGGCGTGGGCATCGAGCAGGTGGTGGCCGCGCTGCGCAGCGAGAACCAGGAGCTGCCGCTGGGCACGATCCGCTCGCGCGAGCGCGAAAGCGTGGTCCAGATCAACGCGCGCCTGAAGAGCGCGGCCGATTTCCGCGACATCGTGGTGGTGCGCCGCGGCAGCGCGGGCAATGGCGGCGCCGGTGTGCCGGTGAAGCTGTGGCAGTTGGCCGACGTGGTCGACGGCCCGCAGGAAGCGCAAAGCCTGGCGCTGTACAACGGCCGGCGCACCGTGCTGCTGAGCGTGCAGAAAAGCCAGGGCGAAAACACGATCGAGGTGGTCGACGGCCTGAAGCGCGCGCTGGACAACGCGCAGAAACTGCTGCCACCGGGCGTCAAGACCGAGATCAACCGCGACAACTCGCGCTCGATCCGGATCTCGGTGGCGAATGTGAAGCGCACCCTGATCGAAGGCGCGGCGCTCACGATCCTGATCGTGTTCCTGTTCCTCAACTCGTGGCGCTCGACCGTGATCACCGGCCTGACGCTGCCGATCGCGCTGATCGGCACCTTCCTGTTCATGTACGTCTTCGGCTTCACGATCAACACCATCACGCTGATGGCGCTGAGCCTGTGCGTGGGCCTGCTGATCGACGACGCGATCGTGGTGCGCGAGAACATCGTGCGCCATGTCCAGCTCGGGCTGAGCGCGCATGACGCCGCGCTGGAAGGCACCAACGAGATCGGGCTGGCGGTGCTGGCCACCACGTTGTCGATCGTCGCGGTGTTCCTGCCGATCGGCTTCATGGGCGGCATCATCGGCAAGTTCTTCCACGAGTTCGGCATCACCATCGTGGCCGCGGTGCTGATCTCGATGTTCGTCAGCTTCACGCTCGACCCGATGTTGTCCAGCGTCTGGCACGACCCCGCCGCGCAGCGCGCGGGGTCTCCTGATGCGCACGCCGCGCAGCGCGCGGGGTTTCCAGATGCCCCTCATGCGCATGGCGTTCACAGCGGACCGCCGCTCACCCTTTACGACCGCAGCATCGGCCGCGTCACCGGTGCCTTTGCGCGCTTCACCGATTGGCTCTCCGACGGCTACCAGGCCATCCTCGGCTGGGCCCTGGTGCACAAGATCAAGACAGTGGTGGCGGCGATGGCCACCTTCGCCGCCGCGGTGATGATCATTCCGGTGCTCGGCGCCGAGTTCGTACCCAAAGCCGACTTCTCCGAGACGCAGGTCAATTTCTACACCCCGGTCGGCTCGTCGCTGGAGGTCACCGAGGCGCGCGCCAAGCAGATCGACGCCGCGCTGCGCGAGCTGCCCGAGGTGCGCTACACGGTGACCACGATCAACAGCGGCTTCCAGCAGGGAAAAATCTACGGCTCGGTGTATGTGCGCCTGAGCGACCGCAAGGACCGCGAGCGCAGCGTGACCCAGATGGCGCTGCCGATGCGCGAGCGC
>JANNGZ010000164.1:0-1775 GCA_031404155.1 Burkholderiales bacterium
TGGTCTGGAGCACCCGCGCCGCGCTGATCCTGACCCGCCGCTCCGGCGCCTTGCGCCACCATGCCGGGCAGTGGGCGCTGCCCGGTGGGCGCATCGACGCCGGTGAGACGGCCGAGCAGGCCGCGCTGCGCGAGCTGGCCGAAGAGGTAGCGCTGCATCTCGATGCCCCCGCGGTGCTCGGGCGGCTGGACGACTTCGTCACCCGCTCGGGTTTCGTGATCACGCCCGTGGTGGTGTGGGCCGGCGCGGCACGCAACCTGACGCCGAACCTCGATGAAGTGCAGAGCATTCACCGTATCCCGGTGGCCGAGTTCCTGCGCGCGGACGCGCCGATGCTGGACCACGAAACGGACGGCGCGCACCCGGTGCTGCGCATGCCGGTGGGCGACAGCTGGATCGCGGCGCCGACCGCGGCGATCCTGTACCAGTTTCGTGAGCTCTGCATCGAAGGCCGGCACACCCGCGTGGCCCACTTCGAGCAGCCGGCGTTTGCGTGGAAATGACAGGCCGATGCGTTCGCGCGTAGGCGACCACGACGCCGCGATCGTGCGCCACTCGGATTCGCGAAACCCCTTGTCAACTGCGAGCCTCCTCATGACACGTTCCCTCATTGCGGGCGCCTGCGCCATCATCGCCGCCGTGCTGCTGGCCGCCTGCGCCGGTATGTCCTCACCGGCACCCACACCCACACCCCCATCCGCACCCACGCTTGAAGTACGGGCCGCACCGCCGCCCGCGGCGGTGGCCGAGCTCGCACCCGGCGGCAAGCTGCGCGCCGCGATCAACTTCGGTAACCCGATCCTGGCCACCAAGGACCCTGCGAGCGGCCAGCCGCGCGGCGTGTCGGTGGACCTGGCGCGTGAGCTCGCCGCGCGCCTCGGTGTGCCGGTGGAGCTGGTCACCTTCGACGCGGCCGGCAAGGTGGTGGAGGCCGCCCGCAGCGGCGCCTGGGACATCGCCTTCGTGGCGATCGACCCGGCGCGGGGCCAGGACATGCTGCAGTCGCCGCCCTACGTGGTGATCGAAGGGGCCTACCTGGTGCGCGCCGATTCGCCGATCCGCCGCAACGAAGACGTGGACCGCGAGGGTGTGCGCATCGCGGTGGGCAAAGGCAGCGCCTACGACCTCTTCCTTGCCCGCCAGCTCAAGCACGCGCGCATCGTGCACGCGCCCACCTCACCCGCGGTGACCGACCTGTTCGTGGCGCAGCAGCTCGAGGTGGCCGCGGGCGTGAAGCAGCAACTGCAAGCCGACGCGAGCCGCCTGCCCGGCCTGCGCCTGCTCGACGGGCGCTTCATGGTGATCAACCAGGCCATGGCCACGCCCAAGGGCCGTGAGGCCGGGGCGCGTTATCTGAACGAGTTTGTCGAGGCGATGAAGGCTTCGGGGTTTGTGGCGCGGGCGCTGGCAAGGCATGGGATTGAGGGGGCGGGGGTGGCGCCGGGGCTGTGATGTGGGCGACGGTTCGGCCACCAAGGAACGGTCAACCGGGCTCGCGCGAACGTCGAGTTGGATCTTGTAATTCCTCCACATCATGGAAGAATTGCATGGATGTACACCCGCCACCGCCTGCCCTTCCTGCAGCAACTTCTGGGCGAGTTCCCGGCCGTGGCCATCCTCGGGCCCCGCCAGGTCGGCAAGACCACACTGGCGCTGGAGCTGGTGCGCGATCGGCCGTCAACGCTATACCTGGATCTCGAATCACCCGCCGATGCGGCCAAGCTCGCCGACCCGGTCGGGTACTTCGACGCACATGCCGACCGCCTGGTCGTCAT
>JANNGZ010000165.1:0-13617 GCA_031404155.1 Burkholderiales bacterium
CGCTGGGCCTTCGGGCTGTCCAAGTCCGCGCAGGCGGACTCGGAGCCGCGGCCCTCAGTCCCCGAGGGGGTATGAGCAAAGTGGCAGTGACGCGACAGCAGGCGGTGGTGCGCACGCACCACCGCGATGCGTGTTTCCACGCTTGAGCCGAGACGATCCGTCGGGCAAGATGGTCGAAATTGCTGCATTGCACCAATCTGCCCCGATTTGTGCGACAGTCAGACCTTGAAGAACGACTCTGCCGCTTCGCGGCACCGCGCTTCGACCGAACCAGAATTGCAGAGGCCCCCATGCTGTATCAGCTTTACGAAACCCAGCGCGCGATGCTCGCGCCGTTCGCCGAATTTGCGAGCGCGTCGTCCAAGCTCTACAACCATCCGCTCTCGCCCTTCACGCACACGCCGATGGCGCAGCGCGTTTCCGCTGGCTTCGACCTGATGCACCGGCTGGCCAAAGAGTACGAAAAGCCCAAGTTCGAGATCACCGCGGCCACGGTGGGTGGGGTTGAAGTGGCGGTGCAGCAGCAAACAGCCGTCGAGAAGCCCTTCTGCCGCCTGCTGCGCTTCAAACGCTTCACCGACAACGCCGAGGCGCTGGAGGTGATGAAGAGCCAGCCCACGGTGCTGGTGGTGGCGCCCCTCTCCGGCCACCACGCCACCCTGCTGCGCGACACCGTCACCAGCCTGCTGCACGACCACAAGGTGTTCATCACCGATTGGACCGACGCGCGCATGGTGCCGGCCGAAGCGGGCCCCTTCCACCTCGACGACTACGTGGCGTATGTGCAGGAGTTCATCCGCCACATCGGGCCCGAGGTGAACGTGATCTCGGTCTGCCAGCCCACCGTGCCGGTGCTCGCCGCGGTGTCCCTGATGGCCAGCGCCGGAGAGCCGCTGCCGCGCACCCTGACGATGATGGGCGGCCCTATCGACGCCCGCAAGTCGCCCACCGCGGTGAACAACCTGGCGATGAACAAGAGCCATGAATGGTTCGAGAACAACGTCATCTTCCGCGTGCCGCAGAACTTCCCCGGCGCGACACGGCGCGTGTACCCCGGCTTCCTGCAGCACACCGGTTTCGTGGCGATGAACCCCGACCGGCACATGAGCTCGCACTACGACTACTTCCTCGACCTGGTTCGCGGCGACGAAGACTCCGCCGACTCGCACCGCCAGTTCTACGACGAGTACAACGCAGTGCTGGACATGCCGGACATGCCGGCCGAGTACTACCTGGACACCATCAAGACCGTGTTCCAGGACTTCGCGCTGGTCAAGGGCACCTGGGTGGTCAAGGGCAAGCTGGTGCGCCCGCAGGACATCCAGACCGCCGCGCTGCTCACCATCGAAGGTGAGCTCGACGACATCTCCGGCTCGGGCCAGACCCGCGCCGCGCACGACCTGTGCACCGGCATCCCGAAGCTGCGCCGGTTCCACTACGAGGCCGAAGGTGCGGGCCATTACGGCATCTTCTCGGGCCGGCGCTGGCGCGAGATGGTCTACCCGCGGGTGCGTGATTTCATCTCCGAGTTCGGCAGCGACACAGCACCGCGTCCTGGCGGCACAAAGCGGACCGCCTCGAAGTCGGCGGCGAAGCCGGCCCCAGTCAAGGCGACCGCGAAGCCGACCGCAACGAAGCCCGCAACGAAGCCCGCGGCTATGCCGGCGCTGTCCAAGACGGCCGCGAAATGGGCGGCCTCCAAGGCGGAAGCAAAGTCAGTGATCTCCAAGGCGGCTGCGAGTCAGCCTTCGGCCCAGGCCGCGCCGAAGCCCGCGTCGCGCAAACCAGCGGCCTCTGCCAAGGCAGCGCCGCCGTCCAAGACCACCAAGGCGGCCAAGCGCAGCGGCCCGGCGCCACAACCGCGCTCCGCGCGCTAGGCCACGCGCCGACAGCGACGCGCCAGCCGGCTCACACCACGCCGAGCGCGCTGGTGCCGATCGCCTCCACCACCGCCGCAAGCGCCGTGACCGCCGCGCTCGCGACCGCCATCGACGCGGTGCTGCCGCAGACGCAGTGCACCCGCTGCGGCTACCCGGATTGCGCGCACTACGCGCAGGCCATTGCCAGCGGCGCGGCAGCGATCAACCAATGCCCACCGGGCGGCGCCGAGGGCATCGCGCGGCTGGCCTCGGTCACCGGCCACAAGGTGATCCCGCTGAACCCGGCCAATGGCGTCGAAGGCCCTCGTGTGCGCGCCCTCATCGACGAGGCCTGGTGCATCGGTTGCACCCTGTGCATCAAGGCCTGCCCGGTGGACTGCATCGTCGGCGCCTCCAAGCTGATGCACACGGTGGTCACCGAGCAGTGCACCGGCTGCGAGTTGTGTGTGCCGGTGTGCCCGGTGGATTGCATTTCGCTGGTCCAGGTCACCGGCAAAAAAACCGGCTGGGACGCTTGGAGCCCCGAGCAATCGCAAGAGGCGCGTGAGCGTTATGCGTTCCGCCAATTCCGGGTTGAGCGCGAACAGCGCGAGAACGACGAGCGCCTGGCCGCCAAGGCCCAGGCCAAGCTCGACGACCTCGGCGCGGCGAGCGCGATCGAGGACCCCGAGGCGCTGGCGCGCAAACGTGCGGTGGTCGAGGCCGCGCTGGCACGCTCGCGGGCAAAACGCGATGCGTGAGAAACCGGCGCTGGTCCGGCTGCGTTCGTCGCCGCAGTCGTCCGTCTGGCCTGAGCTTGTCGAAGGGCTCGTGCACCCTGAGTCCGACGAAGGGCCTGAGCTTGTCGAAGGGCCGGCTCAACCGTGACCGTGACGCAGCCATGAAGCCCGAAGACATCGAAGCCTTCTTCGCCACCCTGAAGGCGGCCAACCCGCAGCCGGTGAGCGAGCTGGAATACACCAGCGTGTTCGAGCTGCTCGCCGCGGTGCTGCTCTCGGCGCAGGCCACCGACGTGGGTGTGAACAAGGCGACGCGCCGCCTCTTCGTGGCCGCGAACACGCCGCAGAAGATGCTCGCGCTCGGCGCCGCCGGCGTCGAGGAACACATCCGCACCATCGGCCTGTTTCGCAACAAGGCCAGGAACCTGGTCGGAACCTGCCGGCTGCTGATCGACCAACATGGCGGCCAGGTGCCCCGCAGCCGCGCGGCGCTCGAAGCCCTGCCCGGCGTCGGCCGCAAGACCGCCAACGTGGTGCTCAACGTGGCCTTCGGCGAGCCGACGATGGCCGTGGACACCCATGTCCTGCGCGTCAGCAACCGCAGCGGCCTGGCGCCGGGCAAGACGCCGCTGGCGGTGGAACTGGCGCTGCTCGATCGGGTGCCCGAGGCCTACCAGGCCGACGCGCACCATTGGCTGATCCTGCACGGGCGCTATGTGTGCCAGGCGAAGAAGCCGCTGTGCGGCGAATGCCGGGTGCGCGAACAATGCGACCACGGCCGCGCGCTCGCGCCGCTCTGACCTCGCGCGCACCAGCGCCTCGCGCTCTCTCGTGAAGCTACGACGGGTCAGGGCGCTTGAATCCCTCCACCTCGCGTCGCGGCGCGGGCCGAGGAGAGCGGGCGACCGGCTTCGTTCATGTCACCCGGCCGGGCTGCGCCCGCCCTCCTTCTCTACTTCACTACGCCGGTCGCCCGCCCTCCTCGGCTGTCCATCGTTGTGGCCCTTTCAAACGGTGCGAACAGCCACTGCCGCGGCCTGAGCGAAGCCGGCTGCGGCGCTGTGCGCAGCGAAGTAAAGGGGAAATGCACGGGCGGCAGCCCGTGCAGGAGGACATGAGCGGAGCACCGCGCCGCAGCCGGCTTCGATCACTCTCTGCGGTCGCGGGCAGGATCGCATTCAAGACTTGGAGTGCCGATGCGTACCAGGCCCAATGAACACGCACTGAGCGCACTCCGGCCGCGCGCAGTCAGTCCTTCAGCCGCCGAGCCACCGCTTCGCTGGTCAACTCGCGCTGCGCATCCTTGCCGACCCACTTCGCTGTCGGGTCCGTCGCGCCCGCGAGCTGCCGCGCCACCCGCACCGCGGCGGCGTTGAGCGCGCGGTTGCGTTTGCCGATCGCGCGCAGCGCCATGTTCGCCGCCTTCTTGACGAAGTTGCGCTCGTCCTGGGCCTCGCGCTCGACGAGGTCAAGGCCGCGCAGGAAGGCCTCGTCGCCGGCGCTCTTGTCGTGCACCGTCAAGCTCCAGAGCAGCGCGAACGCGGTGCGCTTCTGGAACTCGCCCGCGCCTGGCTCCACTGCTGCACCTTGTCCCACGCATGCGGCGTGCGGTCGAAGAGGTTGAAGCTCATCGCGTCGCAAAACGCCCAGTTGTCGAATTCGTCGCACCAGCGGTCCATCTGCGCGGGCGACAAGCGCGCCGGGTCGCCGACGAAAGGAGCAAGCATGCGTGCTTCATAACGCCGCTGTCCCAGAGCGAAGGTGGCGCAGGTAGGCAACCGTCACCGGCTGCCGGTCGATCAGTTTCACGTTCATCGCGGTCTCCACCAAAGGGTTGCGGGAGACTTGATGCTGTGCCGATGCAGCGGCCGGTGCCTGACCGAACTTGCGCTGGATCTGACCGCGCTTGCTTTGCGGCTGACCGACCTTGCGCACCGCACCGCACGCCGCGGCCGCCTGCACGCGCCGGGCCGTGGGTGAACTCGCGAAGCGCTTCCTGAATGCACGCGCGGCCGAACCGAAGCCGACCGACAAGGCGTCGTTCAGCACCGTGGTGCGCGGTTGCGCCGCGAGCCGCATCGCCGCCACTTCCAGGCGACGGCGTCGCAGGTAGTCGCCGAGCGTTTCGCCCATCCAGGCCGCGAACAGGCGGTGGAAATGGAACGCAGAGAAGTGAGCCACCTCGGCCAGCATCGCCAGGTCGAGCGGCTGGTCGAGCTGCCGGTCGATCGCCCCGACCACCCGGTGCATGCGGCTCTTGTATTCGGTCCGGCTGTCGCGCAAAGCCATGCGGCACTCGTCGACGGGTCGGTTTGTTCAGCGGGATTTTGCGCAGCGATGCCACGCTTGCGAGACGGCCACCGCGGTCAGCGCGGCCCACCGTCCCGCTCACGCCGCACCTCGTCAAGCGCGCTGCAGACCGCGCGTGCACCTTCGCCGATGCGTGGCCCCTGGCGGCTGATCGTGTCGCCGGGCAGCGTGAACATCCAGCCGCGTTGTACAGCGCGTGCGCCCTTGTGCGGTGCCCAGAGCGCAAACGCTGCGTCGCTCGGTGCGCGCTGCGCGGCGCCAGCCGCTTGCGGCCCGCTCTCGCGCGCGGTGAACAGCACTTCGGGGTCGGCGGCGAGCACCGACTCGGTCGACAGCTCGGGCACCAGCGGCTTCAGCGCGCCGAAGACATTGCGCCCGCCGCAAAGGCGGATCACGTCGGCGATCAGGTGCTGGTCGTTCAGCGTCATCAGCGGGCGCGACCAGACTTGGTAGAACACGCTCACCGGCGCGCGCGCCGCGTGCACCGAACGCAGAGCGGCGAGTTCGCTGCGCAGTGCGGCCGCGGCCTGCTCGCCCTGCGCCGCCAGGCCCAGCAGCGCACCCACACGTTCGAGCGCGCGCGGCACATCGTCCAGCCGCCGCGGCTCGAGAAAAAACACCGGCACGCCGGTGGCCTCGATCTGCGCCAGTTCGCGCCCGGTGTTGCCCGAGCCCCAGGCCAGCACCAGGTCGGGTTGCAGCGCGAGCAGGCGTTCGATGTCCACCCGCAGTGCGTCGCCCACCCGCGGCAAGGCACGCGCGGCTGGCGGGTGGTCGCTGTACCGGTCGGCGGCGACCAAACGCACACCGCCGCCGACCGCATAGACGATCTCGGTGAGGCTCGGCGCGAGGGTGACCACACGTGCCGGCGGCGATTGCCAAGCGACGCGGCGGCCGCGGTCGTCGGTGAACTCCGCGGCGCGTGCGCCGGTGGCGGTGAGCGCGGTGAACACGACGGTCAACACGGCGTGCAGCATCACGATCAGGCGGCGCGGTGTCGCGAGGCGCCGGCGCGGCGACCCGATGAGCCAGCGCGGCGCGGCCAAGCGCTTGGGCGTTGTCACGATCACCCGCCCTCCCCCGCCGGCGGCCCGACCCAGAAGCGCTGCACGCCGCACACCTCCACGCGCGACACCGCCACGCCGAATGCAGCGGACAGGCGCTCGGGCGCCATCACCGCGTCGCGCGGGCCGCTGATGGCAGCACCGCGGCCGTTGAGCAGCACCGCGTGCGTGGCCAGGCTCCAGGCCAGGTTGAGGTCGTGCAGGCTGGACACCACCGCGCCACCATCGTCCGCATGGGCACGCAGCACCTGGACCAGCAACTGCTGGTGTTGAAGATCGAGATGCGACGCCGGCTCGTCGAGCAGCAACCAGGGCGCTTCTTGCCACAGCGCGGTGGCTATCGCCACCCGCTGCCGTTCGCCTCCGGAGAGCGTGCGCACATCGGCCGCGGCGAGGTGGGCAATGTCCAGGCGCCGCAGCAACTGCGCGAATGGTTCGCGGTCCGCATCGGCATCGGCATCCCGCGCCCACCAGGCTGCGGCAGGCCTCGCCAGGCGAACGGTTTCGTCGACCCGTGCGGCAAACGGATCGAGCCAGAACTGCGGGCACCAGGCGCGCTGCCGGCTGAGTTCGCGCAGCGGCCACGCGGCCAGCGGCCGGCCGTTCAATTCGATGGTTCCCGCCGATGGCGGCAGCAGCCCCGCCAGGGCCGCGAGCAGGCTGGACTTGCCGGCGCCGTTGGGGCCGAGCACCACCCAGCGCTGGCGGGTTTCGATCCGCGCATCTAGCGGCTCAAACAGCACGCGGCCACGCGGCAATCCGCCGGCCCGCAGCGACAAGCCTTGCAGGTGCAAGCCCGATGGGGTGCCATCGCGGGCCACGTCCTCCTCGCGATGCGAAGCGGCTGAAGCTTGCATCGTCATCGCACCCGGCCCCGCAACAGCAGGGTCACGAACACCGGCACACCCACCGCCGCGGCGAGCACGCCCACCGGAATTTGTTGCGGGGCGAAGGCAGTGCGCGCCACCGCATCCACCAGCACCACCATCGCGCCGCCGGCCAGCGCACTCGCGGGCAGGAGCGCGGCCGCGGCGCGCACACCGAGCAAGCGCAGCGCATGCGGCACCACCAGGCCGACAAAGCCGATCGCGCCCGCGGTGGCTACCGCCGCACCGGTGGCCAGGGCCGCCGCGCCGAGCACCAGGCGGCGGCAACGCGCCACCGGCACGCCCAGCGTGGTGGCCCAGGCATCGCCGCGCGCAATCGCGTCGAGGTTCGTGGCCTGCGGCAGCGCGAGCAGCAAGGCGCCGAGCAGCGCCAGGCACACCGGCCACCAATGCAGCGCGCCGTTCAGGTCGCCGAGCAGCCAGAACACCAGGCCGCGCAGTTGCACCTGGGGCGCCAAGCTGAGCAGCAGCGCGATCAGCGCCGCGCTGCCCGAGCCGATCATCACGCCGAGCAGCAGCAGCGTCACCGAGCCTTCCCCCGCCGGCGAGAGCAGCCCCGGCCGCGCGAGCACACGCCAGGTGAGCGCCAGCAGCAACAGGGTGGCCAGCGCGGCGCCGAGCATCGCGCCGAGCATCGAACCCAGCAGCGAGAGTGACGCCGGCAGCCATAACAAGGCGAGCATCGAGCCGACCGCCGCACCGCTGGAAACCCCCAGCACCGACGGGTCGGCCAGCGCGTTGCGGGTGAGCAGCTGCATCAGCGCCCCGGCGAGCGCGAGCGCCGCGCCGGTACCGAAGCCGGCGAGCACCCGCGGCAGGCGCACCCCGAAGAAGATGTCGCCCCCCACATAGCCCCAGCCCGAGGAGCCGGCGGCGAGGCCGAACAGCAGCGCGGCGCAAGACAGCGCGAGCGAGGCGGGCAGCCAGCGGTGCAGGGGTGAGAGGTCGGTCATGCGCTGACTCGCGAGTGCGATGCGCGAGATTCGTGCGCCTGCATCACCTCAAAGCCCACCGCCCCAACGCAAGCCGGCAAAGAAGCCGCGCGGCGCCTGCTGGTAGCCCGCGGCGGTTTGATACCGCGTGTCGGCGGCGTTTTCGATGCGCGCAAAGGCCACCAGCGATTTCGACAGCTCGCGCTGCGCGGTGAAGTCGAGCAGCGAGTACGCTGCCAGCGCCACGCCGCCGACCTCGCTGCGTGCACCCACATGGCGCAGGTCGGCACCGAGCTTCCACGCGGCCAGGTTTTGCACCAGCGACAGCGAGGCCAACGTCTTCGAGCGGCGCAGTCGTTGCGCGCCGGTGTTCGCATCCTTCGGGTTTTGCGAGGTGAAGGACGCGCGCCATTCCAGGCCACCGACCGGGTTGCCCGCGCTGTTGCTCACTCGTCCCTGCGCCGACACCTCGAGCCCGCGGTTGCGGGTGCGGGCCAGGTTGCCGAACTGGTTGGTCGCGAAGTCGTACTCGAACTCGTCGCGCACCCGGCTGTCGAACAGCGTCGCGCGCAGCCGCTGCGCACCTTGCGCGAACTCGAGCCCGAGTTCGGCCGACCGGGCGTTCTCGGGCCTGAGCTGCGGGTTGCCGAAAAACGGCGCGTGCAGGTAGCCCAGCGGCGGCGCATTGAACGCGGTCGAGCCCGATGCGCGCAGCCCGAAACCGGCGCCGAGTTCATAGCCCCAGCCGAGGTAGCCGCTGGCCTTGCTGCCGGTACCGCCGATCTGGTCGTGGCGCAGGTTGGCTTGCAGGCGGTGCGAGCCGGCATGGCCGGTGAGGCCGGCGAACAAGGCGTTCGTCGAGCGCGATTTGTCGTACAGGCCGCCGAAGCCGTCGTCGGTGTCGATGTTCTGGCGCTGGTGCTCCAGGCCCGCGGTGGCGCGCCAGGTGCTGTCGAGCTGAACCGTGTTGAGCCAGTTCAGCACCTGCGTCGTGGTGGTGTATTGCGCGCTGAAGCCGAACGCGCCGCTTTCGACAAAACGACCGCGGTCCTGCAAGTGGCTGAGGGTGACGCGGCTGCGCCAGGTGGGCGCGAGCAGGTTGTCGGCCCAGAGCGCGAGCGAGCCGATGCGGGTGCGCGAACTCTGCGTGTCCGCGGGTGTCGCGAATCCGCTGTCGTAGTCCACCCGCGCGTCGCTGAGCAGCGCCTGTGCGCCGATGCTGTGCTGTGCGGCCAGCGTGTGCGAGGCCGCTGCGGTGAGCGAGACATTGCGATAGCCGTCGCGGTCGGGGTTGGCCGCGGGCGCTTGTGTGGTGTCGATCGCCGAGAAGCCCGCGGTGCGCAGGCCGGACATGCCGAGCGCGAATCGGGTGCCGCCGCTCCCGCTGGCAAGAGACGCCGCCACGCGTGCCGTACCGCGCGAACCGCCCTCCACCTTGGCGCTGGCGCTCGGCGCGCCACCACCGGCGCGGGTGAACACCTGCACCACACCGCCCACCGCGCCCGAGCCGTACACCGCCGAGACGTTGCCGCGCACGATCTCGATGCGCTCGATCTGGTCGAGCATCAGGTGTTCGAAACCAAGCGAGCCGCTCGCGTCCTGGCGGGTGAAGGGCACGCCGTCGACCAGCAGCAGCAGTTGCGCACTCGGCGCGCCGCGGATGAACAGCGAACCGGTCTGGCCCGGCCCGCCGTTGCTGGAGAGCTGGAGGCCGGCCTCGCGCGCGAGCAGCGACGCGAGGTCGGCGGTCTGGGCCCGCTCGATCTGCTCGCGCTCGATCACCGTGGCGTGGGCCACGGTTTGGGCCGCGGCCTGCTCGACGCGGGTGGCGGTGACCACCACCTGCTGGCCGGGCGGCAAGGCGTCTTGCGCCGACGCACCGACGGCGATCGACGAAAGTGCAGCGGCCATGGCGTGGCCGCGGAAGAAACGAACTCCGAAAGAATTTGTGGGCATCGAATGAACAAGCGACAAGAGCGCACGCGCGAGCTTCCCCGCAAGCGCATGCCAATCCGGCGCGGGCCGCAGCCGATCACTTCAGCGATCGATTGCAAACACCACGCCCCCGCGTTGGCCGGTATCCGGGCTGGCGGAACAACCCGTGCAGCCTTCCCGGAGCTGGCCCCGGTTGACAAGATCAACTTCGGCGGCAGCGCCAGTGGCCGGTTTGCACGAGCGGGGACCACCGATTCCGGTCCCGTCCGCTTACCGTTGCGGGGGCAGCGCAGGTTGGGTGGGTTCGCCGTTGTGGTCGTCAGGGCCGACGACGAACTTGGCGACACGCCCTCCTGCTTCCCGTTTACCCCGAGCCGCCAGAAGAAGCGGCCCAGGCACCAACGCGGCAGATGCTATCACCGCGAATTCCTGCGCCGGGGCGCGACGCTGCCGCGACCTACAATCTTGCGCATGCCCTCGCCGAGCTCCCCCGCGCCCACCCTGCAGGACTTGGCCGAGCGGGTCGAGCGCCTGCTGCTGCGACACGCCGAACTCGAACGCACCAACAAGCTGCTGCGCGAGGAAGTCGAGCACCTGAACGGCGAGCGCGACAACCTGAAGGCGCGCCTGGGCACCGCACGCTCGCGCATCGACGCGCTGCTCGAACGCCTGCCCGCGGACGCCAGCCCGGCCGTCCCGGCCAGCCCGCCGCCGCCGTCGCGGTCGCGCTGAAGCTCCAGGCATTCAGACCCCAGTTCGGACACCACATCGGCCCACGCCATGAAGCAGATCGAAGTCACCATCATGGGCCAGAGTTATGTGCTCGGCTGCCCCGAAGGCGGCGAAACCTCGCTGCTCGAAGCGGTGGCTCATGTCGACGCCGAAATGAGCGCGATCCGCGACGGCGGCCGGGTCAAGGCCCGCGAGCGCATCGCGGTGCTCGCGGCTCTGAACCTGGCGTATCGGCTGGCGGAGCAGCCGGCGGCGGCGGCGGCGTCCTCGACGTCTTCTGCGACGGTGGCGTCTGCCGCGGTCAACGGCGCCGCCGGGCCTGCGAGTGGCGACGAAAGTGCTGTTGACCTCGCCGCGCTGGTCGGCCGCATCGACCAGGCCTTGGGTGAAGGTGGGCACCTGCTCTGAGGAGCCGCACCATGACCGCAGCCTCCCCCCTCGACGGCGGCTGCACCTGCCGCCAGGTGCGCTACCGGCTCGAAAGCGCGCCGCTCTTTGTGCACTGCTGCCACTGCCGCTGGTGCCAGCGCGAGTCGGGCTCGGCGTTTGCGCTCAACGCGATGATCGAGGCCGACCGGGTCACGCTGTTGCAGGGCGAGGTCGAGCCGTTGACGATCCCGACCAACAGCGGCGCGGGGCAGAAGGTCTCGCGCTGCCCGGGTTGCCGCATCGCGCTGTGGAGCAACTACGCGGGCGCGGGCGACGGGGTGCACTTCGTTCGTGTCGGCACGCTCGACGAGCCCGACCGCGCGCCGCCCGACATCCACATCTTCACCAGCTCCAAGCAAGCTTGGGTGGTGCTGCCCGCCGCCGCCGCCGCGGTACCCGAGTACTACGACCGCAAGCAGTTCTGGCCGGCCCAGAGCCTGGAGCGGCGCAAGGCGCTGCTGGCCCGGGACGGCAAGAAGGTGTAGTGGGCATGGCGGCCACAAGGCCTGTGAAGACGAAGGCGGTACCGGTGAAGCCGAGGCGCGGTGGTTCAACGCGCTCTTCGCCCGGCCCGTCGTCCGGCCCTTCTTCCTCCGGCACGCCGACCACGGCACGCGCCACCGGCAGCCTCGTGCTGCACCCGCTCACCCCCGCGCGCTGGGCCGACTTCGAAGCCATCTTCCAATCCCGCGGCTGCTCGATCGCCCGCGGCTGCTGGTGCATGTTCTACCGCTGGAGCGGGCGCGGTACGGCGCCGGCGCCGGGCCAGACGCTGGCGCAGCGCAGCCACGACGCGTTGAAGGCGCTGGTGGACAGCGGCGTGTTCACCGGCCTGATCGCGTACCGCGACCAGCAGCCGATGGGTTGGCTCTCCTTCGGCCCGCGTGAGGGCTACGCCAAGCTGGCGCGCTCGCCAGTGATGAAGCCGGTGGACGAACAACCGGTGTGGTCCATCGTCTGCTTCGTGGTGCCCGCCGAACACCGCGGCCAGGGCGTGGCGCGGGCCCTGCTGGCCGGCGCGGTGGCGTATTGCAAGGCGCAGGGCGTGGCGCTGCTCGAAGCCTATCCGGTCGACAAGGCCGAGCGCTCGAACGACGAGTTCCTCTGGTTCGGCGCGAAGACGATGTTCGACCAGGCCGGTTTCGAGGAAGTGGCGCGGCGCAAGCCGGCGCGGCCGGTGGTGCGCCTGCGGCCGGCGTAAGCGCGGGCTGGGCCGCGAGCCCGCGCGAGAAGTGGGCGGCGCCGCTCGTCCGTTCGCCCTGAGCTTGGCGAAGTGCCAGCAAGGACTTCGACAGGCTCAGCCCGAACGCAGTCTTGTGCGATCGGTCGCGAACCCGTATCAGCCCTTGCCGTGTTTGGCGATCAGCGCCTTGGCCGTGTCCAGCAAGGCCTTGCCCTTGAAGCCACGCTTGTCCATGTCGGCCACCCATTCGTCGTCGACCTGGGCCGACAGCTTGATGAAGTTCTCACGCTCCGATGCCGGGAACGTGTACAGCGTGTTGCCGCGGTCCACCGCCGGTTTGCGCCCCACCGGGTCGTTGCCCTGCTGCGTCTTGCCCAGCCAGGCCGAGGTGGCCAAGCCCGAGTTGGCATCGATCACCTTCTTCAGGTCGGGCGCGAGCAACTCGTACTTCGGCTTGTTCATCGCCATCACGAAGGTGGTGGTGTAGAGCGCCGGGCCGTTGGCATCGAACTCGCTGTGGAACTTGGTCAGCTCATGCACCTTCACCGAGGGCACCACCTCCCACGGGATCACGCAAGCGTCGATCGTGCCCTTGCTCAAGGCGTCGGGGATCTGCGGCAGCGGCATGCCCACCGGCGTGGCGCCGAGCGAGCCGAGCAGCTTGGTGATCTGCCGCGTCGGGCCGCGAACCTTCATGCCCTTCAGGTCCGCGGCAGTCTTGATCTGCTTGCTCACCGAATGGAACATGCCCGGCCCGTGCACATGCAGCGCCAGCACCTGCGTCTCCTTGAACTCGTCGGGGCATTGGGTCTGGAAGTACTCCCAATAGGCCTTGGATGTGGCCTCGGCGTTGTTCATCACGAAGGGCAGCTCAAACACCTCGATGCGCGGGAAGCGCCCGGCGGTGTTGGCCGGCAGCGTCCACACCACGTCCACCACGCCGTCGCGCGCCTGGTCGTACAGCTGCACCGGCGTGCCGCCGAGCTGCATCGCGGGGTAGGCCTCGAACTTGATGCGCCCGCCCGACTCCTTCTCCACCTTCTCCATCCACGGCTTGTGCATCGACAGCCAGACGTTCGACGAGGGCGACATGAAGGTGTGGAACTTGAGCGTGACGCTCTGCTGCGCCAGGCCCGAGAGAGCCGGTGCGCCGAGCGCGGAGGCGGCAGCGCCTTGAAGCAGGGTGCGGCGTTTCATGAGGGAGCTCCTTGGGTTGGGCGGATGAGCAACGGTTGAAAATTAACGGCTGGGCGCAGTGAGCGTGGTCGCGGTTTACCCTGAATCGTGGCTGACTCTGGCGGCGTTCCGGGGCCGGCGCAATACACCGCCCTACCCGATGTACTTCACCAGCCAAAGCGAGATCGCCGGGAAGAACAGCAACAGCAGGGTGCGCAGGGTGTCGCTGACCAGGAAGGGCATCACGCCGCGGTAGCTCTCCTTGATCGGCACGTCCTTGGCCATGCCGTTGCAAAGGTCCTGATCAATAATCCTAACAGAATGCGACTCGCTTCCACGCTCGACCAAACCGCACGATTGAGAACCCGAT
>JANNGZ010000166.1:0-1566 GCA_031404155.1 Burkholderiales bacterium
ACCGCCGAGTGGGCGGTCCGCCCCTTCATCGTGAACCACCCCGAGCTCTGCTTCGCAACGCTGCAAAAGTGGACGCAGGACCCGAGCGCGCATGTGCGCCGGCTGGTCAGCGAAGGCAGCCGCCCGCGCCTGCCCTGGGGCCTGCAACTGAAGCGCCTGATCGCCGACCCGTCACCGACCCGACCGTTGCTGCTGGCCCTTCAGAATGACCCGAGCGAATACGTTCGGCGCAGCGTGGCGAACCACCTGAACGACATCGCGAAGGACCACCCGGGGCTGGTGGCCGATTGGCTCGAAGCGCATCTGCCCGATGCGCCGAACGAACGCCGTGCGCTGCTCAAACACGCCAGCCGCACGCTGATCAAGGCCGGCGACCGGCGAGTACTGAAGGCCTGGGGCATCGGCGCCGCGTTCAAGGGCGAAGTGGTGTTGCAGGTGGCACCACAACACATCGCGCTCGGCGATTCGGTGGAGCTCAGCGTGACACTGCACTCCAGCTCGCGCCGCGCTCAAACACTGCACATCGACTACCTTGTGCACCATGTCAAGGCCGGCGGCGGCACCAGCCCCAAGGTGTTCAAGGGCCGCACGCTGGAACTCGCCGCCGGCGCCACCCTGGCCTGGCGCAAACGCCATGCGGTCAGGCCGGTCACCACACGCCGCTACTGGAGCGGCTTGCACCGCGTGGAGTTGCAAATCAACGGGCGCGTGGCGGCGGGCGGCAGCTTCGAATTGCGTGTGCCGGCCGCACCATGAGGCTCGGCCTTCGGGCCAGCACGCGGTACGAGCGCCGGTAGCCGCCGCGGCGGCTGAAGGCTCTTCGCTCGCGCGCAAAATTCGAAGATGAAAGTCCTCGTCCTCGGCGGCACCCATTTTCTCGGCCGGCACATCGTCGAGAACCTGCTCGCGGCGGGGCACGCGGTGAGCATCCTGAACCGCGGTATGTCGCCCGACGACCTTTCGCCTCAAGTCGAGCGGCTGCGCGGTGACCGCGATGCGGGCCCAGCTGGCCTGCACGCATTGATCGGCCGCTCTTGGGACGCCTGCATCGACGTGAGCGGCTACACGCCGCGCCAGGTGCGGGCGAGCGCGGAGCTGCTGCACACGAGTGTCGGGCGCTATGTGTTCATCAGCGCGGTGATGGTGTACGGCGACCCGGTGCAGCGCCCGGTGCTCGAGGCCCACCCGCGCGTGCCGCCCGCCGGTGACGACGCGGTAGAGATCAACGGCGAGACCTACGGCCCACTCAAGGTGGCCTGCGAGAACATCGTGCAGCAGTTCTATGCCGGCGGCTGCACCGTGCTGCGCCCGCAGGTGGTGGTCGGGCCGGGGGACGACTGGGACCGCTACAGCACCTGGGTGCAGCGCGCCATGCGCGGCGGCGAGATGCTGGCGCCGGGCGACGGGTCGGACCACTTGCAGGTGATCGACGTGCGCGACCTGGCGCGCTTTGTTTGCACCGTGGTCGAGAAGGGCTTGGGCGGCAGCTTCAACCTGGCGGGGCCGCGCATCACCTGGGCCGATTTCATGACGATGCTCGGTGCGCGCAACATCGTCTGGGTGCCG
>JANNGZ010000167.1:0-4359 GCA_031404155.1 Burkholderiales bacterium
ACTCGCCGCCGTCTTCGTGCCGGTCGCGCGGTCGCAGATCCAGACCTCGCCCAGCTTCGTGCCGATCGGCGTGTCTTCGAGCGGGAACACCAGCACGGTGTGGTTTCACGAGCCGTCTTCGCGCCAGGCGCTGGCGTGCCAGACGGTGGGCGGTGCGGGCGGGCTGTCGAACATCCAGTGCGTGGCGACGAAGCTGCCGTAGCCTGAGCGCTCGCTCAGCTCTCGCGCGTGAAATCGCGCGAGAGCCTTCGTTAACCACCAGGCCCCTTCCGGACCCTTGTGCACGAACTCAGCCGAGCGCCCGCCCGAAGAAGCGCAGCGTGCGGTCCCAGGCGATCTGCGCCCAGGCGGCGTCGTATTGCGTGATCGCAATCCGCCGCGGGCCGACGGCGGTTTCATTGGCGAAGCCGTGTTGCGCCAGGTAGCGGTGGCCTTCGTAGGCGACACCGGCGGCGCGCAGTTTTTCTTCCAGTGCGTCGACACCGGTGAGCGCAAACGCGGCGTCCTGCGTTGCCCAATGCGCCAGCACCGGCACCTTGATCTTGCCGGCGTCGATGTATTCCAGCGGTGGGTAGCCGTACCAGACAACCCCGGCCGCCGCCTCGGGCGCGTTCACCAGCGCGAGCAGCGTCAGCGCGCCGCCCATGCAGTAGCCGGTGACGCCCACCTTGGCGCTTCCGCGCGACTTCAGGAACTGCACCGCGCCGCGCACGTCCTGCGCGGCCGCGTCGCCGAAGTTCAGCGCGTCCATCAGGTGGTGCGCCTCCTCGGCTTCCACCGTGCTCTTGCCGCGGTAGAGGTCGGGCACCAGCGCGGCATAGCCGGCGTGGGCCAGGCGGTCGGCCACGCCGCGGATCTGGTCGTTCAGGCCCCACCATTCCTGGATCACGACCACGGCCGGGGCGCTGGCTGCGGCGCTCGCCGGTTCGGCCAGGTAGCCGTTGACCGATTGCCCGTCCGGGCGCTTGAAGCTGACGGTGGTGCCCATGGCATGGCTCCTTCAATTCGTTGAATGATGATGGGGTGAGACGCGGGCCGCACTCGGTGTCTGGCGTATGGCGTTCATGGTTTTGTGCTCGCCGTTCAACGCGCGGCCATGCAGTAGAGACCGCGACGCCGGCGGGCGTCAAGCTGGGGTCGACACGCGTTCGAAGCGCCGGCGCGCTAGCATGGCCCCGCCATGCACGCCGACCGCAGCTTCTCGCTCTTCGACACGCCCGTGGGGGCGTGTGCCATCGTCTGGAGCGCGCGCGGCATCGCCGGGCTGCAACTGCCCGAGGCGGACGATGCGGCCACGCGCCGGCGGGTGGCCTTGCGCCACCGCGCCGGCGAAGCCGCGCCGACGCCAAGCGTGCAGGCGGCGGTCGACGCGATCCAGGCGCTGCTGCACGGCGCGCCGAACGCGCTGCTCGAGATCGTGCTCGACTTCGCCGAGGTGAGCAGCTTCAACCGGCGCGTGTACGACCTCGCCCGCAGCATCGCCCCCGGCCAGACCCGAAGTTATGGCGAGGTGGCCGAGGCCCTCGGCGAGCCCGGCGCCGCGCGTGCGGTGGGCAAGGCGCTGGGCGAGAACCCGTTTGCAATCATCGTGCCCTGCCACCGTGTGCTCGCCGCCGGCGGCCGCTCGGGCGGCTTCTCGGCGCATGGCGGCGCGGCCACCAAGCTGAAGCTGCTCGAAATCGAAGCGCGCATCGCGCCGCGCGCGGGGGCCTTGTTCTGACGGCCGTGTGCTGACCGCCTTGTTCTGAGCGCACTTTTTGGGCGCAGTGTTTTGACCGCACTGTTTTGACCGCAGCCCGGCGCGCGCCACCCCTGGCGCGGCACGGCGGCGGGTTTCAGGAGCCAATGCATGGGTACGACACGACGCTTTGTTCTCGGCACGCTCGGCGTGGCCGGCGTGCTCGGCGTGGGCTGGTCGCTGCTGCCGCCGCGCCAGCGGCTCACCACGCGTACACCGCTGCCGGTGGCCGCGGGGCAAAGCGCGCTCAATGGCTGGGTCAAAATCGGCGCCGACAACAAGGTGGTCGTGCAGATGGCCAAGAGCGAGATGGGGCAGGGCGTGCACACCGGCCTGGCGATGCTGCTGGCCGAAGAGCTGGATGCCGACTGGGCGCAGGTGCGCATCGAACATTCGCCGATCGACAAGATCTACAACAACATCGCCACCCTGGTCGACGGCCTGCCCTTCCACCCCGACAACCACGGCACCGTGAAGCAGGTGGCCGAGTGGATGACCGCCAAAACGATGCGCGAGATCGGCATCATGATGACCGGCGGCTCGTCGAGCATCAAGGATTTGTGGCTGCCGATGCGCGAAGCGGGTGCCTCGGCCCGCGCGATGTTCGTCGCCGCCGCGGCCGAATTGTGGAAGCTGCCCGCGGCCGAGATCACGGTGGACAACGGACGCATCCTCCATGCCTCGGGCAAGAGTGCCAGCTTCGGCGAGTTGGCCGCGGCCGCCGCAAAACAAACCTTGCCGGGTGGTGTGAAGCTGAAGGATCCGTCCAAATTCAAGCTCATCGGCAAACCGCTGCGCCGCATCGAGAACCCGGCCAAGCTCGACGGCAGCGCCGGCTTCGGCAGCGACGTGCAGCCGCCCGGCATGCTCTACGCCAGCGTGGTGATGTGCCCCACGCTCGGCGGCCGGGTCGGCTCCTTCGAGCCCCAGGCCGCGCAGGCGATGCCGGGCGTGAAGCAGGTGATCGCGGTGGACGGCAGCATGGGCGGCAGCGGTGCCGTGGCCGTGATCGCGGACACGCCCTGGCATGCGATGAAGGCGGTGAAAGCGGTGGTGGTGAAATGGGCCGACAGCCCCGGCGGCGCGGTGAGCAGCGACGAGGCGATGCAGCGCCTGGCCAAAACGCTCGACACCGAAAGCGGCTTCGGCTACTGGAGCACCGGCGACGTGGACGTGGCGATGAACGGCGCGGCCAAGACGCTGGAGGCCGAGTACCGCGCGCCCTACCTGGCACACGCCACGATGGAGCCGATGAACTGCACCGTGCAGTTCAAGGACGGCAAGGCCACCGTGTGGGCGCCGACGCAGGTGCCCGGCCTGGCGCGGCGCGCCGCGGCCAAGGCGCTGGGCATCGACGAGAGCGCGGTGGACGTGCAGGTGCAGTTGCTCGGCGGCGGTTTCGGGCGCCGGCTCGACGTGGACTTTGTCGGCCAGGCCGCCTACATCGCGCGCGTGGCCGGTGGCGCGCCGGTGCAAACCCTCTGGTCACGCGAAGAGGACATGCGCCACGACTTCTACCGCCCGGCCTGCGTCAGCCGCTTCAAGGCCGGCTTCGACGCGCAGGGCCAGCTCGTGGCCTGGCGCAATGTGTCGGCCGGCCAGTCAGTCGTGCACCAGGTGCTCGGCCGCCTCTTCGGCCTGCCCGGCGCGGGGCCGGACAAAACCACGTCCGAAGGCGCCTTCGACCAGCCCTATGAATTTGCCAACGCACGCGTGGGCCACCAGGTCGTCGACCTGCCGGTGCCGGTGGGCTTCTGGCGTTCGGTGGGCCATTCGCACCAGGCCTTCTTCAAGGAAAGTTTTATCGACGAGGTGGCGCATGCCGCCGGCGCCGACCCGGTGGCCTACCGCGCCACGCTGCTCAAGGCGCACCCGCGCCATTTGAAGGTGCTGCAACGCGCCGCCGAACTGAGCGGCTGGGGCACGCCGCTGGCGAATGCGGCCGACGGCGCGAAGAAGGCGCGCGGCGTGGCGCTGCACCAGAGTTTCGGTTCCGTCGTGGCGCAGGTGGCCGAGGTGTCGCTGAGCGCGGCCGACCAGCGCATCCGCGTCCACCGCGTCGTCTGCGTCATCGACTGCGGCCTGGCGGTGAACCCGAACCTGGTTCGCCAGCAGATGGAAAGCGGCGTCGTCTTCGGCCTCTCGGCCGCGCTGTACGGCCAGGTCGACATCGAACGCGGCCAGGTGAAGCAAAGCAACTTCCACGACTACGCTGTGCTGCGTTTCGATGAAGCCCCGCTGGTGGAAACCGAAATCGTCGCCAGCACAGCGCACCCCGAAGGCACCGGCGAACCCGGCACCCCGCCGATAGCGCCGGCGGTGGCCAACGCGCTGTTCGTGCTCACCGGCAAGCGGCTGCGAAGTCTGCCGTTGAAGCTGTAGCCCGGGTCGCTCAAAACGGATCCGTTCGCGCCGTCACGCACCATCACCGTTCGCCCTGAGCTCGTCCTTCGACAAGCTCGGGATGATCGGAAAACCCAGCGCACTCCACCAGTCACACCACCATGACCACCCTCAAGCTCAACGGCAAAACCATCGAGGTCAGCGCCGAGCCCGACACCCCGCTGCTCTGGCTGCTGCGCGGCGAACTCAAACTCACCGGCACCAAGTTCGGCTGCGGC
>JANNGZ010000168.1:0-7530 GCA_031404155.1 Burkholderiales bacterium
TCGTGCACGCACTGGGTTGAAGGTGCTGGCGCACCGCAGGGCGCCCACAATTCAGGGTGGCGACGGTACACCGGCTACAGCTGTGAAATCCATTGCCACACTAGGGATGCCCCCTGCGGCGGGCCATTCGAGCCAGAGGGGTGCCATGCGCCTTGCACGCCTGGCTGACCCCGTAGACAGACTGGTTTTTCTTGCACAGGGCCACCGGCCGGTGCCTTGGGCCAGCGCATTGAATGCGCGGATCGGAACTGGCGAGGTCGAAGAAGCGCGAATCGGGTTCGCGGCTCAACGCCACAGCCACGCCGCACCGCGCACACCCGACGAATCGCCGTGTACCGCCACGCGCAGCGGCGTGTTCACCACGTCCGAGAACACATGCGGCGCCCAGCGCGCCGGCACCAGGGTTGTCAACTCCGCGACGTTGCTCAGGCCACCACCGAGCACGATGACCTCGGGGTCGAGGATGTTGACCACCTGCGCCAGCGCGCGCGCCAGCCGCTCGGCGTAGCGGTCGAGGCTCGCCTTTGCAACGGCGTCGCCGCGGTTCGCCGCGTCGACGATGCCGCGTGCGTCGAGCCCGTCGCCGCCGTGGCGCAGATGGTCGGCCGCGAAGCCGGGGCCGCTGAGCAGGCTTTCGTTGCAGGCGCCGCGGCCACACCAGCATCGCGGTTCGCCCAGGCCTTCATCCTCGGCAAGCCTCGGCGCAGGGTTGTGTCCCCACTCCCCGGCGATGCCGTTCGCGCCGCCCCAGGCGCGGCCGTCGATCGATATGCCAGCGCCGACACCGGTGCCCAGGATCACGGCGAACACCACGCGCGCGCCGGCACCCGCGCCATCCACCGCCTCGCTCACCGCAAGGCAGTTGGCGTCGTTCTCGACACGCACCGGGCGGCCGAGCGCCTGGGCAAGGTCCCGGTCCAGCGCACGGCCGTTGAGCGCGGCCGAGTTCGCCCCTTTCACCAGGCCGGTGGCGGGCGAGAGGCAGCCCGGAATGCCGACCCCAACCGGCAAGCCGCGCACACCAAGTTGCCCCTCGGCACGCTCGACCAGCCCCGCGATGGCGCCGAGCACCGCGTCATAACCCCCGCCCGGCGTGGCGATGCGTTGGCGCAGCAGAAAGCGTCCGCCGTCGCGCGCCAGCGCCGCGACCTCGATCTTGGTGCCGCCGAGGTCGACACCGATCAGCGCTTCGTTCATTCGGTGGCGGCCTGAAAGCGGTTCAGGTCGGTCAAGATTTTCCGCGGGCGATGCGGCGCTTGGCATTTCGAGACCTCGTGTGCCGACGACAAAACGGCCACGCCGCGTAATGAACTTGAACCCTCGGCCGACCGAGCGCAACCCATGTTCGAGCGCGGCCAATCCCGGCCGCCCGGGTTTCGGAGGCCAGCATGAAAGTCACCCGCATCGAAATGGCGATCGACGAATTCGACGCCGACAGCGACGACGATTTCGAAGGCTCCTGCGACGACGTTCGGCTGGCCTGGCTCGCGCAGCAGCTCGACGGCGCACCCGCACCCGGCAACGAGTTCGATGCCGCCTGGTTCGACCGCTGAGCGCATCGACACCGGAGCTGGCCATGCCCAGGCGGACCGGCCCCTGTCTTGCCGCCGCCCTGGTCGCCATGGCAGGGCTCGCCACCGCATCCGCCGGGGCTCAGACGTCGACGACAGCCGCCGCCAGCCTGGCTGAGGCCGCGGCGCCGGCGCCATCGGCACCGGCCGGGTCCGATCCGGCGCCAAGATCCAGAGCCGACGAATTCGACCACGCCGACGCACCCGGCCTGGTGGCAAGGGCGCGCCCCAGCCTGTACCTGTCCTTGGCCTCGGTCGATCGCCGGCGCGGTTTTGAACTTGCGCCGATGCAGGCAACCGACGCGATGCTGGCGCTTCGGGTCCCGATCTCGGAACGCTCGCAGTTGAGCCTTGCCAAACAGGTGACCGCGGGCGGCGAGCCGTCGGCAAGCCGGGCCAGCAGCCTCCAACTGGGTTTCGAACTCGCACCTTCAAGCGCGCAGGCGCTGGCCCAAAAGGGCCAGTTGTGGCGCGTGCAGACCAATGCGCACACCACGGTGGCGCTGCGCCTGCGCGGCGGGCGGCTCGGCTTGACCCTGCAAATGAAGTTCGCGGCTGCCGAATAACACGGCCGGGCCACGGCGACGTCGCAGCCCACGCCGCCGACGCTTCAAACACAGCGCTGGCCGCGCAACCGCGACGCCCAACCGAGGACGTCAAGCCGGAGCGCATCGCGCAGTACCGGGCCAGGCTCACCCGGCTCACCCTGCCGCGAGCAGCGCGCGCAACGCCGCCTCGTCGATCACCTCGACCCCCAGTTCACGCGCCTTGTCGAGCTTGCTGCCGGCTTCGGCACCTGCCACCAGGTAGTGCGTCTTCTTCGACACCGAACCCGCCACCTTGCCGCCGGCGGCTTCGATCATCTCCTTGGCTTCGTCGCGGCTCCAGGCCGGCAGCGTGCCGGTGATCACCAGCGTCTTGCCGCTCAAGGGTTTGGGTGAGGTGTCCGCAGTGCCCTCGTGCTCTGCCCAGGTGATGCCCGCCGCGCGCAACTGATCGGCCACTTCGCGGTTGTGCGGCTGCTCGAAGAAGCTGCGGATGCTCCGCGCCACCACCGGGCCCACGTCGTTGACTTCGAGCAGTTGCTCGACGCTCGCGTCCATCACCCGCCCGAGCGCGCCGAAATGTTGGGCCAGGTCCTTGGCCGTACTTTCGCCAACATGGCGGATGCCGAGCGAGTACAGGAAACGCGCGAGCGTGCTGCGTTTGCTACCCTCGATCGCCGCCACCAGGTTCGCCGCACTCTTGTCGGCCATGCGTTCGAGCGCCGAGAGTTTGGCCCGCCCTTCGTCAGTGACCAAGGTGTACAGCTCAGGCAGGGTGCGGATCAAGCCGCCGTCCACCAGCTGGTCGACGATCTTGTCGCCCAGGCCTTCGATGTCCATCGCCCGCCGCCCCGCAAAGTGCAGGATCGCCTGCTTGCGCTGGGCCGGGCAAAAGAGGCCACCGGAACAGCGGTGGTCGATGCCGCCCTTCTCGCGCAGCACCGCGCTGGCGCAGACCGGGCACAACTTGGGCATGCGGAAATTGGGCACGTAGGCGGCGCGCGCGCCGGGCATGCGCCCGACCACTTCGGGGATGACGTCGCCCGCGCGCCGCACGACTACCGTGTCGCCGACGCGCACGCCCTTGCGCCGCAATTCGAAGAGGTTGTGCAGCGTGGCATTGCTCACCGTGGTGCCACCCACGAACACCGGCTCGAGCTTGGCCACCGGCGTCAGCTTGCCAGTGCGGCCGACCTGGATCTCGATGCCGTTCAGGCGTGTCGTCTGCTCCTGCGCCGGGTACTTGTGCGCCACCGCCCAGCGCGGCTCGCGGCTCACGAAGCCCAGGCGCTTCTGCAGTTCGAGCGAGTCGACCTTGTAGACCACGCCGTCGATGTCGAAGGGCAGCGCGTCGCGCAGCGCCGCCACCCGCGCGTGGAAGGCCACCAGCCCGTCGGCGCCCTGCACCACCTCACGCTCGCTGTTCACCGGGATGCCCAGCTTGGCGAGTGCGCCGAGCGTGGCGCTGTGGGTAGCACTTTGCGTGGCGCCCTTGTCCACCGGCAGCGCCCAATCCTGCACCTCGCCGAGGCCATAGGCGAAGAAGCTCAAGGGGCGCTGCTTGACCAGCGCCGGGTCGAGCTGGCGGATCGCGCCGGCGGCGGTGTTGCGCGGGTTCACGAAGGTCTTCTCGCCACGCTCACGCTGGCGTTCGTTGAGCCGCTCGAAATCGTCGCGGCGCATGTAGACCTCGCCGCGCACCTCGAGCACCGCGGCCTGCACGCCGGCCAGCCGCCAGGGGATGGCGCTGATCGTGCGGATGTTCTGGGTCACGTCCTCGCCGGTCTCGCCATCACCGCGTGTCGCCGCCTGGGTGAGCACACCGTTTTCGTAGCGCAGGTTGATCGCCAGGCCGTCGAACTTCAGCTCGCAGGCGTAGGCCAGCGGCGGCACGTCGTCGGGCAGCGCAAGCTCACGGCGCACCCGCGCGTCGAAGGCGCGGGCGCCGGCCTCGCTGGTATCGGTTTCGGTGCGGATGCTGAGCATCGGCACCACATGCCGCACCGGCTCGAAGCCGGCGAGCACCTGGCCGATCACCCGCAGCGTCGGCGAGTCCGCGGTGCGCAGCTCGGGCCGCGCGTCTTCGATCGCCTGCAGCTCACTGAACAAGCGGTCGTATTCGGCGTCCGGGATTTCCGGCGCGTCGAGCACGTAGTAGCGGTGGGCGTGGTGTTGGAGCAAGGCACGCAACTCGGCAGCGCGTTCGGTCGACGCGCGCGGCGTGGCTTCCTGCGCGGCTTCAATCGACGGCTTTGGCGGTGCTGAATTCATGGCGCGCCAAGCATGCCACGGCGCGGCACAAGGCCACCCTGCGGCATGGGCTCAGCGCTGGCGCGGCGCCAGCCTGGCGGAAACTCGGCGCGCGGTGCCGCGCAGCTTCAGCGCCCGAGTTGCTGGAGTTGCGACGACGGCAACGAGTGCAACCCGGGTGTGCCGTCTCGAACCACTCGCAACATCGCGCGCGCCACCGTCGCCGCTTCGATCGGCCGCACGCTGGCCGGCACCAGCGCGCCCAGCGGCTTGAGCAGGCGCTGCATCCATTGTTCGCCGGCGCGTCGTGGCTGGCCGAGTACGGCGCGGTCACCGAGGAGCAGCGAGGGCCGCACGATCACCAACTGCTCGTAGCCGAGCGCGGCCATCGCCGCTTCCATTTCGCCCTTGACCCGGTTGTAGAACACCCCAGAGCGGGAGTCGGCACCGAGCGACGAGACCACCGCCAGCCGCGTCGCGCCGGCTGCGCGCGCGGCACGGGCCACCGCCAGCACCGCGTCGAAATCCACTGCGCGAAAGGCCTCTTTCGACCCGGCCTGCGCGATCGTGGTGCCCAGGCAGATGAACACATCGTCGACCGGCGGCAGGGTCGGCAACGCGGCGAAATCCACAAGATGCGTTTTCACTCGCGTGGCGCAGGCCGTGGCCGTGACACCCGGCGCGGCCCGCCGCAGCAGCAGGTGCACCGGGTCGTGTGAGGCACACAGCTCGGGCAGCAGGGCCGAGCCGATCAGGCCGGTAGCGCCGGCGAGCAACGCCGAGCGTGGGGTGGTCGCGGTTGTCATGTGTGCACCGACTGGTTGCTCCTTCCCCCTCGACGGGGGAAGGTTGGGATGGGGGTGTTCGCGCTTGGGAGCCGACCTGCCCTGTCCGCTCACCCCCTCCCCAACCCTTCCCCGTCAAGGCGGAGGCAGGCAGGAAGTCAGCTGAACAGGCGGCGCGCTACCGCGCTGCCGGCGGCCATGTCTCGCGCCTCGAGCGTGGTGTAGATCGTCTTCAGCTCGCCCGCGATCGTGGCGAAGTGGTGCAGCGTGATCGGCTTGCCGTCGTCGTCGACCAGCGTGCCTTCCACGTCCGCCGCCAGCCCCCGAGCCGCCTCCTGCCAGGCCGCGAAGGGCTCGGCGGCCTCGGCGCTTTGCGGCACGTCCAGGCTGAGGGTGAGCTCGCGCAGCACGGCCTGGTTGGGGTCGTCGGCCAATGCAGCCTGCGGGTCGAAGGAGATCACCAGCAGCGGCGGCGCGCCCTCCTCGGCGGCGGGCAGCACCAGGCGCCCGGCCACGCCCGCGGGCACGAAGCCATGCCGGGCCGCCACCTGCTGCACATAGCCGGGCGACCAGGCCACACCCTGGTCGCGCAGCTGCACCGTGAGCTGCACATCGTTCGGCGACGCAAAGTTGTCGAGTTCGCGGGCACGCGCCACCACGTCGAGCATGTCCGGCAGGTCGGCCATCGCGGCGACACCTTCGGCAAAGCCCTGCACGAGTTGCACGAACTCGGAGTACTCGATCTCGTTGAGCGCGCCCGAGCGGTTGGCCATCTGCACGCCCACCTGCAGCTCGCCGTAGCGCTGGCCATGACGCTGGCCATCCGCGAGCTGCTCCCACTCGCCGCTGTCGGCGTTCAGGCCCTCGAAGTGCATCGGCTTGCTACCGGCGCGGCGCTGGGTCGGCAGGTGCGCAAGCACATGTTCGGCGCTCACCGGCGCTTCCAGCGTCAGCGTGGCGATGGCGTCGATCAGGGCGTCGACGCGGGGCGCACGCCGTGGCGCGCGCGGCTCGGGCGCAAAAGGCTCGGCGGCCGCGGCCGCGGCCGCATCCGCGGCGCCATGCGCGCTGTGCAACAGCGACGGATCGACCCGCTCGGGCGTCGGCAGCACCACCGTCGCCCGCTTGGGCGTGGCCCGGCGCGCGCTCCAGACGCTGTGCGCCACCATCGCGGCCACCACCACCACCGCGACGAGCACCAGCGCCAGCGTGAGGCTCACTGGGGCACCCTAGACGCGTCGCGTCGCGTCGCCGAGCGGGAGCATTCGCACTTGGGGTGGCCCGGCGTGCTCATCTGCGCACGGCCTTCGTCATGCCGCCTCCGCCAGGCTCACCGCGGCTTCCATGTCCACCGCCACGATGCGCGAGACGCCCTGCTCCTGCATGGTCACGCCGATCAACTGGCGCGCCATTTCCATCGCGATCTTGTTGTGGCTGATGAACAGGAACTGGGTGCCCTCGCTCATCTCGTTGACCAGCTTGCAATAGCGCTCGGTGTTGGCGTCGTCCAGCGGCGCGTCCACCTCGTCGAGCAGGCAGAAAGGCGCCGGGTTGAGCTGGAAGATCGCGAACACCAGGGCGATGGCGGTCAGCGCCTTCTCGCCGCCCGAGAGCAGGTGGATCGTCGAGTTCTTCTTGCCCGGTGGCTGCGCCAGCACCTGCACACCGGCGTCGAGAATTTCGCCGCCGGTCATCACCAGCCGCGCGGTGCCGCCGCCGAACAGCGTGGGGAACATGCGGCCGAAGTGTTCGTTGACCTGGCGGAAGGTTTCCCCGAGCAGCTCGCGGGTTTCGAGGTCGATCTTGTGGATCGCGTCATCCAGGGTGCCGATCGCCTCGGTCAGGTCGGCCAGTTGCGCGTCGAGGAAACTTTTTCGCTCGCGCGAGCTGGTGAGTTCCTCCAGCGCGGCCAGGTTGACTGCGCCGAGCGCCTCCACCTCGCGGTGGAGGCGGTCGATCTCGCCTTGCAGGCCATTGAGGCGCACCTTGCCTGCTTCGATGCTCCGTGCCAGCGCGTCGAGGTCGACGGACGCGGCCTGCAATTGCTCCAGGTACTGCGCGCCGCCGAGCGCGGCGGCTTGCTCTTCGAGCTGCAGCTTGGTGATCTTCTCGCGCAGCGGGTCGAGGCTGCGTTCGATGCCCAACCGCTGTTCGTCGGCACCGCGCAGCTTGGCCGAGAGCTCGTCGTACTGGCTGCGTTGCGCGGCGAGCGACTGTTCGCGTTGCAGCCTGAGCGCGAGGGCTGTTTGCAAGCCCACCTGGGCCGAGACATCGGTGAGCCGCTCGAGCTCGTCCCGGGCCTGCGCCGCCGCCTGGACATTGGCCGCCACCTGCTGCGCCGAAGTTTCGATCGAGCGTTGCAGCTCGCCGCGCCGTGCC
>JANNGZ010000169.1:0-2260 GCA_031404155.1 Burkholderiales bacterium
CCTGTACTACGCACCCGACCCGTCGAGCCAGATCGCCTGCACCATCGGTGGCAACGTGGCCGAGAACTCCGGCGGTGTGCATTGCCTGAAGTACGGCTTGACGCTGCACAACGTGCTCAAGGTGCGCGGCTTCACGGTCGAGGGCGAGGCGGTGAGTTTCGGCAGCGACGCGCTCGACACCCCGGGCCTGGACCTGCTGCCGCTGGTGGTGGGCAGCGAAGGCATGCTCGCGGTGACCGTGGAGGTGACCGTGAAGCTGACCCCGAAGCCGCAGTTGGCGCGCTGCATCATGGCCAGCTTCGACGACGTGCGCCAGGCCGGCGACGCGGTGGCCAACATCATCGGCGCGGGCATCATCCCGGCCGGCCTGGAGATGATGGACAAGCCGATGACCGCCGCGGTGGAAGACTTCGTGCACGCCGGCTACGACCTGAACGCCGCCGCGATCCTGCTTTGCGAAAGCGACGGCACGCCCGAGGAAGTGGACGAAGAAATCGGCCGCATGCTGGACGTGCTCACCGGCTCCGGCGCCTCGCGCGTGGAGGTCAGCCGCGACGAAGCGCAGCGGCTGAAATTCTGGAGCGGGCGCAAGAACGCCTTCCCCGCGTCGGGCCGCATCAGCCCGGACTACATGTGCATGGACTCGACGATTCCGCGAAAACGACTTGCCGACATCCTGCTCGCGATCCAGCAGATGGAAGTCAAGTATCGGCTCGGCTGCTGCAACGTCTTCCATGCCGGCGACGGCAACCTGCACCCGCTGATCCTGTTCGACGCCAACGACCCCGACCAGTTGCACCGCGCCGAACTCTTCGGCGCCGACATCCTGGAGACGAGCGTCGAGATGGGCGGCACCGTCACCGGCGAACATGGTGTCGGCGTCGAAAAGCTCAGCTCGATGTGCGTTCAGTTCAGCCCCGAGGAGCGGGCGCAGATGTTCGCGATCAAACATGCCTTCGACCCCCAGGGCACGCTCAACCCGGGCAAGGTGATTCCGACGCTGCAGCGCTGCGCGGAGTACGGGAAGATGCATGTGCGCAAGGGGCTGTTGAAGTTTGTTGAGCTGCCCAGGTTCTGAAGGTCACGATGAGCGCCAACCCCGAGGTCACGCCGGTCCCCGAACAGGTTCACGAGCCCGCATTGCGCGAGCTGGTCGAGCGCGTGAGCCGCGCGCGCGCCGAGGGCCGCAAGCTGAACATCCGCGGTGGCGGCACGAAGCATTTTTACGGCGAGCCGGCGCAGGGCGAATCGCTGTCGACCACGGCGCTCGCGGGCATCAGCAGCTACGAGCCGACCGAGCTGGTGGTCACGGTGCGCGCCGGCACGCTGCTTTCCGAACTCGAAGCCAAGCTCGCCGAGCGCAGCCAATGCCTGCCCTTCGAGCCGCCGCGATTTGGCGCCGGCTCCACCGTGGGTGGCATGGTGGCCGCCGGCCTCTCGGGGCCGCCGCGCGCAGCGGTGGGCGGGGTGCGCGACTACCTGCTCGGCGCCACTCTGCTCAACGGCCAGGGCCAGGTGCTCAGCTTCGGCGGGCAGGTGATGAAAAACGTGGCCGGCTACGACGTCTCGCGTGCGCTCGCCGGCTCGATGGGGGTGCTCGGCCTGATCTGCGAGGTGTCGCTGAAGGTGCTGGCGCTGCCGGCCGCGACCGCGACGTTGCGCTTCGAGATGGACGAAACACGCGCGCTGTCGCAGCTCAACCACTGGGGCGGCCAGCCGCTGCCGATCAACGCCAGCGCTTGGTGGGAAGGCATGCTGGTGCTGCGCCTTTCCGGCGCGCAGGCCGCGGTGCAGTCGGCGCTTCAAAAGCTCGGCGGCGAAGCGGTGGAGCCGGCAATGGCCGAGCAGTTCTGGGCCGGCATGCGCGACCAGCAGGACGAGTTTTTCCTCGGCGCGCTAAAAGCGGTGGAAGGCGGCGCGCTGGACCTCGGCGCGGCGCTGTGGCGCCTGTCGGTTCCCACCACCGCGCCGGCGCTCGGCCTGTCGGGGCAACAACTCATCGAATGGGGCGGCGCGCAGCGCTGGCTGGTCACCAGCACACCCGCGGCCACGATCCGCGAGGCGGCATTGCGCGCCGGAGGCCACGCCACGCTGTTCCGTGCGCAGGACAAATCACCCGGTGTGTTCGCACCGCTCGCACCGGCGCTGGAGCGCATCCAGCGTTCGCTGAAACACGCCTTCGACCCCGACGGCGTGTTCAACCCCGGTCGGCTCTATCCGTGGATGTGACCCGATGAAGCACGAACTCACCGTCACCGGC
>JANNGZ010000170.1:0-1662 GCA_031404155.1 Burkholderiales bacterium
CCCTTGGGCAGGATTTCCGACAGCAAGGCACGGCCGACGGTGGTGGCCACCAGCTTGGTCACCGGCTCGAATTCACCGTCGACCTCGCCCTTCACGAACTCGGTCAGGCGCACGCTGATGCGCGCGGTGACTTCCACCGCGCTGTTGTCCAGGGCACGCAGCATTTCGCTGATGTCCGAGAACACCATGCCTTCGCCCTTGCCGTTGATACGCTCGCGGGTGGCGTAGTACAGGCCCAGCACCACGTCCTGCGACGGCACGATCGACGGTTCGCCACTGGCCGGGAACAGCACATTGTTGGACGCCAGCATCAAGGTGCGGGCTTCCATCTGCGCTTCGATCGACAGCGGAATGTGCACCGCCATCTGGTCGCCGTCGAAGTCGGCGTTGAAGGCCGAGCACACCAGCGGATGCAGCTGGATCGCCTTGCCTTCGATCAACACCGGCTCGAAGGCCTGGATGCCCAGGCGGTGCAAGGTCGGCGCGCGGTTCAGCAGCACCGGGTGTTCCTTGATGACTTCTTCGAGGATGTCCCACACCACCGGCGTGCCGGATTCGACTTCCTTCTTCGCCGCCTTGATGGTGGTGGCGATGCCCATGGCTTCCAGGCGCGAAAAGATGAAGGGCTTGAAAAGTTCCAGCGCCATCAGCTTTGGCAGCCCGCACTGGTGCAGCTTCAGCGTCGGGCCGACAACGATGACCGAACGGCCCGAATAGTCGACGCGCTTGCCCAGCAGGTTCTGGCGGAAGCGACCCGACTTGCCCTTGATCATGTCGGCCAGCGACTTCAGCGCGCGCTTGTTGGCGCCGGTCATCGCCTTGCCGCGACGGCCGTTGTCCAGCAGCGAATCCACCGCTTCCTGCAGCATGCGCTTTTCGTTGCGCACGATGATTTCCGGCGCCTTCAACTCCAGCAGACGCGCCAGGCGGTTGTTGCGGTTGATGACCCGGCGATAAAGGTCGTTCAGGTCAGACGTGGCAAAGCGCCCACCGTCCAGCGGCACGAGAGGACGCAAGTCCGGCGGCAGGACCGGCAGCACCTGCAGCACCATCCAGTGCGGCTTGATGCCCGACTTCTTGAAGGCCTCCATGACCTTCTGACGCTTGGAGTTCTTCTTGATCTTCAGCTCGGAACCCGTGGCGTCGTTCTTGATCTTCTCGATCTCGACATCCAGGTCGAGTTCTTCGAGCAGCTTCTTGATGCCCTCGGCACCCATCAGCGCGACGAACTCTTCGCCGTACTCGACCCGCTTGGCCTCGTAGTCGTCCTCGGTCATGATCGAGAACTTCTTCAGCGGCGTCATGCCCGGGTCGACGACGACATAGGCTTCGAAGTACAGCACGCGTTCGATGTCGCGCAAGGTCATGTCGAGCACCAGGCCCAGGCGGCTCGGCAGGCTCTTCAGGAACCAGATGTGCGCGCACGGCGCGGCCAGGTCGATGTGACCCATGCGCTCACGGCGCACCTTGGTTTGCGTGACCTCGACGCCGCACTTCTCGCAAATGACACCGCGATGCTTCAGGCGCTTGTACTTGCCGCACAGGCACTCGTAGTCCTTGATCGGGCCGAAGATCTTGGCGCAGAACAGGCCATCACGTTCCGGCTTGAAGGTCCGGTAGTTGATGGTTTCGGGTTTCCTGACCTCACCGAAGGACCACGAG
>JANNGZ010000171.1:0-2763 GCA_031404155.1 Burkholderiales bacterium
CGGCCAGCTCGCGCAGCGCGGCCTGCTCGGCCGTCTCACCGGCGTCGATGCGCCCACCGGGCAGCGCCCACTGCCCGGCATGGTGGCGCAAGGCGCCGGAGCGGCGGGTCAGGATCAGCGCGGCGCGGGTGCTCCAGACCAGATGCTGCGGCAAGCCGGAGAGGTCGGCGCCAAGGCCTTCATCCGTGACCGCAACGGCCACCGCCGCGGCACGCTGTGCCGGCGCATGAGGCGCGCGCAGGCTGAAGGCGCGCAGGTTCGCTTCGATCAGGCTGCGCAGTTGGGGGTCGCGCTGCATCGGGCGGTGGGGCACGGTCACGGCGCGCTGGTAGCGGTCTGCGCATCACCACTGGTTGCGCAGCTCGCGCAGCTTGATGAACACCGTTTTGGCGTCGGGGCGTTCGGGCAGGTCGGGGAAACTCTCACGCAGCTTGGCAATCACGCTCGGGCTGGTCAGGCGAAAGAAGGTGTTGATCTCTTGCTCGTCCTTCAGCGTGGTGACCAGCGATTGGGCCGGGTCGTGCCCGGCCACGCTCGGCAGCAGTGCCTGGGCGGCTGCGTTGTCCGGCTCGCGCGCCAAGGTGAACTTCAAGTTGTTCTCGATGTAGTCGTGGCCGGGGTAGATGCGCGTGTTCTCGGGCAGCCTGGAAAGCTGGTCCGCGAAGGTGGCGTACATCAGGCTCGGATCGCCGCCGTTGTGGCAATTGCCGGCTCCGGCGTTGAACAAGGTGTCGCCGGAAAACAGCGTCGGCTCATCGCCGTGCGAGCGCAGGCAGACATGGCACAGGGTGTGGCCCGGCGTGTCCATGCACTCGAGTTCGACCCGACGCCCGACCTTGATCACGTCGCCGGCTTTCACGCCCCGGTCCACTCCCGGGATGCGCGCGCCGGCCCAGTGGTGGGCGATCAGCTTGGCGCCGGTGGCCGCCACCACCGCCTCGTTGCCGCCGGTGTGGTCGTGGTGTTCGTGGGTGTTGAGCACCTGCGTGATCTGCCAGCCCCGAGCCTTGGCCGCGGCGAGGCACTTCACATGGTCCAGCGGGTCGATGGCGAGCGCCTCGCCCGAGTCCGGGCACGCGACAAGATAGTTGAAGTTGCGGTAGGCATTGCCGGTCCAAATGCGTTCGACGATCATCGTGCTCTCCATAGCGCAGCCTGCTGGCGACGAGGCGATTGTAGAAAGCCGGCGTGGCGTGCGCGCCGAACCGGGGCCGATGGCAATGGCAGGAGAGCGCTTGTTTTGCCGCTGCCCTGAGCCTGCGCCGCGGCCGCTGTCAGCCGAGCAAACCCGACAGGTCGATGCTCACGCCGGGCAGGGCGGCGATGCCCACGACAGCCGGCTTCGCGGTCTCGCTGGACTCGGCGTAAGCCTCGCCCTCGGGCTGCCGGTAGATGCGAAGCAGGCTCGCTTCGAGGTCGACGATCCACAGTTCGCCAATGCCGTGGCGCGCATACAGCGGCAACTTGATGACCCGGTCGTAGCGCGCGGTGGTGTCTGCAACCTCGACCACGAGCAAGGTGTCGGCGGCCGTTGGCAGCGCGCTGGCGTAGAAATCGTCGCGCGGCTTGAACAGGGCCAGGTCGGGTTGCGGTTCGCTGTGCGAGCCCAGGCGCATGCTGGATTGGGAGGACACGACGGCACGGTCTTCCACCGCGCGTTCGAGTGCGCGGTGCAGCCGGTTCACCACCGACCAATGCCTGCTGCCGATGGGCGCCATGTCGATCACCTCCCCCTCGATCAACTCCACCCGCGCATCGGGCGCGAGCACACCCGCCTCACCCAGCCGGTGGTACTCGTCGGCGGTGATGCGGTGGCGCCGCAGCAGCCGTGAATCGTCGATCGCGCCCATATGTGGAACCTCTGCGGGCCAATGTATCGCATGCAGGCAAAATCGCAGTCTTTGACCAGCGAAGGGTTTGCCGTGGACTTGAAGGTGACGATTGCGATTACCGACGAACTGAGCGACGACATCGTCTCCTCGACCGGCTCGCTGGACCTGGCCAGCGGTGAAATCCACCGCATCGAATACCAGGACTACGACGCGGACACGCAGGGCCTGCCCTGGGACAGCGAGGACTACGAGTTCACCAGCGGCGTGCTCTCGCACAGCGGCAAGGACGTGGAGTTCAAGGTCGACGTGAACCGGGTCACCGGGCAGTACTCGGTGAGTGCGAGCGAGTTGCTCGAGATCAAGCTGCGCGCCGCGGCGCTGTTTGCGGGCCTGAGCGGCAAGGCGCTGCTGGCTGGTGCGCCACCGGCGGCGGGCGCTGCGGCCGGCTCAGCGAAGCCGCGCGGCGGCGGGCCGGGGCGGCGGCTTCACTGAGTTCAGCGCCCCACCACGTCCACCGCGCGCTGGAGCCGCGCACTTTGGGCCATCGCCTCCAGCGTCGCCGCGTTGTCCAGGCTGGCCCCGGCCGCACGCGCCACCGCAGCAAAGTCCTCCTCGGCCACCACCTTCGCAAAGGCCTCGGCGGCGAAGCGAAAGCCGCTGCCGGTGCCCGAGCGGATCTCCTCGAATCCGATGCTGTTGGCGGTGCCGTGGCGCACGCGCAGCTGGCTCGGCAGGTAGCCGTAGGGGTGGCCGCCAGCCCGCTTGCTGGAGGGCTCGCCGGTGTGGTTCAGGTACTCGGTTTCGATCGTGCCCTGTGTGCCCACGATGGTGGCGCGGCGGTGGTTGGCCGCGTCCATTGCGCAGGAAAGTTGAGCGCGCCTGCCGTCGGCGTAATGCAGGGTGGCCATCAGGCTGATGTCCACGCCGCTCG
>JANNGZ010000172.1:0-10938 GCA_031404155.1 Burkholderiales bacterium
CTCCGACAAGGTGGTGGCGACGGCGAAGAACACCATCAACAGCGCACACAGCAGGTACACCCCGAGCAGCGACGCGTTGAGCAGTTCGAGCACCGGCGTGTTGGCGCCGAAGCGGAACAACATGCAGGGCAGCGCGAAGTAGAGAACGAAGGCGTTGAGGCCGGGAATCGCCGACTCGGGCAGCACATGCCGGCGCGCCGCGAGGTAGCCGCAAAGCACCAGCGCAAAAAAAGGAACCGTGACCGCGAGCACCGCCTGCATGGCGGCGAGTATCCGATGCGGCATCGCCAGGGCGCTGCCACACGCGCGACGGGATCGCCCTTGTGTTACGCCGTCACCGCGCCCGGCCGCCGCGCATCCACCACAAAACTCGCCGAAGTGCGCGCCATGCTCGCCGCGTCGGCGGCGTCGTCGACCACCCGCAGTTGCGCCTTGAGCTGCTTCGCGTCGAGGGCCAATCGCAGGCTGCCGCGCTTGTCGCCGCGGCCATGGTGGATATGTGGGTTGAACTTCAAGGCCGCGTCGATGCGCTCCTGGGCCAGGCTGCGGCTGGCGATCGAGGTGCCGCAGAACTCGGTGGCCACGATGGGCGAGGCGGCATCGTCGAAGTCGCGCTTCAGGTCGGCCACATAGTGCGTGTGCACGTCGCCGCCGAGCACCACCACACCGGGCACCTGCCTCTCGGCGACGGTGTCGAGCAGCCGCGCTCGCGCGGCCGGGTAGCCGTCCCAGCCGTCGGTCCAGTAGCGCGCATCGCGCGCCGGGTCATCCCAGGCAAAACGCGCCATCAGGGTTTGTTGCGCGAGCAGGTTCCAGGGCCGGTTCAGGTCCCAGCCGCTGGCAAGCCAGCGCTCCTGGGTGTCGCCGAGCAGCGTGCGTTTGGGGTCGCGCAAGGCTGCGCATTCGCTTGACCGCACCGTGTTCGAGCCCCCCTTGCCGGGGCGCGGGCAGGCCTGCGGGTCGCGGTACTGGCGGTCGTCGAGCAGGTGGATTCGCGCCAGGCGCCCCCAGTCCAGCCGGCTCACGATGCGCATCTCGGCGCCGCGCGGGCGCGCCGATTTCGGGAACGGCATGTGTTCCCAATAGGCCTGGTAGGCCGCGGCGCGCTGGGCTTCGAAATCGGCTTGCAGGTTCTGCCCTTGCAAGCCGGCGTAGTCGTTGTCGACCTCGTGGTCGTCCCACACGACGAGCCACGGCGCGCACGCATGCGCGGCCTGCAAGGCGGGGTCGCGTTTGTACTGCGCATAACGTGCGCGGTAGTCGACCAGCGTGCGCACCAGGCCGCCTTCATGCTGGCGCGGGTTGCCGGCCCCGGCGCCCGCTGCGGTCGCGACCACCGCAGGCGCCTCGTAGATGTAGTCGCCAACGAAGAGGATGAGGTCGGGCTCGCCGCGCACCACGTCGCGCCAGGCCGCAAAGTGGCCGTGGTCCAAACGCTGGCAGCTCGCCACCGCAAAATCGAGTCGGGCCACCGCGGCATCGGCCGCCGGCGCGGTGCGGGTGCGGCCGGAGGCGCTGCGCTGGCCGAGCGCTTCGAAGCGGTACCAGTAGCCACGTGCGGCGTCGAGCCCGAGCGGTTCGGCGTGCACGCTGTGGGCCTCGTCGGCGATGGCGGTCTCTTCACCGCGCGCGGCGATGCGGGTGAAGGCCTCGTCGTGCGCCAGCTCCCAGCGCACCGGCACACGCGCCGGCAGCGCCTCGCCGGTGAGCCGGGTCCACAGCACCATGCCGTCGGGCCGCGGCTGGCCGCTGGCGATGCCGAGCGCGAAGCGCTCGCTGTCGGCGGCGCGCGCGTCGCGGACGAAGATGGGCGCGGCGGCCAGTGCCGCGACGCTCGCCGCGCCGGCCAGCCAATCACGTCGGTTCGGGTTCGGGTTCGGGTTCGGGTTCATGCGCTCATCCTCAGCGGCAGCCGCGACGCGCGTGTGACCGCGCCGGTGACGCCGGCGACGCGCGAGTTCTTACCACAGTGGCGCTCGGCCCCGCCGGCTACCATCCGCCGCCCTTCGCACTCCCTTGCATGGCCGAGACCCTCAACAACGCCCAGCTTCAAGCGGTGCACCACCTGCACGGCCCCTGCCTGGTGCTCGCGGGTGCGGGCTCGGGCAAGACCCGCGTGATCGTGCACAAGATCGCGCGCCTGCTGCAAGCCGGCGTCGAGGCGAAGCAGATCGCGGCCATCACCTTCACCAACAAGGCCGCACAGGAGATGCGCGAGCGCGCCAAAGCGCTGGTGGGCTCGCGCGCCGCGAAGGAGCTGGCGGTGAGCACCTTTCATTCGCTCGGCGTGCGCATGCTGCGCGAAGACGGCACGGCCCTGGCGCTGAAAGAGAACTTCTCGATCCTCGATTCGGACGATGTGCTCGGCGTGATCCGCGACGCCGGTGCCTGCTCAGACAACGCCCTCGCGCGGCGCTGGCAGTGGACGATCAGCCTGTGGAAGAACCAGGGCCTGAACAGCGACCGTGCGGGCGACGCGGCGAAAGACGACGACGAACGGGTGGCGGCGCGTGTCATGCGCCTGTACGAAGAGCGGCTTGCGGCCTACCAGGCGGTGGACTTCGACGACCTGATCAGCCTGCCCTTGAAGTTGCTGCAAACCAGCGCCGAGGCCCGCGGCAAATGGCAGAACCGTTTCCGCCATCTGCTGGTGGACGAATACCAGGACACCAACGGCGTGCAGTACGAGTTGCTGAAGACGCTGGTGGACCATGCCGACGAGCGCTGGCGCGCGCGCTTCACCGCGGTGGGCGACGACGACCAGAGCATCTACGGCTGGCGCGGCGCCACCATTCACAACCTGAAGCGCCTGCCGCTGGACTTCCCCGCGCTCACCGTGATTGCGCTGGAACAGAACTACCGCTCCACCGGCAACATCCTGCGCGCGGCCAACCATGTCATCTCTGCGAACCCGAAGATCTTCGAGAAGAAACTCTGGAGCGAGTTCGGCGACGGCGAGCCGGTGCGGCTGCTCGAAAGCGACGGCGAGGAACATGAGGCCGAGCGTGCGGTGGCCTTCATCCAGGCCACCAGAAGCGCGGGCGGTGCGGCGCTGAGGTGGAGCGACTTCGCGGTCCTCTATCGCGCCAACCACCAGTCGCGTGCGCTGGAGCAAAAGCTGCGGGCCGCGCAGATCCCGTACAAGGTGTCGGGCGGCACCAGCTTCTTCGACCGCGCCGAGATTCGCGACCTCTGCGCCTGGCTGCGCCTGATCGTCAACAACGACGACGACCCCGCGTTTTTGCGCGCGGTGACCAGCCCAAAACGTGGCATCGGCCACCAGACGCTGGGCGGCCTCGGCGAGTTTGCGGGGCAGTGGAAAACATCGCTGTTCGAAGCGCTCTTTGCACAGTCCCTCTGCAGCAAACTCGGCGCCAAGGCCATCGGCTCGCTGCACGAGTTCGGCCGCTGTATCAACGACCTCCAGTACCGCGCGCGCCGGACCACCGGCGCCGAGGACGCGAAGTTGCTGTTGCTCGGCTGGCTCAAGGACATTGGCTACGAGCAGCACCTGCACGACGGCGAGGACAGCGAAAAAGTGGCCACCGCGCGCTGGAGCAACGTGCTTGACTTCATCGACTGGATCGCCAAACGCTGCGGCGGTGAACTCACCCAAGACGGCGGCAGCTTCGAGACCGAAAAGCAGAGCGTGCTTCAGGTGGCCCAGACCATCAGCGTGATCATCAGCCTGGCCGAGCGCGACAACAACCAAGACGTGGTGACCCTGTCCACCCTGCACGCGGCCAAGGGCCTGGAGTGGCCGCATGTGCTGCTCGCCGGTGTCAACGAAGGTTTACTGCCCTTTCGCAGCGGCGACGAGGACATGACACCCGAACGCCTCGAAGAAGAACGCCGCCTGATGTACGTGGGCATCACCCGCGCCCGCACCACACTGGCGGTGAGCACGCTCAAGCGCCGCAAGCGCGGCCGCGAGATGGTGGCCGGCGTGCCGAGCCGCTTCATCGGCGAGATGAAGCTGAATGAAAACCTGGTGAAGGAAGACCCGCGGGAGCGCTTGAAGCGGCTGCGGGCGCAACTGGTGGCGGGTGCGGCGCCGGTGGTGGCCGAGGGGACTTGATGGGGGAAGGTTGGGATGGGGGTGGGGATGTGCGCCGCCGAGATCGCGGTTGCGGTGCTCAGCGGGCTCGCCGCATGCGGCTCGATTCCCCGCTTCGCCCCCAACCCTCCCCCGTCAAGGGGGAGGGAGAATACGCGGCACCATGACGCCGATGCTGCTGCTGCCCACCCTCACCGCCCTCTTCGCCGCGCTCGCCATCGCCTCGGCCCCCTGGGCGCTCGGCCTGCCCTGGCTGAACTTCGTCTTCAAGCCGCTGACCACGATCCTGATCATCGTGTTCGCGTGGCGGCGCGGCGCGGACCACCCGGAAACCAGCCGCTGGGTGATTGCCGGCTTGTTCCTTTCGCTCGTCGGCGACATCGCGCTGCTCTGGCCTCAGCAAGGTTTCCTGGCCGGCCTGATCGCGTTCCTGCTCGCACACCTGGCCTACCTGGTGGCCTTCACCCGCGTGCAGCGGTTTGCGGCGCGGCCGCTGGCGTTCGCGGTCTACGCGGTGGTGGCGGGCCTGATCCTGTGGCAGCTCTGGCCCGGTGTGCCCACCGCGCTGCGCATTCCGGTGCTGGCCTACGTGTTGTGCCTGGCTTCGATGGCGGCGCAGGCGGCGGTGTTGTGGCTCGTTTCGCGTGACAAGCTGGGCGAGGAGCCACGCGGCCGCATGCTCGCGATCGGTGGCGCGCTGTTCGTGCTGTCGGACGCGCTGCTGGCCAGCAACAAGTTCGGCGCCACGCCGCTGCCGGCAGCGTCGCTATTGATCCTGGCCACCTACTGGGCCGCACAGTGGTGCATCGCGTCGTGGCTTTCGCCGCCGCGGCGCCAGCCTTGACGGCTACATGCCCTTGAACAGCCCGGTGTAGCTGCGGCTCACCTCGAGCTTTTCGTTCAGGCCTTTGATGGCCACCAACTGGCGGCCGCGAAAGTCGCGGCTCACGCCGGCAATGGCCTTGGTGTTCACCAGCGTCGAGCGGTGGATCTGCCAGAACCGCTGCGGGTCGACCTCGTCCACCAGCTCCTTGATCGGCTTGCGGATCAGGGCTTCGAGCTGCGCGGTCTGCACCCGGGTGTACTTCTCGTCGCTGATGAAAAACAGCACGTCCTCCACCGGGATCATCTGGATCGCGGGGCCCACGCTGGCCTGGATCCAGCGCAGGTACTCGGGCGCCTTGCCGCTCATCTGCGCCGAGAGTTTGTGCAGCAGTTGTTGCAGCGGCGCAGCCTGACCGGTGCCAGCCGCCGCGTCGTGGGTGGGTGCCGCACCGCCGCTGGTCGCGCGCTGCGCCAGCCGTGCCTTCAGCCGCTGCACCGTGACCGCGAGCCGCTCGCGCTCCGCCGGTTTGAGCACATAGTCCACCGCGCCCTGCTCGAAGGCCTCCACCGCGTACTGGTCGTAGGCGGTGATGAACACAATCTCGGGCAGCGGCCAGTCTTCGTCGGTTTCCAGTTGCGCAATCTGCCGCGCCGCCTCCACGCCGGTCAGGCCGGGCATGCGGATGTCGAGGAACACCAGGTCGGGCCGGTGTTGCGCGACGAGGTCCACCGCTTCCTGACCGTTCTTGGCTTCGGCCACGATCTGCAGTTCGGGCCAGGCCTCGGTGATGCGCGCGCGCAGCTGTTCGCGCATCAGGCGCTCGTCGTCGGCAATCACGGCGGACGGCGCATCGGCGCTCGGGGTGGTGCTCTGGTTCATCGCGCGATTGTCGTGTTCTTCGAGCCGCGCCGCAGCAGGGCCCGGACCAGCAAGGCCACCAGCAGCACCGGTGCGAGCAGCAGCGCCAGCATCACCAGCGCGCCCACCAGCGTCGCCAGCAGGCTCAAGCCGCCGGCGAGCAGGCCGCATACCGCCACCAGCGGCACCACCACCAGCACGATGGCCGCGGCCAGCGCCACGCCGCCGGTGGCCAGCAGCCAATGGCGCGCGTCGGCGGGCAGGTTCACCGCTTCGCCGTTGATCGTGATCGTGCCCAGCACTTCCTGCGGCAGCACGAAAACCAGGAGCGCGGCCACCGCCATCGATGCGAGCAGGCCCAGCACCAGCACGCCGAGCAACACGATGCGCAGAGCGAGCCTCATGCGCTGGCGCCTTCGGGGCGGAAGCTGCCGCGTGCTTCGTCGCTGCGGGTCTCGTCGGTGCGCGCCACGTAGGGCACGGTCACGGTCACCACGGTGCCGCCGGCCGGGTTCTCGGTGATCGCCAGCGTGGCCTTGTGGCCGTATAGCAATTGCAGCCGCTCGCGGATGTTGGCCAGGCCCACGCCGGTGCCCGCGGTGGCAGCCTTGCCGAAGCCCAGGCCGGTGTCGGCCACCGTCACCGCCAGCTTGCCGTGCACGATCTCGGCCCGCACGCTCAAAGACCCGCCTTCGGCCTTGGGCTCCAGGCCATGTTTGATCGCGTTTTCCACCAGGGTCTGGATCATCATCGGCGGGAACTCCGCCGAGTGCAGGCCTTCGGGCACGTCGATGCGCACGTTCAGGCGCTCTTCCATGCGCACCTTGAGAATCTCGAGGTAAGGCCGGATGACGGCCAGCTCACGCCCCAGCTCCCGCGCGCCGCCGTCGCTGGCCTCGCGCATCGTGGGCATGCTGGCGCGCAGCAGCGCAATCAAATGCTTCTGCATCTGGCTGGCACGGGCCGGGTCGGTCTCGATCAGGTGGTCGATCGAAGCCAGTGTGTTGAACAGGAAGTGCGGCTCCACCTGCGCCTGCATCGCGGCCATGCGCGCCTCCACCACCTGGCGCTTGAGCGATTCGGACTCGGCCACCTCGGTCGCCTGCGCCGCCTTCACCTCGGCCTGCAGGCGGCCCTTGTAGGTGAACTTGATCACCACCGAGCCCAGAATCCAGAGCAGCGCCAGGTTGGTCAGGAAGTCGCCATAACGCACCGTGCGCACCCGGTAGCGCATGCCGCTGGCCGCGTCGGTCTCGATCTGGGCCGCTTCTTTTGCAGCTTCCCTCGCGGCGTCGCGAGCGTCCCGCGCCGCCTCTTCGGCCGCCTCCTTGGCGTCGCGCAGCGCCTCTTCGATCGACTCCCGCGCCTCCTCGACCGCACGTTTCACCTCGTCGGACTTCGCGCCCGGCGGCAGCTTGATCTGCACGCCGTCGCCGCCAATGCCGATCGAGACACCGCCGGACGGTGTGGGCGCTGTGCTGGGGGTCGTCGGCGTGGTGGGCGTGGCGGGCGTGGTGGGCGTCGTCGGCGTGGAGGTCGTGGTCGGTGTCGTGGGCGTGGTGGGCGTGGGCAGGTTCGGCACGTCAGAGGCCGCGGTTGCCGGCCCGCCGAGCTTGCGCGGCGTGATGCGCACACCGCGCTCGTCGATCGAGATGTCCAGGCCTTCGGGCAGGCTGGCCGCGGGTTTGGGCTTGTTCACCTTCACCACCGGCTCGCGCTTGGGCGCCTTGGCCGAGCGCGGTGCGTCGTGCACTTGCTCGGTCACCTTCCAGCTGAACGGCGGCATCGTCTGCACCAGCTCGACGAACACGATCAGCAGGATCGCCAGCACGACGAAGCGCTTCCAGCTGATCGACACCAGCCAGTTGGCGTAGACGTGGAAGGCGCGCACCAGCGGCTCGGTGCGCTCGCGCCAGCGCCGGGCGGTTTCGGGGTCGAGGTAGGAAGCGGGCATGGGGATCGAGGAGGCTCTGGAGCACGGCGCGGGGCCGCCGGCGAATGTGGCGCAATGTACTGAAGGCCGCCGCCAGGCGCGACCGGCTCGCGACACGCCGCCGCGCTCGGCCGACAGGCTGCGCGGGTGAGTGACAGCCGCGCGATGGCTGCGGCCGCGCCGCGCGCCGGGCCGTCGAACCCGGCGGCCGCCCGGCGCGAAGCACACCCTCGTGCGGCCGCAGATCGGCGCGCCTCAGGGGCAATCCCAGGGTGCGGGCGGGAACTTATTGGCGGCCTTGGCGCAATATCGACATGCCCAGCCCGCAACCCCACCCGTCGGCTCAGTGCCGCCGACCTTCCCGCGCTGCGGACAGCGCGTGGCCCAAACGAAGATGCGCGCCACCGCGATGATGCCCTTCGTGCCCTGGACCCCCCGCCCCGCCACGGCCGCTGGCCACGATGACGACGACGCGACGCTGGCCGCGCGTGTCGCGCGCGGCGACGCGGCCGCGCTGGAGATGGTCTACCGCCGTGAAGCGGGCCCGGTGTACCGCTTCCTCTTCGCGCTGAGCGGAGGCAACGCCGGCTGGGCCGCGGACGCGACGCAGGAGGCGTTCACTCGATTCGCCACCCGGCCCGAGGCCTTTGATGCCGGCCGCGCCGCGCTCGGTGCCTACCTGGCCGAAGCCGGCCGCCATGCGCTGCTGGCCTTGTGGCGCGAGGCGCCGCTGCCGGCACTCGAAGACGACGACGGCGAAGCGGCCGACGGCGGCGCCGAGGATGCGTCGCCCGAGGCGCTGCTGGTGCGGCGCCAGAGCCAGCAGGCGCTGTGGGCCGCGCTGCGCGCGCTGGCCTGGCCGATGCGCGAGGCGGTGGTGCTGGTGGATTTGCAGGAGCGCTCGTACGAAGAGGCCGCCGCGATCGCCGGGATCGAGCTCAACACGCTGCGCACGCGCCTGCACCGCGCGCGCCGGCAACTGGCGCGGCGCTTGAACGCCGTGCCCGCTCGCGATGAACAAGGACGCTGAACCATGAATGACCCTTCAGACCGCAGCGGCGGTGAGCCCCGTGATCGGGGCCGCGCCGACGCCGGCGCCATGTCCGGGCTGACCTGGCTGGCCACGCTCACCCGCAACGCCACGGCCGAGCTGGCCCTGCACGAGCCGCCGGCGCGGGTGGCGCAGGCGATGCATGCGGCCTACGCCGCGAAAGCAGCGGCAAACCTGTCCGCATCGTCGTCGTCGTCGGAATCGTCGTCGTCGTCATCAGCATCAGCTTCAGCATCGGCGTCCGTGCGCGCCACGCCGCTGAAGCCCGCTGGCGCGCCGCGCCGCGCCGGCTGGAGGACCTGGCTGCTTTCCGGGGCCGGCGTCTGCGCCGCGGTGCTGCTCGGTTCGCTGGTGCTCCTGCTGCTGGCGCCGGACCCGCCGCGGCAAGACGCTCGCCCGGGCACAGGCCTGGAAGCAGCTACCACCGCCGACCCGGCATCACAAAGCAGCGGCTTCATGTCGATCGCGCCCGCGGCGCGCTGGAGTGCCGTGCTCGCCGACACCGGCACCGCGGGGCGCGGGCCGGCGCCGGCATGGGTGGTGGCCACCGAGATGCCGCGTGAAAGGCTCGCCGCGCTCGGCCTGCCCTATGACCCCGCACGCGCCGGCGAGCGGGTGCGCGCCGAGCTGTTGATGCACCCCTCCGGCGACGTGCTCGCGGTCCGGGTGCTGCATTGAGCACCGCTGTTCAAACCCTGCCAGGAGATGCTGCGATGAAAAATCTCAAGCCGCTGCCAGCACTGCCAACAACGCTGCCGTCGCCAATGCTGATGCCACCGGCGCCGCACCCGCCCCGCTGCGCGCGGCTGTTCGGCGCCGCGCTGCGGTCCACGCCCTGGCCGTTTGCGCTCTTTTCGTTTGCGCGCTTGCCGATGGCGCCACCACGGCTTGCGCCCCTGCGGCTTGCGCGGCTACGGCTTGCGCCATCCCTGCTCGCAGCCCTGGTGCTCGTGCCTTGGCTGCTCGCGCCGACTTGCGCACTCGCTCAAGAGTCCGTGATCGCGCAGGGCATGGAGTTCCTCAACCGCGAGCTGGCGCAGTTGCGCATCGAGGCCGACACGCTCGGTTTTGCGGCCCACGAGGTCGGCAACGAACGGGTGGTGAAGGGCGCACCGTACTGCGCCGACGCGGTGCACGAGAACATCCAGCACCTTGCCGACGGCAACCGCATCGTGCGCTCGAGCACCACCAAACTTTGCCGCGACGGCGAAGGCCGCACCCGCCAGGAGCTCGACCGCGGCGGGCGCAAGCAGGTGTGGCTGCGCGACCCGGTGGCCAAGGAAACCTGGCTGCTCGACCCCGAGCGCAAAACCGCGCGCCGCATGAGCGGCAGCTCGGGTCTGGCCACGGCGTGGCCACCCGGCAGCGGGCACGACAGCCCGGCCTGGCGCGAGTACAGCGAACGCCTGCGTGAGTACGCCGAGCGCATGCGCGAATGGGCGCGTGGTGTGGCCGAGCGGTCGCGCGCGGCCGCGCCGGGCGCACCGGGTGCCGGCCAGGCGCCGAGCGCCACGCCGGCTCCGCTGGCGCCCACGCCGGCCACGCCCCCGGTTCCACCGACACCCCCGGTGGCACCGGCGCCACCGCCCGCGCCGGTGTTCATCACGCCCGGCGCGGTGGCGTCGCCGGACCCGAACAAGCACTTCGATGTCGAGGTGCATGTGCTGCGCCTGGACGACGACGGCAAGCCCGGTACGCGACCCTTGCCGCTGCCCGGCCATGCGCCGTTGCCGCCGGCGGTGAGTTGGTTATCGCAGGGCCTGGCGCCGCGGGGCGCGGGCGTGGCCACCTCGCTGGGCAGCAAGGAGATCGAGGGCCTGAAGGTGAACGGCGAACGCACCACCTGGACCATCGAGGCGGGCAAGGTCGGCAACGAAAAACCGATCCTGATCACCCGCGATGTGTGGACCTCACCCGAGCTGATGCTCACCGTGATGACCCGCGACTTCGACCCGCGCAGCCTGGAGACGCTGTACCGGCTCACGCAGGTGAAACGCGGCGAGCCCGACCCCGCGCTGCTGAAGGTGCCGGCCGACTACACGCCGACCACGCGGGTGCCGACACCGCGGGTGCCGTCGGCGCCAGGGACGCGGGGCTGATGCGCAGACTGCACTCAAACGGCGGACCACCGATGACCGCGCCGAGAGTGCGAAGCCGACTGCGGCGCTGTGCTCCGCTCCTCGTCCGGGCTTCGCCCGGCCTCCTCCTTTACC
>JANNGZ010000173.1:0-3021 GCA_031404155.1 Burkholderiales bacterium
CGGCCGGCTGCCGATTGCGCTGTCGCACGGCCGCGGCTGCTGGGTCTGGGACACCGCCGGGCGCAAGTACCTCGACGGGCTGGGCGGTATCGCCGTGAATACGCTCGGCCACGCCCACCCGAAGCTGGTGCCCGCGCTGCAGCAGCAGATCGGCAAGCTGATCCACAGCTCCAACTACTATGAAGTGCCGCTGCAGGAAGAACTTGCCGCGAAGCTGTGCGAGCTGTCCGGGCTGGAGGCGGTGTTCTTCTGCAGCACCGGCCTGGAAGCGAATGAAGGCGCGCTGAAGATCGCACGCAAGTACGGCCACGACCGAGGCATCGAGCGGCCAGAGATCATCGTTTACGAAGGCGCCTTTCATGGCCGCTCGATCGCCACGCTTTCGGCCACCTGCAACACCAAGGTGCAGGAGGGCTTCGGCCCGCTGGTCGAGGGCTTTGTACGGGTGCCGCTGCACGACCTGGCCGCGGTGGAGCAGGTGGCGCGCAGCAACCCGAACGTGGTCGCCGTGTTTCTCGAAACCATCCAGGGCGAAGGTGGCATCAACCCCTCGCGCTGGGACTACCTGCGCGGCCTGCGCAAGCTCTGCGACGCCAACGACTGGCTGATGATGCTCGACGAGGTGCAATGTGGCATGGGCCGCACCGGCAAGTGGTTCGCGCACCAATGGGCCGAGATCAAACCCGATGTGATGCCGATGGCCAAGGGCCTGGGCTCTGGCGTTCCGGTGGGCGCGATCGTCTGCGGCCCGAAGGCCGCCAACGTGTTCGGCCTCGGCAACCACGGCACCACCTTCGGCGGCAACCCGCTGGCGATGCGCGCCGGCGTCGAAACGCTGCGCATCATCGAAGAAGACGGCCTGCTCGACAACGCGGCGCGTGTCGGCACCCGCCTGAAGGCGGCGCTCGAACGCGAACTCGCTGGCGTGGCGGGCGTGGTGGAAGTGCGCGGCCAGGGCCTGATGCTCGGCATCGAACTCGACCGCCCCTGCGGCGTGCTGCTGCGCCGCGCCTGCGACGCCGGCCTGCTGCTCAGCGTCACCGCCGACTCGGTGATACGCCTGGTGCCGCCGCTGATCCTGAGCGCCAGCGAGGCCGACCGCATCGTGGCGATCCTGGCGCCGCTGATCAAGCAGTTCCTGTTGGAACCCGCAAACCCGGCCTGAAATTCGGCATGAAACCCGGCGCGACACTGATGAAGCATTACCTGCAGTTCAAGGACCTGCGCACCGAAGAGTACGCCTACCTCTTCGAGCGTACCCGCGAGATCAAGAAGCGCTTCAAGAACTACGAGAAGTACCAGCCCCTGGTCGACCGCACGCTGGCGATGATCTTCGAGAAGGCGAGCACGCGGACCCGCGTCAGCTTCGAGGCCGGCATGTACCAGATGGGCGGCTCGGTGGTGCACCTCACCACCGGCGACAGCCAGCTCGGCCGCGCCGAACCGGTGGAGGACTCCGCGCGCGTCATCAGCCGCATGGTCGACATCGTGATGATCCGAACCTTCGAGCAGGCCAAGCTCGACACCTTCGCGGCGCACTCGCGGGTGCCGGTGATCAATGGCCTGACCAACGAGTACCACCCCTGCCAGATCCTCGCGGACGTGTTCACCTTCATCGAACAGCGTGGGCCACGCGGCGGCGAAGCCGGCGCACTCGATTTTCTCAAGGGCAAGATCGTGGCCTGGGTCGGCGACGGCAACAACATGGCCAACACCTGGCTGCAGGCCGCCGACATCCTCGGCTTCACGCTGCATGTGAGCACCCCGAGCGGCTACGAACTCGACCCGTCGGTGGCGGGCGTCAGCAACCCGCACTGCGTGAAAGTCTTCGACCACCCGATGGACGCCTGTCGCGGCGCGCACCTGGTCACCACCGACGTCTGGACCAGCATGGGCTACGAAGCCGAGAACGAAGAGCGCCGCAAGGCCTTCATCGACTGGTGCGTCGACGCCGAGATGATGGCCGTGGCCCAAGCCGACGCCCTCTTCATGCATTGCCTGCCGGCGCACCGCGGCGAGGAAGTCGACGCCGATGTCATCGACGGCCCGCAGTCGGTGGTCTGGGATGAAGCCGAGAACAGGATGCACGTGCAGAAGGCACTTATGGAGTACCTGCTGCTCGGCCGCATCGGCTGAAGGCCGAGGCGGTGGCCCATTGCGCCGGCGTCCTGGCGAAGGGCGCGTTCCGCGCGCGTTCCTCAGCCGCGCAGTAGCGCAATCAGCGGCGCATGCGCCTGCGCCGCCTCGGCGACGATGCGGTGCAGCAGCTCGTCCATGGCGAGCGCGGCGGGCCAGGGCGGCGGCGCGCTGGTGCCGGATTGCGCGAGCAGCGCACGCATCTCGTCGCGGTCCGGCGCGGTGGTCGTCGGGTGCTCGGCGCCGAAGGCCAGCACCTGGCGCGACCGCTCGGGCTCTGCTTGCGCGCGCAACAGCTCGGCCAGTGCGACCAGGCCCACCGCATGCAGCGTCGTCTGACGAATCGCGATCGCCTCAGCCAGGCCCGCCGCCAGGCCGCGCCGGGCTTCGTCCAGCGCACCGCGGCGCAGCGCCACGCGCGCCGCCTGCATCACCGCCCAGGCATGCACGGCGCGGTTGCCCATCGCGGCCGTGACCTCGATCGCGCGCATGGCGTAGCGCGCGGCAGCCGGCAGATCGCCTGAGGCCATCGTCAGCTCGCTCAGGTTGGCCAGCACGTAGATCTGCGACGCGCCGATGCCGTCGCGCTCGCTCAAGGCCAGCGCCTCGCGCAGGTGCGGCAGCGCGGCCGCCCGCTCCTGGCGCGCCATGTACAGCGCCGCCAGGTTGTTCAGGCACAGCGCGACGCCGGCACTGTCGCCCAACTCGCGGTGCTGCGCCAGCGACTGCAACGCAAGGCGCAGCGCCTCGTCGTAGCGGCCGCTGCGCTTGGCCACCAGCGCCAGGTGGTCCAGTGCGGCGGCGATGTTGTGCGCGTTGCCGTCCGCGGTGGCGATCTCGAGTGCCTGCTCGTAGAGGCGGCGCGCGTCGGCGAGCTGGCCGAGC
>JANNGZ010000174.1:0-1822 GCA_031404155.1 Burkholderiales bacterium
ATGACCTTGGCCGCCGGTGCGATCTTCGGTCTCGGTTGGGGCACGCTGATCGTGTCGTTCGCCTCGACGATCGGGGCCACGCTGGCCTTCCTGGCCTCGCGCTGGTTGCTTGGCAACTGCCACCGAGCTGCCGATCACCCGCAGCACCTCGGCGTTGTAGTTCAGGTAGAGCTTGCCGCCCAGCACGGTGTAAGGAACGTGACCAAGGCGCGTCTATTGCGATGCGTGCGGCGCCGGTGCCGGCCCGCATTCAATGAAAGCATTCGATGCGTCTGGACAAACGTTGGTGGTTGGTCATCGTGTTGGCGGGGCTGCTGGCGCTGTTCTTCGGATTCGACCTCGGGCGATTCCTCAACCTCGCCGCCATCAAGAGCAGCCAGGCCGACCTCGAAGCCTGGCGGGCGGCGCAACCACTGGTCGCCGGGTTGCTGTTCTTCGCTGGCTACATTGCCGCGGCGGCGCTGTCGCTGCCCGGGGCCGCCGTGATGACCTTGGCCGCCGGTGCGATCTTCGGTCTCGGTTGGGGCACGCTGATCGTGTCGTTCGCCTCGACGATCGGGGCCACGCTGGCCTTCCTGGCCTCGCGCTGGTTGCTTGGCAACTGGGTGCAGGCGCGCTTCGGCGCCCGCTTGGCCGCGCTCAATGCCGGCATCGCCAAGGACGGCGGCTTCTACCTGTTCATGCTGCGCCTGGTGCCGGTGCTGCCGTTCTTCGTGATCAATCTGGCGATGGGGCTCACGCCCATGCGACCGTGGGCTTTCTACTGGGTCAGTCAACTGGGCATGTTCGCCGCCACGCTGGTCTATGTGAACGCCGGCACGCAGCTCGCGCGCATTGATTCGCTGTCCGGCATCGTTTCGCCTGGCCTGCTGATCTCGCTGGCGCTGCTGGGCGTATTTCCGCTCGTCGCCAAGAAACTCGTCGATTGCGTCCAGGCACGCAAGATCTACGCGAGCTGGCCGCGCCCCAAGACTTTCGACCGCAACCTGGTGGTCATCGGCGGCGGCTCGGCAGGACTCGTCACCGCCTATATCGCCGCGGCGATCAAGGCCAAGGTGACGCTGGTGGAAAAGCACCGCATGGGCGGCGATTGCCTGAACACCGGCTGCGTGCCGTCGAAGGCGCTGATCCGCTCGGCCAAGTTCCTCTCGCATGTGCAGCGCGCCAAGGAATTCGGCATGCGCTCGGCCAACGCCGACTTCGACTTCGGCGAAGTCATGGAGCGCGTTCAGCGCGTGATCAGGGTCATCGAGCCGCACGACTCGATCGAGCGCTACACCAGCCTCGGTGTCGATGTGGCACAAGGCGCGGCACGCATCGTCTCGCCGTGGGAAGTCGAGATCACCCACCGGGACGGCCGCGTGCAACGCCTGACCACGCGCGCCATCGTCATCGCAGCCGGCGCTCGCCCGTTCGTGCCCCCGATCCCAGGCATCGAGCAAGTCGAAGTCCTGACCTCGGACAACGTCTGGAAGCTGCGCCAGCGGCCCGAGCGACTGGTGGTGCTGGGCGGCGGCCCGATCGGCTGCGAGCTGACGCAGACCTTCGCCCGCCTCGGATCCCGTGTCACGCAGGTCGAGATGGCGCCGCGCCTGCTGATGTGCGAGGACGAAGATGTCTCCAAGCTGGTCACCGAGCGCTTTCGCAGCGAAGGCGTCGAGGTGCGCGTCGGCCACACCGCCAAGCGGGTCGAGGTGACCGATGGCGACAAGTTCCTGGTCGTCGAACACCAGGGCCAGGAGCTGCCCATTCCGTTCGATGCCCTGCTCGTGGCCGTGGGCCGCACGGCCAACCTGAGCGGCTACGGCCTGCAGGAGCTGGG
>JANNGZ010000175.1:0-13012 GCA_031404155.1 Burkholderiales bacterium
TCGCTGGATGGCGGCGGCTGGGGCGACGGGGTGCCTTTGCAGAGCCTGCTCAAGACAAAGCGCGAGCAAACCAACGAGGCCAACAACAACATCCGCATCGTGAATGCCCGCGAGCACAACCTCAAGGGCCTGAACGTCGACATCCCGCGCGGCAAGTTCAACGTGGTCACCGGCGTCTCGGGCTCGGGCAAAAGCACGCTGGCCTTCGACATCCTGTTCAACGAAGGCCAGCGGCGTTACCTCGAATCGCTGAACGCCTATGCGCGCAGCATCGTGCAGCCGGCGGGCCGGCCGGAGGTGGACGCGGTCTACGGCATACCGCCCACGGTGGCGATCGAGCAGCGCCTCAGCCGCGGCGGGCGCAAGAGCACCGTGGCCACCACCACCGAGGTCTGGCATTTCCTGCGCCTGCTCTGGGTCAAGCTGGGCTTGCAGCATTGCACCAAGGACGGCACGCCGGTGATGCCGCAGAGCGCCGAAAGCATCGCCGCGCAATTGCTGCGCGACCACCGCGGCGAACATGTCGGCCTGCTCGCGCCGCTGGTGGTCAACCGCAAGGGCGTCTACACCGACCTTGCCAAATGGGCCAAGGCACGCGGCCACACGCACCTGCGGGTCGACGGCGAGTTCCTCGGCCTGGACCCCTGGCCGCGCCTGGACCGCTTCAAGGAGCACACGCTGGAGCTGCCGGTGGGCGACATCGTGATCGCACTCGACCGCGAAGCCGAGTTGCGCGCGCTGCTGTCGAAGGCGCTCGAACTCGGCAAGGGCGTGATGCACCTGCTGACGCCGCTGGACGGCCTGGCCGCGGCGATGGCGGCGGCGGCGGAGCCGGGCGTGGGCGCTGCGGGGTTCGGCACCGGCATCGGCGCCGGCATCGGCACGCTGAAAGTGTTCTCCACCAAACGTGCCTGCCCCACCTGCGGCACCAGCTACCCCGAGCTCGACCCGCGCATGTTTTCGTACAACAGCAAACATGGCTGGTGCGGCGGCTGCGTCGGCACCGGCCTGGCCTTGACCCGCGAGCAGCGCAAGGCCTACGACGACTCCAAACGAGAGGACGACGGCCATGGCCGCGAACAGAGTTTCCCGAGCGAGGAGCCCGAGGTCGAAGGCGTGGTCGACGCCGTGTGCGGCGAATGTGCGGGCACCCGCCTGAACGCGGCGGCGCGCATCGTCACCTTCAAAACGCGGCCGATCGGCGACGTGGCCGCGATGTCGGTGACGCAGTCACGGGCCTGGGTCGAAGGCCTCGACCTGCATGGCCGCGAAGCCGGCATCGCGCGCGATGTGGTGAGCGAGATCAAGAGCCGGCTCGAGTTCCTCGAACAGGTGGGCTTGGGCTACCTCTCGCTCGACCGCGCTGCGCCCACGCTCTCGGGCGGCGAGGCGCAACGCATCCGCCTCGCGGCCCAGCTCGGCAGCAACCTGCAAGGGGTTTGTTATGTGCTCGACGAACCGACCATCGGCCTGCACCCGCGCGACAACCGCTACCTGCTGAACGCCTTGCAAACCCTGAGCGACAAGGGCAACACGCTGGTGGTGGTGGAGCACGACGAGGAAACCATCCGCCGCGCCGACCACATCATCGACATCGGGCCGGGCGCCGGCAAACGCGGTGGCACGCTGGTGGCCGAGGGGGTGGTGGCGGACCTGTCGGCAAATGCGGCGTCGGTGACCGGGCGTTTTCTGGCGACGCCCTTGCGTCACCCGTTGCAGCCGCGCCGCAGCGTTGCATTGGCTCCCTCCCTCTTGATGGGGGAGGGCCGCGGAGGGGGTGACGTGGGAGGAAACGTCGGAGCGTCGAACAAACGGCCACCCCCATCCCAACCTTCCCCCGTCAAGGGGGAAGGAGCAAAGTGCCTCACTGTCGGCGCCGCGTCGCTTCACAACCTCAAGTCCATCGACATCGAACTGCCGCTGCACCGCCTCATCGCCATCACCGGCGTCAGCGGTTCGGGCAAGAGCACGCTTGCGCGCGATGTGCTGCTGGCCAATGTGCAGGCCGCGGTCGGCGCGAAGAAGGCGCCGGCATGGACCGGCTGCACCAGCCTCGATGGTTACCAGGCCATCGACCGTGTGCTCGAAGTCGACCAGACGCCGATCGGCAAGACGCCGCGCTCCTGCCCGGCCACCTACATCGGCTTCTGGGATCCGATCCGCAAGCTGTTCACGCAAACGCTGGAAGCCAGGGCACGCGGTTATGCGGCGGCGCGCTTTTCCTTCAACACCGGCGACGGCCGCTGCCCGGGTTGCGAAGGCCAGGGGGTGCGCACGATCGAGATGAGTTTCCTGCCCGATGTGAAGGTGCCCTGCGAGCAATGCCACGGCCAGCGCTTCAACCCGGAAACGCTGGCGGTGAGTTGGCGCGGCAAGAACATCGGCGACGTGCTGCGCATGGAGGTCGACGAGGCGGTCGACTTCTTCGCCTCGATGCCGGCGATCTCGCACCCGCTGCAACTGCTCAAGGACGTGGGCCTGGGCTACCTCACGCTCGGCCAGCCCTCACCCACGCTCTCGGGCGGCGAGGCGCAGCGCATCAAGCTGGTGACCGAACTCTCGAAGGTGCGCGACGAGGTCGGCCGCCGCGGCCAGCGCGCGCCGCACACGTTGTACGTGCTCGACGAGCCGACCGTGGGCCTGCACATGGCCGATGTCGAGCGCCTGGTCCGCGTGTTGCACCGCCTGGTCGACGGCGGCCACAGCGTGCTGGTGATCGAACACGACCTCGACGTGATCGCCGAAGCCGACTGGGTGGTCGACCTCGGCCCCGAGGGCGGCGACGGTGGCGGGCGGGTGGTGGTGGCCGGCACGCCCGAAGCGGTGGTGGCCGCGGGCAGCCACACCGGGGTCGCGCTCGCGCCGGTGCTGGCGCGCGGCTGAAGCGGCAATGAAGCGCGGTTGAAGGATTGAAGCGCGGTTGAAGCGCGACGCGGGTACCGCCGCCCCGCGGCCAGCCGCTACATCATCGCTGCGGGCAGGGCCGACTGCACCGGCAGGCCGTGGCGGGCGGAGGCGGCGGCGATGAGTTGCAGCGCGCGGCATTGCATCGCGATCGCGTCTTCGTGGTCGCCGCAGTCGTCGAGCACATCGCTCACCCGCAGCAGCACCGTGACCTCCCATTCCGGGTCGGCCGCGCGGCCGGCCAGGTGGCTGGCCTCGTAGGCGTGGTCGCGGGCCCGTTCGCGCGCGGCATGCACCGCCCGCGGGTCGTCTTCGTCGGCTGAGGCGGCGAGCCAGGCGGCCACCTCGGCAAGGTCGCACAGGATGTCCACCGTGAGGTCGACACCGCCAAGGCTGCGTGCCCAGCGCAGGCTTTGCTGCAGGTACCAGCGTGCCTCGGCAAGAGCGCCGAGCTTGCGGTAGCAGCGGCCCACCTGCGCCAGCGCCAGGCTCATCTCGATCGGCTTCTGGTGGCAGTCGGCGGCGTCGAGCATGGCGATCGCCTCGCGCAGGCCGTCGCGTTCGCTGCCGGGGGTAATGCCGGGGGTGATGCCGGCGCTGCCGCCGCGGTCCGTGCCGCCGTCGTTGCCGGCCAGGCCGGTGCTTGCCGTGTTCGAGGTGGCGCTGTCGGGCAGGGTGTCGCTGTCGGTCGGCTGCATAGGGGGCTTCGAATGGGTGGAGGTTTGGCTGCATCGAGACCGATGCGGCGCCTCGGGTTGAATCAATCCTAGGCGGGCGTGTCCGCGGTCGCTTCCCCCTGTCCTTGGGGGAACCCCCGATCGCGGGGGCTGCATGCCGAAGCAGCGCTGCGCTCGATGCCTCCAGCCCGGGCGTCGCCTGACCCTCTGCTAACAAGCGCCGCGCCGCGATGCCCGAAGCCTGCGCGATCGGGCTAAGGAAAACACGCAGCCGGCAGCGGTGAGGGCGCCGGGACAATCGGTCTCGGCGCGTTTGCCGCCGCGAAGTTTTCAGTCGACCCCCGGGAGCCTTGCCATGAAGACCTTTCTGCCCTTCCAACGCGCTGCGCTTGCCCTGGCGGCGCTGGCCGTGTGCACCGCCGCGTCGGCACAGACGGTGCTCACCGCGTCGAGCTGGGTGCCACCGGCCCACACCCTGTCCGAAACGCAAAAGGAGTGGTGCGGCCTGGTCGAGCAGAAGACCGCCGGCAAGGTCAAGTGCAACATCCTGCCGCGTGCGGTGGCCGCGCCCCCGGGCACCTTCGACGCGGTGCGCAACGGCGTCGCCGACCTGTCCTTCGTGGTGCACGGCTACACGCCGAGCCGCTTCGTGACCACGCAGTTCGCCGAGTTTCCGTTCCTGGCCGATTCCGCCGAAATCTCCTCGGTGGCCTTCCAGCGCCTGTATGCCAAGACCCCGGCGATCGCGGCCGAACACCAGGGCGTGAAGGTGATCACCGTGTTCACCCACGGCCCCGGCATCGTGCTCAACGCCAAGCGGCCGATCGTCAAGCTGGACGACCTCGCGGGCCTGAAGTTCCGCATCGGCGGCGGCATGGTCAACGAGATCAGCAAGTCGCTCGGCATGAACGTGACGCTCAAACCCGCGACCGAGAGCTACGAACTGCTCTCCACCGGCGTCATGGACGGCACCCTCTTCCCGGCCGAGTCGGTGGAGGGATTCAAGATCGACAAGGTGATCAAACATGCCACCACCTTCCCCGGCGGCCTCTACAACACCAGCTTCGTGTTTGTGATGAACCAGGCCAAGTACGACAAGCTCAGCGCCGAGGAAAAGAAGGCGATCGACGAGGTTTCGGGCGAAGTGGCCGCGCGCATGTTCGGCCGCGGCTGGGACAAGGTCGACCGCCGTGGCCTGGCTTTCATGCAGGCCGCGGGGGTGCAGTTCGTGAAGGCCGACGCCACCTTCGTCAAAGCGGTGAAGGACAAGACCGCGTCGCTGGAAGACACCTGGGTCAAGGCCGCCGAAGGCAAGGGCATGAAGGACGCGAAGAAGGTGTTGGCCGAGTTCCGCGGCGAGATCACGAAGCTGCAAAAGTGACCTGTACCCCGGGGGGCGCGCGGCCCCGTGCCGCGCCTGGCGTTGATTTCGCACCGCCGCGGGCGGCGCTGCGACCATTGTCGGGTTCGGGTGGCCCGGTGGCCGGCGCCGCGGCAACGTGACCCGCCTGAAGCGCCTGCTGGACACGCTCTGCGGCGTGCTCGCCGCGGTGGCGCTGTTCGCGATCATGGCGCTGACGCTGGTCGACGTGGCCGGCCGCAAGTTCATCAGCACCTCGGTGCCGGGTTCGCTCGAACTCACCGAGCTGTTGATGGTGGCGGTGATCTTCGCGGCGCTGCCGCAGGTCAGCCTGCATGGCGAGCACGTGGTCTTCGACTCGCTCGACCCGCTGCTCAGCCGCTGGGTGCGCAAGGTGCAAACCTTCCTGGTCGAGCTGTTTTGCGCCACCACGCTCGCCGGCCTGGCCTGGTTGATGTGGGCCAAGGCCGGGCAGATGGCCGAGTTCGGCGACACCACCGCGCAGCTGAAGATTCCGCAGGGGCCGTTTGTGTATGCGATGAGCGTGCTTTGCGCGGTCACCTCGCTGGTGCACCTGCTGCTGATCTTCTCGCCGGTGCCGCACCACCACATCGGTGTCGACAAGCCGGTGGTGAGTGGTGCGGCGTGACCGAGGCCCTGCTCGGTTTTGGCTGCATCTTCGCGCTCGCACTGTTGCGCGTGCCGCTCGCTTTCGCGATGGGCTTCGTCGGTTTCATCGGCCTGGGCCTGATGCGCGGCTGGGGCGCCACCGCGGCGGGCGCGGCGCAGGTGGTTTACGAAACCGGTTTTGCCTACACCCTGAGCGTGGTGCCGCTGTTCATCCTGATGGGCAACTTCGTCGCGCGTGCCGGGCTGGCGCAGGAGTTGTTCCGCGCCGCCTACACCTTCGTCGGCCATGTGCGCGGTGGCCTCGCGCACGCCACGATCCTGGCCTGCGCGGGTTTCGGCGCGATCTGCGGCTCTTCGATCGCCACCGCGGCCACCATGGCCAAGGTGGCTTACCCGTCGATGAAGAAGCTCGGTTATGCCGACTACCTGAGCACCGGCGTCATTGCCGCAGGCGGCACGCTGGGCATCATGATTCCGCCGTCGACCATCATGGTCATTTACGGCATCGTCACCGAAACGCATATCGGCAAGCTCTTCGCCGCCGGCGTGCTGCCCGGCCTGATGAGCGCCGGCCTGCTGATGGCCTGCGTGGCCTGGATCACCTGGCGCGACCCCGCCGCCGGCCCCGCGGCGGAGCGCACCTCATGGCGCGACCGCCTCGCCGCGGTGCGCGGCATCTGGGGCGTGGCGCTGCTGGTGGTGGTGGTGCTCGGCGGCATCTACGGCGGCGTGTTCACCGCCACCGAGGGCGCGGGCATCGGCGCCTCGGGCGCGTTTTTCTTCGCGCTCGCGCGCGGCGCGCTGACGCTGAAAGTGCTGCGCGAGATCCTGATCGAAAGTGCGCGCACCACCGCGATGCTGTTCGCGATCCTGATCGCCGCAATGATCTTCGCGAGCTTCGTCAACTTCACGACGATGCCGGGCGACCTGAAGGATTGGATCACCCACCTCGGGCTGCCGCCGCTGGCGATCATCGGCGCGATGATGGTGATCTACGTCGTGCTCGGCACCATCATGGAGGAGCTGTCGATGGTGCTGCTCACGATTCCGGTGTTCTTCCCGATCGTGGTGCAGCTCGGTTTCGACCCGGTGTGGTTCGGCGTGCTGATCGTGCTGGTGGTTCAGATCGGCCTGATCTCCCCGCCGGTGGGCATGAACCTCTTCGTGCTGAGCTCGCTGCTCAAGGGCGTGGCGTTGCGCCAGATCTTCCGCGGCACCTGGTTGTTCGTGGTGGCCCTCGTGGCGGCGCTGTTCGTGGTGCTGGAGTTCGCGCCGATCGCGTTGTGGCTGCCAAGCTTCATGAAGTAGCGCGAGGGCGCGGCCAGGGGCCGCCTGCCCAGTGCAGCCGACAAGCCGCCGCGAGCCCGCTCAGTGATTCGACGACGCGCCGGAGGGCGCGGTGGCCACCGCCACGCGCGGTGGCCACCAGCGCCAAACCCGCCAGCCGAGCAGTACCGCGACCACCGCCGCATACGCCGCCACCTCGGCAAAGTCGTTCTTGCCGGCGCGCATCCAGAAAAAATGCAGCAGCGCGAGCAGCACGATCGCGTAGATGAGCTGGTGCAGCCGCTGCCAGCGCACCGCGCCGAGCCACCGGATCGCGCGGTTGAACGAGGTGGCCGCGAGCGCGCTCATCAGCAGCAGTGCAGTGGTGCCGACCAAGATAAAGGGCCGCTTCGGAATGTCGCGCACGATGTCGTCGAACTCGAAGCCCATGTCGAGCCAGGCGTAGCAGAGGAAGTGCAGGACGCCGTAGCCGAAGGTGGCCACCCCCAGCATGCGGCGAAAGCGCACCAGGGCGTGCCAGCCGGTCCACTGCCGCAGCGGCGTGATGGCCAGCGTGGCGCAGAGCAGGCGCAGCGTCCAGTCGCCGGTGGAGCGGCTGAGCGCTTCGGCCGGGTTGGCGCCGAGCTGGTTGTAGACCGCGCCGTAGAGCAGCCACGCAAACGGCAGCAGCAGCAGGGCGAGCAACACCGGCTTCGCGGCCCGGTGCGTCAGCACGGCCTGGACCGAGAGCATCACCGCCCCGGCCTCAGAACCAGCGCTTCAGGTCCATGCCCGCGTAGAGCTGGCCGACCTGCGGCTCGTAGCCGTTGAACATCAGCGTCGGGCGCTTCTTCTGCAGCAGGCCGTCGTCGCCGATGCGGCGCTCGCTTGCCTGGCTCCAGCGCGGGTGGTCGACCTTCGGATTGACGTTCGAGTAGAAGCCGTACTCCTCGGACGCGGCGGCCTCCCAGCTGGTTTTGGGCTGCTGTTCGACGAAGCGGATCTTGACCAGCGACTTGCCCGACTTGAAGCCGTACTTCCACGGCACCACCAGGCGCAGTGGCGCGCCGTTCTGGTTCGGCATCACCTCGCCGTAAAGGCCGAAGGCGAGCATCGTCAGCGGGTGCATCGCCTCGTCCAGGCGCAGGCCCTCGACATAGGGCCATTGCAGCACCGACGAACTCAACCCCGGCATCTGCGCACGGTCGGCCAGGGTCACGAACTGAACGAACTTGGCCTTGCCCGTGGGCTCGACGCGCTTGATCAACTCGGCGAGCGAATAGCCGACCCAGGGAATCACCATCGACCAGCCTTCGACGCAGCGCAGGCGGTAAATGCGCTCTTCCATCGCGCTGAGCTTGAGCAGGGCCTCGATGTCGAAGACGCCGGGTTTGCGCACTTCGCCCTCGACCGCCACGGTCCAGGGGCGGGTCTTGAGCGTGCCGGCGTGCTGGGCCGGGTCGGACTTGTCGGTGCCGAACTCGTAGAAATTGTTGTAGCCGGTGACGTCGGCGTAGGCGGTGGCCTTTTCCATCGTCAACGCACCCGGCACCGCCGAGCGCGTGGCGGCCAGCTTGGCCAGCTTGCCCGGGCCGCTCGATGTTTGCGCCAGGGCCTCGCGTGCGGCCCAGAGTGCGAGCGGTGCGCCGGCCAGGCCGAGGGCCAGGCCTTGCAGCAGCGCACGGCGGTCCTCGTAAAGCGCGCGCGGGGTGATTTCCGAGGGCGTCGGGTGCGTGTAGGCGCGGTTTTGTGGCAGCTTCATCGGGTGCGGCGCGGGTGCGCAAGGGGTGCGGTCAACGCTTGGTCGCGCGGCGGGTCGGCACCTGACACCGACCAAAGCTATTGCGGCTTGACTTCGCCGTACTTGCTGTCGGGCAGCCCGTCGGAAAAGCTGGTGTCGGAAATCACCTCGTCGATGTCGACGTCGCCGAACAGCGTGAGCGAATGTTGGGTGATGCGGTCGCGGAAGGACTTGCGCGCAAAAAGCTTGGCCTGCGCATCGGGGGGCAGGTCGGTGATGTTGAACACGTTCTTCACGATCAGCGTGTCGATCACGTCCTCGATCACACGAACGAAGTCGGCGTCCAGGCGGTTGAACGCCGAGGGCGTAGCGCCGACGAAAGCCTGCACGTCGGGATGCTGGTCGTCGAGGAACTCACTGGACTCGGGTGCCTGCGTGCGGTGCAGGCTGTCGATCTGCCCCTGGGTGTTGCGGCGGACGAATGGCATGCACCGAATATAGCCACGCCACCGCCGGCCGACGCGGCAAGGCCATACCGCGGCAGGGCATTTCGTTCGAATTGCGCAGCGCGGACCTGCGCCGGCGCCACTCAGCCGTCTCAGGCCCGATGGGCGGCATGCTGCTGCACCCTGTCGACAAAGGCCGCGGCGGGGGCCGACAGCGATGCCCGCTCGCGCATCGCAAGCAAGAGCCGGCGCCGGGTCGACATGCCCTCGACGCGCAGCAGCTTCAGCGCCACCGAGGCCAGATGCGGTGCGGCACCGGTTCGAGGCGCGATGCCCAGCCCGGCGCCGACCATGCGGCACATCGCATCGAAGCTGCGCACCATGATGCGGATGCGCAGCGTGAGCCCGGCCTGCTCGACGGCCGCGCTCACCTGGCGCGTCAGCGAGGTGGCCCGTCCGAGCGCGACGAAGTCGTGCGACAGGGCTTCGACAAAAGGTACCGACTGGCGCCGCGCCAGCGCATGCGCCGCGGGGGCGAGCACCGGTCCCTCAGAATTCAGCCGGCTTCGCTCACGCGATGCCCGTCAAGCGCAGGCCCGCGCGCCCCGCATCGCCGCGATCCGCTGCGCGTCGAAGCCGATGTCCGCCAACACCTCGTCGGTGTGCTCGCCGGTGAACGTGCCCGCGCTCGGCGCCCGTGCGGTGCTGCGCGAGAAGCGCGGCGCGGGCGCCGGCTGCACCTTGCCGTCGACCTGCACGAAGACGCCGCGCGCGGCATTGTGCGGATGTGCCGGCGCCTCGGCCAGGCTGAGCACCGGGGCGAAACAGGCGTCGCTGCCTTCCATCAGGGTGCACCACTCGTCGCGGCTGCGGGTCTTCACGAGGGCGGCCACGCGTGCCTTCAAGGCCGGCCAGTCGCGGCTGTCGTACTGGCGCTTGGCATCGACCTCGTCCAGGCCGAGGCGCCGCAACAGCTCGGCATAGAACTGCGGCTCGATCGCGCCGAAGCTCACGTGACGCCCGTCGCTGCACTCGAACACTTCGTAGAAGGCCGAGCTGCCGAGGAAGAAATTGTGCTCGGGTTCGTCGCGCCAGAAGTGGATGGCGCGCATCTGGTGTTGCAGCGCGCTGAGCAAGGCCACGCCGTCGAGCATCGCCGCGTCCACGCTCTGGCCCTGGCCCGAGCGTTTGGCTTCGAGCAGCGCGCAAACAATGCCGAAGGCCAGGAACATCGCGCCGCCGGCCATGTCGCCGACGATGGTGGCGGGCAGCGCGGGCAGTTGGCCCGGCCGCGCCACGGTGCTCATCACGCCGCTGAGCGACACATAGTTGATGTCGTGCCCGGCGGCTTGTGACAGCGGCCCGGTCTGGCCCCAGCCGGTGACCCGGCCGTAGACCAGTTTCGGGCAACGCGCGGCCACCTCGGCGGGGCCGAAACCCAGGCGCTCCATCACCCCGGGGCGGTAGCCTTCGATCAAGGCGTCGGCCGAGTCGAGCAGCCGCCAGGCGGCTTCGCGGCCGTCGGCGTGTTTGATGTCCAGCGCGAGCGAGCGCTTGCCGCGGTTCACCGCCGAGCGTGACTTGCCCAGGATCGGGTCGCCGCCCAGGCGCTCGACCACGATCACCTCAGCGCCCATGTCGGCGAGCAGCATGCCGGCGAAGGGGCCGGGGCCGATGCCGGCAAATTCGATGACCCGGGTGCCGTGCAGCGGGCCGGTGGTTGTGGCGTGTGTGGGCGTCATCGTGTCGGTCCGAAAAGGGGTGTCCACGATTGTGGCGTGGCCGAAGCGACAGGCCGGAGGCACCTGCGGGCAGCGCGTTACATTGCATCACCAGCACAGCGGCGTCGCCGCGCGGAGGGCCCTTCATGAGCGAGCCGAAGCCTGTCAACGCCGGGGAGGCCGGCGAGAGGCGGGCCATGTTGGTGGTCGGCGCCGGCGACGCCACCGGCGGCGCGATCGCGCGCCGTTTTGCCCGCGGGGGTTATGTCGCCTGCGTCACCCGCCGCAGTGCCGACAAGCTGGAGCCGCTGGTCGAGCGCATCCGCGTCGACGGCGGGCAGGCGCAGGGCTTCGGCTCGGACGCACGCGACGAGGCGGCGGTGGCTGAACTCTTCGCCACCATCGAGCGCGACATCGGGCCGCTGGAAGTGGTGGTCTTCAACATCGGCGCCAACGTGCGCTTCAGCGTCGCCGATACCACCGAGCGGGTCTATCGCAAGGTCTGGGAGATGGCCGCGCTGGCCGGCTTCCTGGTCGGCCGCGAGGCGGCGCGGGTGATGGCGCCGCGCGGGCGCGGCACGGTGATCTTCACCGGCGCCACGGCGAGCCTGCGCGGCAGTGCCGGCTTCAGCGCCTTTGCCGGCGCCAAACACGCGTTGCGCGCCTTGGCGCAAAGCATGGCGCGCGAGTTGGGGCCGCAGGGCGTTCATGTGGCGCATGTGGTGATCGACGGCGCGATCGACACCGCCTTCATCGCCGAGAACTTCCCCGCGCGCTATGCGCTGAAGGAGCGCGACGGCATCCTGGCGCCCGACGCTATCGCCGACAGCTACTGGATGCTGCACCAGCAACCCCGCAACGCCTGGACGCACGAGATGGACCTGCGGCCCTGGATCGAGACTTTTTGAGCACCCCCAAGGCCGCCGCCTCGCGGCGTCCGCCCCCCCCGAGGGGGAGCAAGGAAACTTGGGATGGCCCGGCGTTTCCTTGACACACTGGAACCAACAACATGACGAACCCCAAGCGCGTTGAATTTTTCTTCGACTTCGGTAGCCCCACCTCCTACCTGGCCTACACCCAGCTGCCCGCACTCGCTGCCGATTGCGGCGCCGACCTGGTGTGGCGCCCGATGCTGCTCGGCGGAGTGTTCAAGGCCACCGGCAACGCCAGCCCGGTGATGGTGCCGGCCAAGGGCCGCTGGATGTTCGACGACATGCCTCGCTTTGCGCAGCGCTACGGCGTGGCCTTCCAGCACAACCCGCATTTCCCGATCAACACCCTGACGCTGATGCGCGGCGCGGTGGGCTTGCAGATGCGCGAGCCGGCACGCTTCGGCGCCTATGTCGACGCGGTTTACCGCGGCATGTGGGCCGAGTCGCGCAACCTCGGCGACGCCACTGAACTCGCGGCGCTGTTGAGCGCCAACGGCTTCGACGCCGAGGCCTTCGCCGCGCTGACCGCCGACCCCGAGGTCAAGGCGCGGCTGGTGGCGAACACCGAGGAGGCGGTGGCGCGAGGCGTCTTCGGTGCGCCCACCTGTTTTGTCGGTGAACGTTTGTTCTTCGGCCAGGACCGGCTGGACTTCGTGCGCGAGGCTTTGCTGACATGAACTCCCCCGTTGCGCCTTCGGCGCTCCCCCCAGGGGGCCGAGGCCCGCGGCTCCAGGCCGACCTGCGTCGGCGTGGACAGGCCGAGGAATGGCGGCGTCTCGCGGCCATGCGGCCTGCAAGGCCCGCCGGCGGACCGGCAAAGCCGGCTTCGCGGCGGCCGCTTGGATTGGCCGAGTTCATGCGCCGGGGGTCGCGCGCGTCGCGGTGGAGCCACTGATATGGCACGGCCGGAGCTGACCACCGCACCGCTTGTTGCGCCGGCCACCGCACCGCCGCTGCAAGTGACCCGCTGGCTCAACACGCCCGCGCCGATCACGCTGGACAGCCTGCGCGGGCGCGTGGTGGTGCTGCATGCGTTCCAGATGCTGTGCCCGGCCTGTGTGTCGCATGGCCTGCCGCAGGCCAAGGCGATCCACGAAGCCCTGGCCGGCGACGACCTGGTGGTGCTCGGGTTGCACACCGTGTTCGAACATCACGAGGCGATGACACCGGTGGCGCTGGAAGCCTTTGTGCACGAGTACCGGCTCGGATTCCCGATCGGCATCGACGAGGCCGGCGGCACCAACCCGATCCCGCTCACGATGCAGGCCTACCAACTGCGCGGCACACCGAGCCTGGTGGTGATCGACCGTGCCGGGCGGGTGCGCCTGCACCACT
>JANNGZ010000176.1:0-2397 GCA_031404155.1 Burkholderiales bacterium
GCGCCGAGCACCAGCGCCAACGGGCCGCGCAGGTCGGCGTCGTAGAGCGAGCGCGGTGCGTCGTCGCTGGTGCCGACCACGCGCACACCGGCGTCCTTCAATTCATTGAGCGTGCGCGCCAGGTTGGTCACCATCAAGTAGGGCACGGTGTCGGCCGCGCCGCTGGCCACCTTGGCCACGGTAGCGTTGAGGCCCACCGCATGGTCCTTCGGCGCGATCACCGCATGCGCGCCGGCACCGTCGGCCACACGCAGGCAGGCGCCGAGGTTGTGCGGGTCGGTGACACCGTCGAGCACCAACAGCAGCGGCGGGCCGGTCTGGGGGTCGAGCGCGTCGAGCAGCTCGATCACGGTGCGCGCCAGCGACAACGGCTCGACCCGCGCCACCACACCCTGGTGGCGCGGCGTGCCGGCCAACTGCGTGAGGCGCGTGTCCTCGCTGTCGAGGATGCGCGCGCCGGCCTCCTTCGCGCGATCCACAAAGCCACGCATGCGCGCGTCGCGGCGGGTGGAGTCGACATGCACTTCCAGCACCGACCGCGGCGCCGTCTTCAGCCGCACCGTGACCGCATGAAAGCCGAACAGGATCTTGTTGCTCATCGCGGCATGGTAGCGGCGAGGGGCGCTCGGTCGCGCGCCTCCTCGGCGCTCCACCGTCGCGGTGCCTTTCGACCCTTCGAACAGCCACCGCGGCCGCCGGAGCGCAGCCGGCTGTGGCGCTGTGCGCAGCGAATTAAAGGGGGAATGCACGGGCGGCAGCCCGTGCAGGAGGACATGAGCGGAGTACACGCCACAGCCGGCTGCGCTCACGCTATTCGCGTCGCTCAACGTGCTGCATCTCGGTCGCCACAACAGAGGCGGCTCAGGCTTGCGTCGCGGCTTTAGTCAACGCCTGCGGCACTTGTCCTGCACCAGGCAGCGTGCGTAGTCGGGGTCCGTCTTGAGCAGGAACATCACGCGCGCCGCGAAGGCGGTGTCGGCGAAGTCGGTGAACAGGCCGTCGACACCGAGCTCGTAGAAGGCGAGGTATTCGTTGACCGGGTTGCCCTTGAAGTTGGACGCGAGACGCCGCTGCTCGTTGCGGAAGGTGTACGGATGCACCAGCAGGCCGGCGGCATGGGCGCGTGCCACCAGGTCGGTGGCGGGCAACAAAGTTCGGTCGGCATCATTCACCAAGCCATCGCCGTTGATGTCCGAGCAGGCGCCGTTCACCAGCGTACAAGCCGAACTCAGGATGTAGGGCTTCCAGGGGCCGATGCCGTCGGCGTAGGTACCCACCTCGGCCAGGCCGGCGGGCGTGAGCAGGTCGCTGAACAGGCCCGGGCGGCCGGCCACCACCCAGTCGTAGGGCTTGTCGAAAGGCCTGTTGAAAGCGAGCGTGCCGTCCGGGTTGACATCGTCGGCATCGACCAGCTGGATCAGCGGCAGCTCGGTGCGTGGGCGCAGGTAGCGCAGGTTGGCGGTTTCGAAGGACTGGATGTACACCGGCGCGCCGCGGTGGTTCCAGCCCGCTTGGGTGAGCACCTTGAGCAGCCGGTCTTCGAGCGCCAGGCCCACCGACTGGTGGTAGGTCGGGTGTTTGGTCTCGGGGTAGATGCCGATCGGGCGCCCGGTTTCCTGCGACTTGCGCTTCACGAAGTCGATCACCTCGGCCAGCGTCGGGATCGCGAAACGGCCGTTGAAGCTCTGGTCGCGTTCGGCCGCCGGCTGCACCGCGCGCAGCGTCTTGATTTCAGCGAGCGTGAAGTCGTGGGCGTAGAAGCCGGTCTCGAGCACGCCGTCGAGCATCACGGTGCGCTTGCGCGCGGCGAACTGCGGTAACGCCGACACGTTCGTGGTGGCGATCAGGTTCGGCTCATGGCGCGCGATCAGGTGGCCGTCCTTGGTGGCCACCAGGTCGGGCTCGACAAAGTCGGCACCGAGCTCGATCCCCAGCGCGTAAGCCTCCAGCGTGTGCTCGGGCAGGTAGCCGCTGCCGCCGCCGCGGTGGCCGATCACCAGCGGCGACAAGAAGCGGGAGGCGTGGCGTTCGCCCCTGCCCTTGCCGATGTCTTGGCCCGTGTCCTTGCCCGTGTCCTTGCCCGAGTCTTTGCCCTTGTCCTTGCCCTTGTCGTTGTCGGCCAGCACGGCGCCGGGCGCCCCGAGGCCGAGCGCCAGCAGCAACGCGCAGAGCAGCGCGCCAAGAGTTCTTCTTGATGTCATCGATGTCTCCTCTGGGGGTTGAACTCGCAAGCACCATGGCATGCCAGGCCGCGAGCCGGTTCACGATAGGCCGAAGCCCTACGCTACGCAAGCGGCGTGACAGTGTCTTGACAGGCCTGCTCGACAGGTTTGTGCGCGCCCGGGCGGCTCAGAGGCTGAGAGTTTTTCGAGCGTGTTCGAGCAGCGCGCCAAAAGG
>JANNGZ010000177.1:0-8753 GCA_031404155.1 Burkholderiales bacterium
ACGGTGAACAGCGGAGGAGGGCGGGTGAATGGCGCGGTGAGGTATAGGAGGAAGCCGGGCGTAGCCCGGCCGGGGGAGCGAGCCCGGACACAAACCGTCCAGTGGACGGTTTGTGCCTGGCGAGCGCCCGGGGCTCCGTCCCCGGGCATGAACGGAGCCGGTCACCCGCCCTCCTCGGCCCGCTCCCTGGGCCGCTCCCTTGGCCCGCACGTTGTGGCCACGCTCAAGCACTCAATGCCACCGGCACCGGTGCCGCCACCTCCGGCAGCCGGTCGTCCACCGGCAACGCGGCAAAACCTTCGCGGGTGGCGGCGAGCCGCTGGCAGAGCGCTTCGAGCGTGGCCACGGTTTGTCGAGGGCCGGCGATCAGGCTCGCCGCCAGCGAGGGCGGCAGCCACAGGCGGCCGGCAAGCGCATCGGCCAGCGTCTGGGCCTTCAACTCGGCGTCGAGCAGATGCGCCCCGGCACGCCCGATCACCTCGTCCACCTGCGCCACACGCGCGGCCACATGCACGCTGCTGTAGCGCCGGCGCTGCTGGGCTTCGAGGGTCTTGGAGACGAAGCGCAGCATCGTGTTGCCGCTGTCTTCGCCCTGCCCGATCGAGCGCGCCAGCGCGAGCTTGCCGGCGCTGCTGCTTTCGGCGCCACCACTCTCCTCGGGCGGCGCTTGCAGCTCGACTTCGTACTGCTTGTCGAAGGCCTCGACCGCGCGGGTGAGCCAGGCCGCGTCATGCGCCTGGGCCTCGGCGACCTCAGCGGCGAACCACTGCTGCACCCGTGGCACCTGCTCGGGCTCGGCGGCCACCGCGTAGGGCACGAGCCAGAGGTCGAGAACGTCGACCGCCGCGCGGCCCTCGGTGAGCGCCTGGGTGCGCAGCAGGCCGACAAGCTGGCGCCAGCGGCGGTCGGACACGACCATCTGCTGCCCGGCGCACCAGGCGCGCAGGGCTTGCAGGTGGCCCAGCACCGCGGCGGGCAGCGCGACGCGTTCGCGTTCGGCGCGCAGCGCGTTGACTTCCTGCGGCGACAGGCAAACGCCGGCGCGCGCGGCGGCGTGGCCCGGCTCCGGTTGGGGGGTGGGTCCTGGCGTGACTTGGGGCGTGGTTTCGAGCGGCCGCTCAGGACTCAACGCGAGCAAGTCAGCGAAGGCCGCGTCGCTCACCGCCACCACCGGCACGCGCAGTAAAAAACGGTCATAGAACGCCATCAGGGATTCGTCGACCGGCGCCTCGTTGGTGGCACCGACCACACTCAGCAGCGGGGTGCGGGTGCGGCCCGCGCCGTTGTCGAACTCACGCTCGTTGAGCAGGGTGAGCAGGGCGTTCAGGATCGCCGAGTTGGCTTTGAAAACCTCATCGAGGAAGGCGATGCTGGCGGTGGGCAGGTAGCCGTCGACCAGGCGCTCGTAGCGGTCCTCCTCCAGCGCTTTCAGTGACAGCGGGCCGAACAATTCCTCGGGTGTCGAGAAGCGAGTGAGCAGGCGCTCGAAGTAGCGCGCACCGGCGAAGCAGCGGTGCAGCCGGCGCGCGAGTTCGCTCTTGGCGGTGCCGGGCGGGCCGATCAGCAGCACATGTTCGCCGGCGAGTGCGGCCAGCAGCGCCAGGCGCACCGCGGCGTCGCGTTCGAGCAGCGACGCTTGCATGGTGGCGATGAGTGCGCGCAGCGGCCCGGCCAAGGAATGCGCTGTGAGGGTCGTCATGACGGAATTGTCGGGCCTGTGGCACCGGCCCGCCAGCCGCTGCACACCCCCGCGAAGCCGGACGCCTGCCGCCGCCGCGCTCAGGTCACCAGCAGCACCAGTGCGACCGCCGAGAAGCAGGTGAGCCCGACCACGTACACGTAGCGCCCGTAGGTGACGAAGCCGAAGCGGCGCAGCGTGTGGCTGACGTAAGTCTTGCTGCAATGCGGGCAGCGCACCGTGAACTGGCGGCCGCGGCGCTGGCTCGGCCACTCGAAGCCGAACAGGGTCTTCGAGAGGTTCTCGGTCCAGGTGCCGCGGTAGCGAAAGTTCTGCGGGTCCAGGGCCTGGCCGCAGTGAGGGCAGGGTTCCAACCCGGGCGGCCTAGTCTTCGCTCGATTGCAGGGATTGCCACAGGTCGACCAGCATCATTGCCAGGCCGATCGCCACCACGGCGCCGAGCGAAAACTCCTTGAGCTTGAAGACGATGGCGCCCAGGAAGCTCAGCATGAGCACGATGGCGACGGCGGCGGAAAAAAGTTTGATCGGCATGCCAGGCTCCCGGGCAATGGTGGGTCGGTTATCCGCGCTGAACCTGCTGCACCAGCCAGCGCGCGGTGCGCAGCAGGCGGGCGTCGGCGTGGCGTTGGCCGACGAGCTGCACACCCAGCGGCAGGCCGTTGTCGGCGCTCATCAGCGGCAGGTTGATCGCCGGCATGCCGGCGAGCGACCAGAGGCTGCAAAACGACGGGTCGCCGGTCGAATCGGCCAGCGGCGCGGTGCCGGGGGCCGAGGGCGTGAGGATGGCATCGAAGCTGTCGAACATCTCGCTGAAGCCGTGGTTGAGCGGCGCGATGCGCGCCAGGGCTTTTTGGTGTTCGATCGCGCGCACTTCGCGCCCACGCGCGAGCTGCTCGCGCAGCGGCGCGGACAGGCCTTCGCGGCCGCGCTCCCATTCGGCGTCGAGGTTGAACGCCATTTCGCATTCCATGATGGTGCGCAGCGTGTCCCACGCGTCGCGCAGCGATTCGGGCAGCGCGATTTCTTCGCACTGCGCGCCGAGCACGCCGCTCAGTTCGGCAAAGGCTTCGACGGTAGTTGGCTCGGCTCGCTCCCAGACCGGCGTCTTGACGAAGGCGAGTCGCGGCGGCAGCGGAGGGTCTTCGAGCAAGCTGCGCAACAAGGGCGGGCGCGCACGCGGCTGCGAATCGGCGTCGCGCGCATCGTGGCCGACGATTTGCTCGGCCACCAGCGCGATATCTTCGAGCGAGCGTGCGAAAACGCCCACGGTATCGAGCGTGCGCGAGAGCTTGAGGATGCCGTGGCGCGGCACCAGGCCGTGCGTGGGCTTGAAGCCATAGACGCCGCAGAAAGCGGCGGGGCGAATCACCGAGCCGTTGGTTTGGGTGCCGATCGCAAGCGGCACCATGCCGGCGGCTACCGCCGCGGCCGAGCCCGACGACGAACCGCCCGGTGTGTGCGCAATGTTGTGCGGGTTGCGCGTCTTGCCCGGCGCGTAGGTGGCGAATTCGGTGGTGACGGTCTTGCCCATGATCACAGCGCCGGCGGCGCGCAACATCGCCACCACGGTGGCGTCGCGGGCGGGCGTGCGCCCGGCGTGCAGCGTGGTGCCGTCTTCGGTGGGCATGTCGGTGGTGTCGATGATGTCTTTGATGCCCACCGGCACGCCGTGCAGGGGGCCGATGGCACGGCCCTCGGCGCGGTCGAGGTCGCGCGCGCGGGCCTGCGCCAGCGCATGCGCTTCGTCCAGAAAGTGCCAGGCCTGCACCTGCGGCTCCAACTCGCGGGTGCGGTCCAGGCAGGCTTGCACCAACTGCTCGGCGCTGATTTCGCCGGCCTGGATGGCTCGCGCGGCTTCAGCGGCCGATGCGAGCGCGAGCCGGGTCGCGTCCAAGCGTCACCTGCCGTACAGCGTGTTGGGCAGCCACATCGCGATGCCGGGGAAGACGTAGACGATGGCCATGGTCACGATCACCACATAGACGAAGGGCATGCAGCCGCTGAAGATCTGCGATAGCAAAAGTGATGGTGGACTGACCCCCTTGAGGTAATACGCCGACATGGCCATCGGCGGCGACAGGAAGGCGGTCTGCAGGTTCAGCGCCACCAGCACGCCGAACAGGATCGGGTCGATGCCGAAGTGCGACAGCATCGGCAGGAAGATCGGGATGAAGATGATGATGATCTCGGTCCACTCCAGCGGCCAGCCGAGCACGAAGATGATCGCCTGCGAGAGCAGCAGGAAGGTGATCGGGTTGAGGTTCATGCCGAGCACGAACTCCTTGATCAACTGGTTGCCGCCGAGGTAGGCAAAGATCGACGCAAACGTGGCCGAACCCACAAAGAGCCAGCACACCATCGCCGAGGTGCGCGCGGTGAGGAAGACCGATTCGCGCAGGCCCTTCCAGGTCAGCGAGCGGTAGGCCGCGGCCAGGAGGGCAGCGCCCAGGGCGCCCACGGCCGCCGCTTCGGTGGGCGTGGCGATGCCGAACATGATGGCGCCGAGCACCGACAGGATCAGCAGCGACAGCGGCAGGAAGGACTTGGCCAGCAACACCACCACTTCGCCCACGGGCACGTTGCCCTGGTCCTTGGGCAGCGGCGGCGCACGCTCGGGCTTGACGATCGCCAGCACGACGACATAAACGATGTACATGCCGGCCAGGAAGAAGCCCGGGATGAACGCCGCCGCATACAGCTTGACCACCGACAGGCCAGCCATCGCGCCATAGACGATGAGCATGATCGAGGGCGGGATCAGGATGCCCAGGCAGCCGCCGGCGCAGATCACGCCCGCGGCCAGGCGCGAGTCGTAGCCGGCTCTCATCATCTGCGGCAAGGCCAGCACACCCATCAGCGTGACCACGGCGCCGACGATGCCGGTGGCGGTGGCGAAGAGCGCGCAAGTGGCGAGGGTGGCCACGGCCAGCGAGCCCGGCACATGCTTGAGCGCGATCTGCAGGCTCTTGAACAGGTTGTCGAGGATGTTCGCGCGCTCGACCAGGTAGCCCATCAATAAAAACAGCGGGATCGATACCAGCGCATCGTTGTTGAGCACGGTGAAGGTGTTCTGCGTCAGCAGGTAGAACACGCGGCTGTCGAAGAAAGCCTGGCCGGCCTGGAAGTAGGCGTAGTAGCCGAAGCCCACGCCCAGGGCCATCAGGGTGAAGGCAACCGGGAAGCCGATGCAGATCGTGAAGACCAGGATCCCGATCATTACCAGGGCGACTGCGGGATCGGTCATGGCGCGGCTCCTTTTGGTGTCGCTGGGATGGCCGCGGCTTTAGCGGCGTGTTCTCTCAGGATCTGGGTCTCCAGCTCTTCGACGTCGTGCAGGCGCGCCGGCCACGAGCCCTCGCGCAGGCAGACGATGCAGCGCAACACCTCGGCAAAACCCTGGATCGCGATCAGCGCCGCACCGACGCAGATCATCATCTTCAGCGGCCAGATCGGCATGCCGGCCGGGCTGTTGACGCTGACTTCGCGGATGCGCATCGACTCCAGCCCGTACTCCGACCCCGCCACCACCAGCGCCAGGATGCCGGGGAAGAAGAAGAGGATGTACAGCGTCAGCTCGACCTTGGCCTGGGTGCGCTCCGACCACTTGCGGTAGAGCATGTCGGCACGCACATGGCCGCCGCGCGACAGCGTATAGGCGCCGGCCATATAGAACACCGCGCCATACATCATGTAGCTCAAGTCGAAGGCCCAGCTCGTCGGGTCGTTCAGCGCATAGCGCACGAAAACCTCGTAACAGGTGCCCAGGGTGAGGATCACGATGCACCAGGCGAACGCATGGCCGACCGTCTTGCTGAGCTGGTCGATCGAATAGATGAGGCGGTTCACGGTGGGAGCGTCCTCGGGTTGGAGGCAATAGCGAAGGGGCCAAGAAAAAGGGGCGGTTTCTCGCCCGCCCCTTCAACCGCAGGTGGTTTGCTCAGACCGGCAGCTTGGTCTTGAAGATATGTTCGTAGCCGAGCGCGTAATCCGCCTCGTTGATGAACATGTAGTACGCGACTCGCTTGGCCCACGCCAACTGCGAATCGACGACCTTCTTGAAGAAAGGATCTTCGTCCGACAGCTTCTTGCTCAGCACGTCCCACGCCTTGAGCTGCTCGACGAACACGCCCTTGGGCGTGCGCAGCACATTGACCTTGTGCTTGCCTTGCAGCTCCTGCAGGTCGCGCGAGTAGTTGTCCATCGCGGTCCACCAGTTCGACGAATTGGCCGCCTCGACGCTGTACTGCAGGATCGCCTGCAAGTCCTTGGGCAGCGAATTCCACTTGGTCTTGTTGAACGAGATCTCGAAGAACTCCATCGCCTGATGGAAGCTGCCCATCATGTAGTTCTTGATCACGTCTTGCGCACCGAAACGCATGTCCGAGGTCGGGTTGTTGAACTCGAAGGCGTCGATCACGCCTTTTTCCAGTGCCGGCATGATTTCACCGCCCGGCAACTGGGTGACCTTGGCGCCCATCTCCTGGAACAGGTCGGCGGCCAGGCCCACGGTGCGGTACTTCAGGCCCTTCAACTCAGACGCGTTGGTGATCGGCTTCTTGAACCAGCCCAGCGGCTGCGTGGGCATGGGCATCGCGAAGAAGCCGACGACGTTCAAATTGAGCTTGGCCAGCAGTTCGTTGTAGAGCGCCAGACCGCCGCCACGGTAAATCCAGGCCAGCGTTTGCGGCGCGTCGCAGCCGTTGATCGGGCCGGAGCCGAACAGCGAAGCCACCTTGCTTTTGCCGTACCAATACACCGGCACGGTGTGGCCGGCATCGAGCACGCCTTTGGCCACCGCGTCCATGACCTCGAACGGCTTGACCACCGCCCCCGAGACGAGGTAGTCGATGCGCAGTCGGCCGCCGGCCATTTCGTTGACGCGCTTGACGTACTCCTCGGCCATCTCGTTGAAGATGTCCTTGGCGCCCCACGAACCCTGCATCTTGAGCACGATCGGCGACTGGGCCACCGAGATCATCGGCGCGGCCATCGCGGCGGCGCCAACGACGCCGGAGGCGGCTTGGCCCAGGAAGCGGCGGCGCGCGGCGGGTGGCTGCGTCGCGGGCGTGGCGGGGAGGCTCTTGTCGGTCATCGCTGTCTCCTGCAAAGGCGAGGGAATGGGTTCAAAACGAGCACTGAATGCCGCGCGGATTCGTGCGGCCTGGAGTCACTCGGGGGCGTTGGGTGTACGCGCGTCGCTGTGCTGCGCGTCCGTCACCGGGCCACTGCGCACGATAGCAACGCGCCCACCGCCTTGGCTTCGGGGGTAACCCGCGCCGCGCGCCGGTGGCCAAGCGCCGGCGCTGCGCGGCACACCCCCGCCGATCCGGTTCGCACCTTCATGACAAAAGAGCTTTAACCGGCTGCGGGGCGCGGCGGGCGATCGCTTCAGATCTCGACCTTGGAGCCGAGCTCGACGATGCGGTTGGACGGCAGGTTGAGGAAGTCGGCCACGCCCGAGGCGTTGCGGTGCATGCTGGCAAACAGCTTCTCGCGCCACAGCGACATGCCGCTGCCCAGCACCGGCACCACGATGTCGCGGCTGATGAAGTAGCTGGTTTCCATGTCGTTCATCGGCACCCCGCGGCCCTCGAGCAGCTTCAGCGCCTCGGGCACGTCGGGGTCGTTCTTGAAGCCGAAGTTCAGCGCCACCTGCCAGCAGTTGTGGCCGAGCGGTGCAATCTCGCAGCGCCTGTCGAAGCCCACCCACGGCACCTCGTGGTGCTTGACGGTGACGAACAGGTTGTGTTCGTGCAGCACCTTGTTGTGCTTGAGGTTGTGCATCAGCGCGTTGGGCGTCAGGCCCTGCTCGGCGGCAAGGAACACCGCGGTGCCGTCGACCCGGGTGGGCGGGTTGACGAAGATCGCCTCCAGGAAGCTGGAGAGTTCGATCGCGTCGTCGCGCAGCCTCGCGCTCATCAGCTTGCGGCCCTGCATCCAGGTGATCATCAGCGTGAACATGCCCATGCCGATCACGATCGGGAACCAGCCGCCGGCAAGCAGCTTGAGCATGTTGGAGAGGAAAAACGCAACATCGACGACGAAGAAGAAGCCGGTGGCGGCGACGCACAGCGCCAGCGGGTACCCCCAGCCGTAGCGGATGACGAAGAAGGTCATCACCGTGGTGATCGTCATGTCCAGCGTCACCGCGATACCGTAGGCCGAGCCGAGGGCTGCCGAGGTCTTGAAGAACATCACCGCCAGCACGATGAAGACGTACAGGCCCCAGTTGACGAAGGGCACGTAGATCTGCCCGGTGTCGCGCACCGAGGTGTGGTGGATCGCCATGCGCGGCAGGATGCCGAGCTGGATCGCCTGCTTGGTGACCGAAAACGCCGCCGAGATCAGCGCCTGCGATGCGATCACCGCCGCCGCGGTGGCCAGCACCAGCAAGGGAATCTGTGCCCACTGCGGCGCCATCAGGTAGAACGGATTTTTCACCGCCTCGGGGCGGGTGAGCAGCATCGCGCCCTGGCCGAAATAGTTGATCACCAAGGCCGGCATGACGAAGGCGTACCAGGCGATGCGGATCGGCAGCTTGCCGAAATGCCCGAGGTCGGCATAGAGCGCCTCGCCGCCGGTCACGCACAGCACCACCGCGCCGAGCATCACGAAAGCGACCGTCTTGTGCACCAAGAAAAAATTGATCGCGTAGCGTGGGTCGAAGGCCAGCAGCACCTCGGGGTTCGCGACGATATGCGGCAGGCCGAGCAGCGTGAGCACGATGAACCAGACCAGCGTGATCGGCCCGAAGGCGCGGCCGATATAGCCGGTGCCCAGGCGCTGCACCGCGAACAGCCCGGTGATGACGACCAGCGACAGCGGCAGTACCCAGTGGCTGAGCGCCGGCGCGATCACGCCCAGGCCTTCCATCGCGCCGAGCACCGTGATCGCGGGCGTGATGACGCCGTCGCCGTAGAAGATGGCGGTGCCGAACAGCCCGACCGTCATCAGCACCCGGCGCAAGGGCGGGCGGCCCTTCACCGCGGTGGTGGCCAGCGCCAGCATCGCGATCAGCCCACCCTCTCCGTTGTTGTCGGCGCGCAGGATCAGC
>JANNGZ010000178.1:0-14368 GCA_031404155.1 Burkholderiales bacterium
GCGGCAAGGCGCTGGACGAGCCGCTGACGATGCTCTCAGACAAGCGCCGCCCGCTGCCGGCCTACGCCAAGGTGTTCTGCGAAATGCTCGCGGATCACGTCCGCAAGGGCTTCCCGTTGCCGCGCCGGTAGCCGTCATCTCGTCGAAAGGGTCCATGACTCGATTTCGAAGCTTGGTGCGGCGCGTCAGCCGAACCGAGTTTTTTCGTACGCAGACATGACCGCAGATTCGAAGTCTCTCATCGGCTGTAGCAGATTGAACATGTTGGTCTAATCGCCGGAAGGACTCGTCACCAGCGGGAATCACAGTTCGGGGGATGGCCGCTTTGGGTCTGTGGACTAAACCGCTCGCGCGGTAAGCGCTCCGGCGAGTGTGTTGGCGGTCCGTTGTGCCGCTGGTTCTGCGATGTTGGTGATCGAGGCAATCCGCCTCGTTCATCGACAGGAGCAGGACCATGGACATCACGACTGCCACCGTCTCATCGTTGCGTCAACGCAGGGTTGAGGACATGCGCATGCGCCCAGGCGGCGGTGGCGGTGCAAAGCCTCGTCTGACCACCGCAGGCGCAAGGCCAGGCCATCGGCCGCACCGCGGAAAGAGCCGAAGTCGTCGCTCTCAAAAGACGGGTGCAGATGCGGCGCGAACAAAGGCAAAACGCGCCGGCCGCGGTGCAGGCGGCGGCCGCGAAAATGCAGGTCGCGTTCACCACTGAGCGCGCGCACCGCGGCGCCGCACAGTTCTTCCACCGCTTGTTGGTGCCGCGCTGCGGCGGCCGTTGCGCTCATCGCCCGGTCCCGGTCGGGCCTGGTGGCGCGCCGTCCAGCTCGCGGTTGAAACAACGCTGGTAGTACTCGGCCAACAGGGGGCGTTCGGCTTCGTCGCACTTGTTCAGGAACGACAGCCGAAAGGCCGATGAAGCTGATGCAGACCGCCGAGCGCCAGCAACGGCGGTGCGGCCGCCAAGAAAAAAGGGCCGACGTTGTCGGCCCTCTCTGTTTGGGAGCGAGACTGTGATCAGCAGACCACCGCGTGCGCTACCAGCCACACGCCGCCGACGTCGCCGGTATCGGCCAGGGGCACCGTGAACGTGTGCGACGACACCGGCGTCGCAAAGCTGGCGATGTTGCCGAATTGCCCCGGAGCTATCGTCGTCGGCCTGGAATCGCCGGCGTACAGATGGGCTTCCGTCATCGTCACACCGGCGTTGAGCGCGTAGGTCACGGCCGCGTTGGCGCCATCCCATACGATCGTCAGCGTGCCCACCTGCGTCGCATTGGCGACGCGATTCAGGCCGGCGCCGGCGTAGATCGGGTAGGTCGTCGAACCGATTGACGTCAACTCGATCGCCCAGCCCCAACGGTTGCGTGTCAGGCCCAGCGTCGGCAGGCTCTCGGGATTGCTGCGCGAGTCCGTCGTGAAGACATAGCCGCCCTTGGCAAAGGCCGTCTCGCAGCCGTTGAGCACCTTGCAGTCGAGGCCGCAGAGCCGGTACGAGACGTAGGGGATGCCGCCAATCGATCCCGCCGATGGGGTTCCCGTCGCCCAGCCGAAGCCGCAGGGCGAAATGACCTTGGCGAAGATGTACAGCGGCTGGGTACAGGGGTCGGTCGGCAGGCTGAGCGACGTCAGCAGCAGCGACAGCGCGGCCGCGGTGTTCGGCGCACCCACCGTGATTTTGTGCGGGAAGTCCGGGAAGTGCGGTACTCCGCCAAGCGTCGGCACGAGCGTCGGGTCGTTGCCGACCCAGACGAAGACTTCGCTCATGGTGCATCCAGCGGCGGCAGCGAACGAAAGTTCCAGATTGCTCGCCGTGTTGGACACCGTCATCGTCGCCACGGTGGCGCCGCCGCCCAACACTGCTACCGGGTACTGCTGCGGCGCGCAGGTCAGCGTCGTCACTTCCAGCCGCTGCTCACGCCCGGCCGCGGGTTCCGGTTCGCCACCGCCGCAGGCGGCAAGCAGGCCACCGCCAAGCACCACGCCGGTTCCGGCGCCGACGGCCAATCTGAGGAAGGACCGGCGCGGGCTGATCTGTTCCGGCGGCGTCATCTCGGGAAGCTTGTTCATTCGTCTCTCCTCGCGAAGGGTGGGTTGGGGCCCTGCGTATGCAGGGTCGCGATGCTATCGACGGGGCATCCAGCGCGCACTCCCGCACTTAGGGGGCCGTGGACGCGGGCCGCCCCTGTGTGTTAACCACAGCCGGCGCGCTGGAGTGCCCTGCCTGGAGTGCGAGTTGGGCGCGACTGCCTTGATGGTGGGCGCCAGGTCTATCCCCGGCAACCCCCAAGCCGGCGCTGTTGCCAGCGCGAGAGCGAAGGTGTCTGATTCAAGCCCAACCCGCAAGCAGAACCCGCCATGACCACCACCACATCCACACCGCAACAGCAGTTCAGCGTCAGTCACCACGACGACGCCGCGTTCAAGACGGCCGGCTTGCGCAGCTACTCCGCCTACCGCGACCTGGGCGTCGCCGCGGCCACGCAGGGCCTGGCGCAGGCCCATGTGATCCGCATGACCGCGCCGTTCAGCCCCGAGCTGAGCGAGCGCCACCACCACGATGTCCAGTTCCAGCTCGTCTATGTGCTCAAGGGCTGGTTCAAGACCGAGTTCGAGGGCCACGGCGTGCAACTGATGAAAGAAGGCTCGTGCTGGATCCAGCCGCCCGGCATCCGCCACAAGGTGGTCGGCTGGTCCGACGATTGCGAACTGCTCGAGATCATCCTGCCCGCCGAGCATGCGACGGTGAGCGACGAGTAGGCGGGCGCCGGCGCGCATATGAGCGCCCCCAGGCCGACGACAAGCGTCGTCCGCCCCCCGAGGGGGAGTCAAGCAAAGTGGCAGAGCCACATTTGCTTGTGAGCCTCCGCGCTGCGCCGGACCCGCTCGCTGTCGACGACAACTTTGTCGTCGTCGACAAACCCGCTGGCTGGCTGGCCGTGCACGGCCGCGGCCCGGACAAGCAGGACTGCCTGCTCGCGCGTTTGCAGTCACGATGGTCCGACGTGCTCACCGTGCACCGGCTCGACCAGGCCACCTCGGGCTTGATGGTGTTTGCGCGCGGCGCGGCGGCGCAGCGTGTGCTGAGCCGGGCCTTCGAGTCGCGTGTGGTGCACAAGGCCTACGTCGCCTGCGTCGCGGGGCTGGTATCGCGGGACAGCGGCGAGATCGACCTGCCGCTGGCCGCCGACTGGCCGAACCGGCCGCGCCAGCAGGTCGACACGAAAAACGGCCGGCCGTCGCTGACCCGCTTCGAGGTGCTCGCGCGCGACGCATCGCTGAACAGCACCCGATTGCGCCTGCTGCCGCACACCGGCCGCACGCACCAGCTGCGGGTGCATCTGGCCGCGATCGGCCACCCGGTGCTCGGCGACACCCTCTATGCAGACGTTGCCGCCGCGGCGGCGTCGCCAAGGCTGCTGCTGCATGCGAGCGAACTTTCGTTCCCGCATCCGGTGAATGCCCAGCCGCTTTCGTTCACGAGCGCGCCACCGTTCTGAAACCCCTTCGGCGCAGGATCGACGGCTTGGGTCTACATTCTTCGGCATCCATCGCGCAAGGAGCACTCACATGTCCGCTGTCCGCCATCGCCGCCTGCTCATCTCCGCCGCCGGCGCCACGCTCGCGATGCCCGCGCTGCTGCTGCACCGCGCTCACGCGCAAGGCGCTCGCCGCGCCACACCGGGCCAGACCGAAGGCCCCTTCTACCCGGTGCGCATTCCCGACGACAGCGACGCCGACCTGCTGCGCAACGGCGCGCGCAGCTATGCGCAGGGCGAGCCGGCCTGGGTCGAAGGCACTCTGACCGACCTCGACGGCAAGCCGCTCGTCGGCGCGTCGGTCGAGATCTGGCAGGCCGACCACAGCGGCCGCTACCACCATCCCGGCGACGGCGACCGTGCCGACCCGGCGTTCCAGGGCTTCGGCCGCATCGCCACCGACACGCAGGGCCGCTGGCGCTTTCGCACCATCAAGCCGGTGCCCTACAGCGGCCGCGCGCCGCATATCCATGTGAAGGTGAAGCAGGGCGCGCGCGAGCTGCTCACCACGCAGCTTTATGTGGCCGGCGCGCCCGGCAACGAGCGGGACGGCCTCTGGCGCCGCCTGCGCAACGACGAGGAGCGCGATGCGCTCACCCGCGCCTTCACCGCCGGCAGCGACGGTGTGCTCAAGGCGAGCTTCCCGATCGTCGTGGCGGCATAGTCATGGCCTCTCCACCCGAACGCCAACCCGATGCCCCAAACACAACACCTCGTCGTCATCACCGGCAGCTCGCGCGGCCTGGGCCTTGCCATGGCGCAGAACTGCCTGGCCCAGCCGAACCACCAGGTGATCGGCATCGCGCGGCACACCAGCGCGGCTTTGCATTCCAGCCGCTGCGCCAGCGGCAGCCAGCTCGAACAATGGGCGCTGGACCTCGCTCAGCCGCTGCCTGCGGCGCGGCGCTTGCAAGACGCGCTCGGCGCCCTTGACGCTCAGCGCTTTGCCAGCGCCACCCTGATCAACAACGCCGCGCTGGTCACGCCACCGGGCCCGCTGACGCTCGGTGAAGACTCGGCCCTGTCCGACGCGCTGCGGGTCGGCCTGGAAGCGCCGCTGCTGCTTGCCCGCGCCTTCATGGCGGCCACGGCGGGTTGGTCGGCAACCCGCAAGCTGCTCAACATCTCCTCGGGCCTCGGCCGCCGCGCGATGGCCGGCACCGCAGCGTATTGCGCGGTGAAGGCGGGCCTGGACCACTTCAGCCGCGCGCTGGCGCTGGACGAGGCCTTGCACCCCAACGGCGTTCGAGTGGTCTCGCTCGCGCCGGGTGTGATCGACACCGACATGCAGGTGCAGCTGCGCGCCGCCGATGCGGCGGTGTTCCCCGACCAAGCGATGTTCGTGCAACTCAAAGCCGGCGGCAAACTCGACTCGCCCGAGAGCGCGGCAGCGAAGGTGCTGGCCTACCTGGCGCGTGCGGACTTCGGCGCCAACCCGGTGGCCGATGTGCGGGAGTGATTTGCGCGAGTGAGCTGCGCGGGTGCGTTCGGCCTCGTTCGGAGTCGGAGTCGGGGTCGTGCCCGCGTGCTCCGGCTCGTGCGCTGACGCCGGCTAAGCCGCCGCCAGCCACGCGCCCAGGTCGCGATGCAGCTTCGCCAGGTCGGCACCGCGGGTGTACATCATGTGCCCGGCGTCGTAGTAGTGGTGCTCGACGCGCTTTAGCACGTCGGCAGGGGCGTCGAGTTGCGCCAGCGACCAGTCGCTCGCGCTGTAGGGCGTGCCCAGGTCGTAGCGGCCGCTGGCCACCAGCACCCGCAGGTGCGGGTTGCGGCGCAGCGCGCGGGCCAGGTCGTTGGAGGTGCAGGTGAAGTTCAGCCCCTTGTCCTTGCCGCGGTTCCAGTCCCAGCCTTCGTTGACCTCGCGGTTGAGGAATTCGTAGCGCTGCGCCTGCTCGATGCCGAGCGCGTCGCTGAAGTAGGCCTGCGCCGCGGCCACATAGGGGCTGGAGATGGCCTCGATGCCGGGGTCGAACTCCCACTGCCGGGTGCGGCTCGCGGCCATCGGGCCGGTGACCCGCGCTTCGAGCCGGCCGACGATCAGGCCGCGGTCGCGCAGCAGCTCGAAGAAGAAGTCCTGGTCCGAAACGCGCAGGTTCTTCTCTTCGACAAAGGCCACCGGCAAGCCGCTCAGCTCGGCGACGCGGCGCGCGACGCGGCTGCGCTTGCGAGGATCGAGCCGCGCGCCGGCATGCAACGCGGCCAGGTACTCGTCGGCCACGAAAGCTTCCGCGGCCTCGCGCGCGGCCTGCGCCGACACCGCGAGGGGCCCCTTCAGGCAGCCGTGAACCTGCGCCGCCTGCGCAAACCCGGGCAGGTACAGCGCATACGGCAGGTCGTTGCGCGGCGTGAACACCAGGCTCTGCAAATCCATCGCACACGACACCAGCACCAGGCCGCGCAACGCAATGCCGACATCGAGCAGCTTGTCGGCCAGCGCCGCGCCGCGTGTGGTGCCGTAGCTCTCGCCCGCCAGGTAGACGGCGGAGTTCCAGCGCTTGTGGCGGGTCAACCAGGCGTGCATCACCTCGCTGAGCGCGGCCACGTCGCCGTCCACGCCGAGCATGGTCTTGCGCGCGTCGTCGCTGGCGGTGAGGCTCCAGCCGGTGTGCGGCGGATCGACGAAGACGAGGTCGAAATGGGCGAGCCAGGTCAGCGGGTTGTCCACCACCTGGTAGGGCGGCGGCGGCATCGTGCCGTCGTCGTTGATCGGCACACGCTTGGGGCCGAGGGCGCCCAGGTGCAGCCAGAGCGACGCCGAGCCGGGCCCGCCATTGAACGCAAAACACACCGGGCGCTGCGACGACTTCGCGCCGTCGCCGCCGCTACCGTCCACCAGATACGCCGTGGTGAAGATGGCGGCCTGCACCTCGCCGCGTGTGCCGTCCAGCCCGTCCTTGCGCACCGGCACGAACGCGGCCACGGTGCGGTAGTTCAGCGGGCTGCCGTCGGCGAGCGTCACGCTGCCGCTGCCGCTGGCGGCCGTTTGGGCGAGCAGCGCGTCGACCTGTTCGCGCTGGCGCTTTGTCTTTTCGTCGGCACCTGCCGTGCCGCCAGTGGCAGTGCCTGCGTTGCTCGTCGTGTCTGCCATGGGCTCGCTCGGGAGTTGAAACGAGGGCGCAGTTTAGGTGCGGCGTGCGGCGCCTCGGCGCGCCGAACTAGGGCCCCTGGAAAGCGCCCGCGCGCAGCGTCACCACCAGCGTGTCGCGCACGCCCGCCACGCCGGCTGCTTCGGGCTGGATCGGCGTGGTCTCGTGGATCACCCGCGCATCGTCGAGCAGCAGCGTGGTGCCGGGCTCCTGCATCGTGAAGCGCAGACCGCTCGGGCCCGCGGCGTCGAAGACCCGGGTTTCACCGCCCTTCACCGCCTGGCGGCGCACCAGCATCACCGCCACCAGGTCGACACCGTCGCGATGGGCGCCCTCGGGCGTCGGCCGGCCGATGCCGCCGGCGGTGTCGATGCGGAACTGGTGCGCTTCGACGAACCAGGTTTGCGCGCCGCGCAACGCACTCGCCCGCGCGCCGAGCATCACGAGCAGGCGGTGCCATGAGGCGTCGGCCACCAGATCGGGCTCGACGGGTTCGAACCAGCGCTCGATGCCGCCATGCAGTGCGTTGTATTCCACCGGCTGCCAATGGGCGCGGTGCGCGACGGGGGCCAGCGAGTCGCCGTCGAGCACAAAACAGGCATGGCGGCGGCGCCGGTAGTGGCCGCCGTCGCGCAGGTGCGCGTCCGGCGGCAGGCGGTTCCAACTCGGCCACCAGGAGGCCAGCGTCTCGCCGCTCGGGCCCGACAGCGCCGCCAAGTCGGCAGGTGCAAGCACCGCGTGGCCCCGGGCGCGCAGCGCGCGGTCGATCTCGGCGCGGGGGGTGATCGGCGGCGCCAGCATCACGAACCTCACTTGCAGCGGCGATGGTGCCGACGCCGTCGCGGCGGCGGTTTCAGCGGTAGCGCTCGCGTGCCAGCGCGGCGCCGGCGGCGAGTGCCTTGAGCTTGGCCTCGGCCACCGCGCGGTCCATCGGCGCCAGGCCGCAGTTGGTGCAGGCGATCAGCCGCTGCTTGGGCACGAACTGCAGCGCCCGGCCGATCGTGTCGGCCACTTCCGCGGGCGTTTCGATGGTGTCGCTGGCCACGTCGATCACGCCGACCATCACGTCCTTGCCCTCGAGCAGGGCCATCAGGTCCGCCGGCACATGCGAGTGAAAACACTCCAGCGAGACCTGGTCGATCGAACTTGCCGCGAGCGCGGGGAACACCTGCTCGTATTGGCGCCACTCGCCGCCCAGCGTGTTCTTCCAGTCGTTGTTGGCCTTGATGCCATAGCCGTAGCAGATGTGGACGGCCGTGGTGCAGGTGAGCCCCTGCGCCGCGCGCTCCAGCGCACGCACGCCCCAGTCGGCCGCGTCGGCCATGTAGACATTGAACGCCGGCTCGTCGAACTGCACGATGTCCACACCGTCGGCCTGCAAGGCCAGCGCTTCCTGGTTCAACAACTCGGCAAACGCGAAGGCCATCTTGACGCGGTCGCCATAAAACCGGTCGGCCACGGTGTCGACGATGGTCATCGGGCCGGGCAGGGTGAACTTGATCTTGCGCGTGGTGTTGGCCCGCAAGAAGCGCGCCTCGGTGGCATGCACCCGGCCCTTGAGCTTCAGCGCCGAAACCACCTGCGGCACCATCGCCTTGTAGCGGTCGGCGCGGATGCCGATCTCGACCTTGTGCTCGAAGTCGATGCCCTCGACCTGCTCGAGGAAACCGTGCACAAAGTGCTGGCGGCTCTGCTCACCGTCGCCGATCACGCTCAAGCCCGCGTCTTCCTGTGCCTTGATCCACAGCCGCGTGGCGTCCAGCTTGGCCTGCGCAAGCGCGGCGCCTTCGCCCTTCCACTGCGGCCAGAGTTTGTGGGTTTCGGCAAGCCACTCGGGCTTGGGCAGGCTGCCGGCGATGGCGGTGTCGAACATGGTGAGCGGCTCGGGTTGAAGAGGCGCAAGCATAGCGGTCGCGGCTTGGGCTGTTGCGTCTGCGCACGCCACACGCTCGCCCTGGCGATCGGGACTGCGTTGCGGCTGCGCGCCGTGCGCGGCTACCAGGTGTCGACGAAGCCACGCCGCTCGCGCAGTGGGCCCGCCGACGCCAACCCGCGCGCCAGCCAGCGGCGCGTGGCTGCCGGGTCGATCACATCGTCAATTTCGAGGTGGCTCGCCATGTTGCTCGCGCGCCCGCGTTCGATCGATTGCGCGAGCAGCTTGTCGAACAGGGCGTCGCGGTCGGTGTCCGCGGCGGCGGCGAGTTCCTTGCGGAAGCCCAGGCGCACCGCGCCCTCCAGGCCCATCGCGCCGAACTCGCCGCTGGGCCAGGCCACGGTGGCCACCGGCGCGTGGAAGTGGCCCGCGGTGAGCGCCATTGCGCCCAGGCCATAACCGCGGCGCAGCACCACGCTGAACACCGGCACGCGCAAGGCGGCGGCGTTGACGAACAGGCGCGCCGCCTTGCGCACCATCGCGGTCTGCTCGCTCGCCGGGCCGACCATGAAGCCGGGGGTGTCGACCAGCGTGAGCATTGGCAGCCCGAAGGCGTCGAGCAGCTGCATGAAACGCGCGAGCTTGTCGCAGGCCGGCGCGTCGAGCGCGCCGCCGAGGTGGCGCACGCAACTCGCGGCCACGCCCACCGGCCGGCCTTCGACCCGCGCCAGCGCGGTCATCACGCCGAGGCCGAACTCGCGCCGCAGCTCCAGCACCGAGCCTTCGTCGCATAGCGTGTCGACGATCGCGCGCACGTCGTACAGCGCGTTGCGGTTCTCCGGCACGGCGTGGCGCAGGCGGCGCTGGTCGGCCACCGAGAACTCCGCCAGGCGGCCCTGGAAGTAGCCGAGAACCTGCTTGGCCAACCGCACTGCTTCGGCTTCGTCCTCGACGGTCACGTCGATCACGCCGTTGGGACCGAGCACGCTGGAGGGGCCCACCTCGTCGGCCGCCACCACCCCGAGGCCACCGCCTTCGATCATCGCCGGCCCGCCCATGCCGATGCTGCTGGCGCGGGTGGCGATGATCACGTCGCTGCACCCCAGCAGCGCGGCGTTGCCGGCAAAACACCGTCCGGCCACGACGCCGACACGCGGCACCACGCCGGCGAGTGCGGCATAGCGCGCGAAGCTGGTGCAGTCCAGGCCGGCGACGATCGGCCAATCCACGTCGCCGGGCCGGCCGCCGCCGCCTTCGGCAAACAGCACCACCGGCAAGCGCTGGCGGTCGGCGATGTCGAGCAGGCGGTCGGCCTTGGCATGGTTGAACACACCCTGCGTGCCGGCGAGCACGCTGTAGTCGTAGGCCAGCACCGCACAGCGCGACGCCGCCTCACCGAAGGCCGCTGCGTTGACCTGGCCGGTGCCGGTGATCAGGCCGTCGGCGGGGGTGTTGGCGCGCAGGTCGTCCAGCGTGCGCCGGCTGCGTTGCGCGGCCACCGCCAGCGCGCCGTATTCGACGAAGCTGCCTTCGTCGAGCAGGTCGGCGACGTTTTCGCGCGCGCTGCGCAGGCCTTGCGTGTGGCGTTTGGAAATCACCGTGGGGCGGGCGGCGTCGGTGGTCAGCGCTTGCAGCGCGAGCACCTGCGCCAGGTCGGCGCGCGGCGTGTCGAGGTCCAACGCAGCGGCCGGAACTGCGCCGACCAGCGCCACCGCGCCCGGCTCGAAGGCCACCAGCGCCTGGTCCACCTGGACCACATCACCCACCGCCACATGCAGCGCCGCCACACGGCCGGCGCCGGGGGCTTCGAGCGGCACCTCCATCTTCATCGACTCGATCAGCAGCAGCACGCGGCCCGAGGCCACCGCGTCGCCGCTTTGCACCTCAATCGCGATCACGCTGCCGTGCACCGGCGAAGTCAGTTCGCGTCGGCTCATCGCTTGCATGCCTTGCCTTGGAAATTCATCGGCGCACGATAGCGCACGGCAGCACCGGTGGCCTGACGCTCGCGCGGCGCCGATGAGACGCCGTCGGGACGCCCACCCGCTGCGCCGCTCGCTACGATCCACGCCTTCGCCCACCGAAACCCAAGGCCCGCCATGAACACCAGCACCGCCGTCGTCAACACCCAGGTCCGCCTCGCCACCCGCCCGGTGGGGCTGCCCACCCGCGCCAACTGGCAGTTCACCGAAGAGCCGGTGGGCGACGCGCCCGAGGGCGGCGTGCTGGTCCAGGTGTTGTACCTCTCGCTGGACCCGGCGATGCGCGGCTGGATGAACGAAGGCAAGAGCTACATCAAGCCGGTGGCGCTCGGCGAGGTGATGCGCGCCAGCGGGGTCGGCCGCGTCGTCGCGTCGCGCCACCCCGGCTATGCGGTGGGCGACGCGGTCACCGGCGCGTTTGGCGTGCAGGCGTATTGCGCGCCGGCCGCCGACGAGGTGGGTCGGGTGGGGCTCGCGAAGATCGACTTGGCGCTCGGCTCCTGGACGCAGTGGCTCAACGTGCTCGGCATGCCCGGCATGACCGGCTACTTCGGCTTGCTGGATGTCGGTCAGCCCAAGGCCGGCGAGACGGTGGTGGTGTCGGGCGCGGCCGGCGCGGTGGGGCAGACGGTGGGCCAGATCGCCAAGCTCAAAGGCTGCCGCGTGGTCGGCATTGCCGGCGGCCCGGCCAAGTGCGAATGGGTGGTCAAGGAACTCGGCTTCGACGCCTGCATCGACTACAAGGCGCCGGCGCCCGAGGGTGTGCCGCGCTGGAGCGCGGTGCGCGAAGGCCTCAAGCAGCATTGCGCCGGCGGTGTCGATGTCTACTTCGACAACGTCGGCGGCGACATCCTCGACGCGGCGCTGGCGCGGCTGAACCGCAAGGCGCGCATCGTGATCTGCGGCGCGATCAGCGTCTACAACACCACCACGCCGCCGCCGGGGCCGAAGAACTACATGGCGCTGCTGGTGAACCGCGCGCGCATGGAAGGCATGGTGGTGTTCGACTATGCCGAGCGTTTCCCCGAGGCGATTGCCGAGATGTCCGGGCACTTGGCTGCCGGGCGCATGAAGAGCAAGGAGGACGTGGTGCAGGGGCTCGCGAATTTCCCCGAGGCCTTGCTCAAACTCTTCAACGGCGAGAACTTCGGCAAGCTGTGTTTGCAGGTGGGCGACGCCTGAGATTCTCTCTGCCGCGTTGCGCTCGAACCACGGCGCGGCGGCGAGTGAGGGTGTGCCAGAGGTGGCAACTCGGGGCGCCGCGGGCAGACTGCGCGGCTTCGAACACCGCGCCACCGCAGGAGAGCCGCCATGCCCACCCCGAAGACGCCGACGCTCGCGCACCGCCACACCCTCGTTGCCGCTGCCGCGCTGTCGATGCTCGCCGCGCCGGGCCCGGCGCAAGCGCAGACGCCGGCCGCAGGCGACAACAGCGCCGAGCGCATCACCATCATCGGCTCGCGCCGCGCCGCGGCGAGTACCTCGGCCACCGACACCATGGCGCCGGTGGACATCTACTCGCTGACCAAGGCGGCCGAGGGCGGCGGCCAGTTCGACCTGGCGCAGACGCTGCAATTCGTCTCGCCCTCGTTCAACTCCACGCGTCAGACCGGCGCCGACGGTGCCGACCTGATCGACTCGGCTGCGCTGCGCGGCCTCGGCTCGGACCAGACCCTGGTGCTGGTCAACGGCAAGCGCCGCCACTCGGTGTCGCTGGTGAACATTTTTGGCGCGCGCAACCGCGGCGCCACCGGCACCGACATGAATGCCCTGCCGATGCTGGCGATCGACAACGTGCAGGTGCTGCGCGACGGCGCCGCGGCGCAGTACGGCTCGGACGCTATCGCCGGGGTGATCAACATCGTGCTGAAAAAACGCGCCGGCTGCGAGGGTGTCGCGGGTTACGGCCAGTACTCCGCGGGCGACGGCAAGAACGGCTTGCTCAGCGCCTACTGCGGCTTCAGGCTCGGCGAGGGCACGCTCGGCATCACCGGCGAATGGCTCGAGCGCGGCCGCTCCAACCGCGCCGAGCCGGGCAACCCGCGGATCATCGGCGACACCAAGGTGCGCAACCAGACGCTCTACCTCAACGGCGAATTGCCGCTCGGCGCCGGCACGCTCTACGCCACCGCGGGCGTGCAGGACCGCGACGCCTCGTCGGCGGCCTTTGCGCGTGGCGGCATCGGCTCGGGCGACATCCCCTCGCGCAACTCGGCCGCGATGTACCCCGACGGTTTCGTGCCCTTCATCAACGGCGATATCGAAGACCGCTACGGCATCCTCGGCTGGCGTTCCGCCTTCGGCGGCTGGGCGCTGGACTTGTCGCAGACCTACGGCTCGAACAAGCTGCGCTACAACATCAGCCGCACGCTCAACGCGTCGATCGCCAACCAGGATTTGCTCAATGGCGGGCCGGGCGTGAGCGCCGCGCAGTTCGACGCCGGCGGCTTCGGCTTCTCGCAGTCGACCACCAACTTCGATATCAGCCGCTTCTTCCCGACGCTGCTCGGCGGCAGCAACATCGCCTTCGGCGCCGAATACCGGCGCGAGCGCTACAACATTGCCGCCGGTGAAACCGGCTCCTATGTCGACGCCGACGGCGTGGGCTTCGGCGGCAACGCCGGCAGCCAGGGCTTCCCCGGCTTCCAGCCCGCCGACGAAACCAACAAGAGCCGCAGCAGCAAGGCAATTTATGCCGAGATCGAATCGCAACTGACGCCGCTGCTCGGTGCCCAGGTGGCGCTGCGCAGCGAGCGCTACAGCGACTTCGGCAGCACCACCAACGGCAAGCTCGCCGCCAGCTTCAAGCTCAGCCCCGATGTGCTGCTGCGCGGCGCAGCGAGCACCGGCTTTCGCGCACCCAGCCTGCAGCAGGTGCACTTTTCGTCGACCTTCACCGACTTCATCAGCGGCGTGCCGCTGGACGTGGTGCTGGCGCCCAACGGCGGCGTGATCGCCAACGCGGCCGGCATCCCCAGGCTCAAGGAAGAGACCTCGAAGAACCTCACGCTCGGTGCCACCTTCAAACCCGCCGCCGGCTGGGCGGTGACGGCCGACCTCTACCACATTGAGATCCGCGACCGCATCGTGCTCTCGGGCCGCTTCGACGCGAGCAACTACCCGGCGCTCGGCACCATCCTGCAAAACCTGGGTGTCGGCCAGGCGCAGTTCTTCGTCAATTCGGTGGACACCCGCACGCAAGGCCTGGACCTGACCGTGTCGCACAAGATGCAGTTCGGCGGCGGCAACCTGGCCAGCTTCCTCGCCTTCAACCGCAGCCGCACCAAGGTCACCGCGATCCATGCGCCGCCGGCGCTGGCCGGCTTCGAGGACGTGCTGCTCTCCGAGCGTGAACGCCTGTTCCTGGAGCAGGGCGGGCCGAGCACCAAGGCCACGCTGGCCTTCGAGTTCAACCGCGGCGCCTGGACCACCGACTTCAAGATCATTCACTTCGGCGAACAGACGCTCGGCACTTTCTCCGGTACCGCTAACGGCGTGCCCAACGCGCGCTACGCGCCGAAGACTTCGGCCGACCTGGCCTTCACGGTGGATGTGAACAAGGCGACAAAATTCAGCTTCGGCGGCAACAACATCCTCAACGTCAAGCCGAGCCGGCAGGACCCGAACGAAACCGACAACGGCTTCGTCCACGACAGCGTGCAGTTCGGGCTCAACGGCGCGTCCTACTTCGCGCGCCTGCATCTGAAGTTCTGAGCGCGCCCAAGGCCGCCGACTCGCGGCGTCCGCCCCCCGAGGGGGGAGCAAGGAAACTTGGGACGGCCCGGCGTTTCCGAGCGGCAGCGCCGGCGGCCGCGCAGCGGTTGGCCGGGCGCGCTCCGCCGCTGCGTCTCATTACCTCGCCCTTGGCGCGGCGCCCCATTCGTTCACGGT
>JANNGZ010000179.1:0-35459 GCA_031404155.1 Burkholderiales bacterium
GACAGCGCCGCGTCGCCGTGCATCTCGCCATCGCACTCGATGTGCGGGGCGCGTTGAACGAACAGATCACGTGCCGCCCGCATGCGCCGCGCCGACGCGCGCGACGACGAGCCGAACACCGAGTGGGACAGAAACGCGACCTTCGGCGGCAGGCCGAAACGGCGCACCTCGGCGGCGGCCATCAGCGCGATGTCGGCCAGGTCCTCGGCACTCGGCTCCTCGTTGACGAAGGTGTCGGCGATGAAAAGCGTGTGCTCGTCCATCAGCACCGCGTTCATAGCGGCGAAGGTGCGCGCGCCGGGCTTCAGGCCGATGATGTTCTTCACGTGTTCCAGGTGCGCGTCGTAACGCCCGACCAGGCCGGTCAGCAGCCCTTGCGCTTCGCCGCGCTTGACCATCAGCGAGGCGATCAGCGTGTTCGAGCGCCGCACCGCGGCCTTTGCCGCCTCGGCGCTGATGCCTTCGCGGCCCATCAGCCGGTGGTACATCTCCCAGTAGCTGCGGAAGCGGCTGTCGTTCTCGGGGTCGACGAGCTCGAAGTCGCGCCCGGCCACGAGGCGCAGCCCGGCGCGCTCGATGCGCATGCGGATCACCTCGGGCCGGCCGACCAGCACCGGCTGCGCCAGGCCTTCGTCGCGCACCACCTGCACCGCGCGCAGCACGCGCTCGTCCTCGCCCTCGGCGTAGACGATTCGCGCCGGGTGGGCCTTCGCGGCAGCGAACACCGGCCGCATCACCATGCCGGTCTGGTAGACGTAGCGGTGCAGCGACTGGCGGTAGGCCTCGTCATCGGCGATCGGTCGCGTGGCCACGCCCGACTCGGCCGCGGCGCGCGCCACCGCCGGCGCGATGCGCAGGATCAGGCGCGTGTCGAAAGGCTTGGGGATGATGTAGTCGGGCCCGAACTTCAACTCCTGCCCGGCGTACGCGGCGGCCACTTCGGGCGGCGTCTCGGCCTTGGCCAAGGCCGCGATCTCGCGCACGCAGGCCAGTTTCATGCTCTCGGTGATCTTCGTCGCGCCGCAGTCCAGTGCTCCGCGGAAGATGTAGGGGAAGCACAGGACGTTGTTGACCTGGTTCGCGTAGTCGCTGCGCCCGGTAGCGACGATGCAATCCGGCCGCGCGGCCTTGGCCAGCTCGGGCCGGATCTCGGGCTCGGGATTGGCCAGCGCCAGGATGATCGGCTGGTCGGCCATCGTCGTGACCATCTCGGCCGAGAGCACGCCGGCCGCCGAGCAGCCCAGGAACACGTCGGCGCCCTTCACCACCTCGGCCAAGGTGCGCGACTCGGTGCGCTGGCAGTAGCGCAGCTTGCTTTCGTCGATCTTGTCGAAGTCCTCGCGGCCCTGGCGTACGACACCGCGCGAATCGCACATGAAGACGTTCTCGCGCTTGACACCCAGACCGACCATCACGTCCAAGCAGGCGATTGCCGCCGCACCGGCTCCCGACACCGCCAGCTTCACACGCCCGATGTCCTTGCCGACCAGTTCCAGCCCGTTGAGCAGCGCCGCCGCGCTGATGATCGCCGTGCCGTGCTGGTCATCGTGGAAGACCGGGATGTTCATGCGCTCGCGCAGCTTCTTCTCGATGTAGAAACACTCCGGCGCCTTGATGTCCTCGAGGTTCACGCCGCCCAGTGTGGGCTCCAGCGCGGCGATGATGTCGACGAGTTTGTCGGGGTCCTTCTCGGCGAGTTCGATGTCGAACACGTCGATGCCGGCGAACTTCTTGAACAGGCAGCCCTTGCCCTCCATCACCGGTTTGCTGGCGAGGGGCCCGATGTCGCCCAGGCCGAGCACCGCGGTGCCGTTGGTGACCACGCCGACCAGGTTGCCGCGCGAGGTGTACTCGGCCGCCAGCTTTGGGTCGGCCGCGATCGCCAGGCAGGGGTAGGCCACCCCGGGCGAATAGGCCAGCGAGAGGTCGCGCTGGTTCGACAGGGGCTTGGTCGGCGTGAGCGAGATCTTGCCGCGCGTGGGCGAGCGGTGGTACTCGAATGCGGCTTCGGCGAGCGCTTGTTCAGCAGGCGACAGCGGCTTGGCCATGGCGGTCTCCGGGTGCGACAAATCGGTTGCGCAGGGTAGCGCCAAACGGGCGCGGAATCGAGCCCTACCCGGTGCTTCGCAAAGCACCACGCGATCCGCGACCGCAGGGCGCTTCGGCGGTGGCCCCAGCGGGCTACACTGCGGCCGGCCATTTTTTGAATCGCCGCCACCCCTGTTGCAGCCGAGACCTCGGCGAACACAGCCAAAAGAGCAACTGTCGATCCGAGGAAACCCATGCGAGTTCTGTTGAACATTTTGACCGCAGCCATGCTGCTCACTGCGGCCAGCCTGGCCCAGGCGGCCTGCTTCCGTTGCGACCCGATCCTGAACATCGACAAGGCCCCGGTGACCTCCGCCTCGGGCAAGCCGCTCACCGAGGATGCGGTCAAGTCCGCGATCATCCGCTCCGGCGCCGCGCTGGGCTGGCAAATGCGCGACGACGGGCCGGGCAAGCTCACCGCCACGCTCAACCTGCGCAAGCACACCGCCGTTGTCGAAATCGCCTACAACACGGCCACCTACAGCATCACCTACAAGTCCAGCGTCGAACTCGACGAAGCCGACGGCAAGATCCACAAGAACTACAACGGCTGGATTCAGAATCTCAACCGCGGCATTTCAGCCCAACTGACCGCAGCCTGATGACGGTGCCAACAGCACAGACAAGCATGATCTCGGCCCGCGAACTTGCCGCGCTGATCGTCGACACCCTCAACCTCGAAGGCATCGACGCCGCGCAGATCGACCTCGCGGCGCCGCTGTTCGGCGAGGGCCTGGGGCTGGACTCGCTGGACATGCTGGAAATATCGCTCGTGATCCAGCAGCGCTTCGGGCTCAAGCTGCGTGCCGACGACCCGCAAAATGAAGCGATCTTCTCTTCGTTGCAAAGCCTCGCCGACCATCTCGAGCGCTTGCAGTCCACGCCGGGTTGAGCGGCTTGGCCCCGCCGCTGCTGTCGGCTCTCTCGGCGGTAATGGCCTATCTGCCGACCGTTGTGCTGCTGTGGCTTGCGTTTTTCTTCGGCCGCACCTTGCGCCAGGGGGCCATGCCCTTGATCGAACGGATTGCGCGGTGCGGCAAGCCCGCGCTGTCGGCGCCGTTGTGCCGCTACACGCGCCGGCTCACCGCGCTGTGGAGCGCCTACTTCGTGTTGGCCGCGCTCGTGTCGGCAGGGGTCAATGTGTTGGGGGTCCGGGCCTGGGCCGCCCTGAACGCTGTGGTCTGGGCCGGCACGCTGCTGCTGTTCGTCGGCGAGCACAGTGTTCGCAAACGCCTTTTTCCGGACGAACAGTTTCCGGGCCTGCTGCAACAGGTGCGCGACACCTGGAGCATCTGGCGCGGGCCGGCACCCGCTGGCGCAAAAGCGGGCGCGATTGCCGCCGTGCATGCCGACACACGTGCCGACACGCGTGCCGACACGCGTGCCGACGCGCGGGCCGCCGAGAACACGCCGCCACGATGATCGGCGCCCGCGGTCGTCCGGCCCGGTTTCTGGCCCGCCCGTGACGCCCAGCCCCAAGGCCGCACCGCACGCCGCGTCGAGCCCGGCGGTACCGCCGTGTTTGTTCGCTTCGCCACTGCTCGCCGGCGCCAATGTGCTGGACCAGCCGGCGGTGCTCGGCAGCGACAGGACATGGACCTGGCGCGAGCTGCATGCCGCGTCGCTCGACCTCGCACAGCGCCTTGGCGACGCCGATGCGGTGGCCAACCTGTGCGGCTCGCGCGCGGGTTTTCTGGTCGCGTTCCTCGCAACGCTGCGCGGCGCGCGGCTCACCGTGCTGCCGCCCTCGGGTGGCCATGCCGACCTGGTCGATGTGCTGAAGACCTGCCTGCGGCCGGTGGTTGTGGTCGACGCAGCGGAGGACCTTCGCGACTCGTGGCGCGAACATGCGCGATGCCTGAGCTGGCGGCGAACGCCAGCGCCAGCGACATCGCCGCCGCCGGTGCCGGCCGACCTCGCCTGGCAACCCGACTGGCACCGCGCCGCTGTGTTGCTTTTCACCTCCGGCAGCACCGGTGCGCCCGAGTCGCAGGTGAAGTCGCTGCTGCACCTGGCGCAGGGCGCGCTGGTGCTGGGCGAGCGCCTGTCGTGCGATGTCGTCGGCGGCGTGGCCGCCCTGCGGCAGATCGTGTGCAGCGTGGCGCCGCAGCATATGTTCGGCCTGGAGGCTTCGGTGATGCTGTCGCTGGTGCACGGCATCCCCGTGCGCGAGGGCCGGCCGTTGCTGCCGGCCGATGTGCAGCAGGCCTTCGCGAGCGCGCGGGCCGCGGCCTGGGTGGCAACGCCGTTGCACCTGCGCAGCCTGGCGCAGTCGAGCCTGGCGCTCTCGAATTGCAGCGTCGTGATCGTCTCCACGATGCCGTTGCCGCAGGCGCTGGCGCAGCGCACCGAAGCGCTGGTGGGCGCACCGGTGCTCGAAATCTACGGCTCTACCGAAACCGGCGTGCTGGCGATGCGCCGCGGCGCGAGCGACCCGCGCTGGTGGCCGGTGAGTGGCGTGCAAGTGGCACCTTTCGAGAGCGCGGTCGATGGCGATGGCGTGGGCTTGGGGGGGCACGAGGGCGGGGCCGGTGCCACCGCATCGGGCTCGCATTTCAGCTCACCGGTGACGCTGCTCGACCGCATCGAGCTGGCCCCCGACGGCAGTTTCAAGCTGCTGGGACGCCACGCCGACGTGATCAAGATCGCCGGACGCCGATCGTCGCTGGCCGGGCTCAACCTGCTGCTTCAGGACCTGCCCGGCCTTAGCGACGGTGTGTTCTACCTGCCCGCGAGCGACAACCCCACCGAGCGCCTGTGCCTGATCCACGCCGGCCCCGCCCTGGACCGCGCCGCCACCGAGCGCTGGCTGCGTGCGCGCCTGGACCCGGTGTTCCTGCCCCGCAGCCTCATCCCCGTGGCCAAGCTGCCGCGCAACGACAACGGCAAGCTGCCGCGCGCCGCGCTCGACGAGGTCTACAGGCAGTGGCAGCACGCTATGGTGGCGCAGCTTCCTGAGGATGGCGAGGGTGATCGCGAGGGTGATCGCGAGAGTGACCGCGAGAGTGATCGAAAGCGCGATCCCCAGGGCGATGCAGCGCCCACGCCGCGCGAGTTCGAGTTCATGGTGCCGCACGACCACCCCGCGTTGCCTGGCCATTTCCCGGGACGCCCGATGGTCCCGGGCGTGTTGTTGCTCGACCATGTGCTGAGCCAGATCGCCCGCGGGTTCGAGCGCGAGGTCACGGTTTTGCAGCAGGTCAAATTCGTTGCGCCGCTGTTGCCCGGTGAGCTGGCGATGCTCTCGATCGACTCGGTCGGCGAGCGCTTCAAATTCTCGGTTCGCGTTCGGCGTGCCGGTGCGACGTTGACGCTCGCCACCGGAGTCGTGTCAGCGGCCGAGGCGCCGTCGCGATGAGGCTCTGGAAGGCCAAGGCCGAACGGGGCAGCGCCTGGTTGATCGGCGTGATGGCCTGGCTTGCCAGAACCGTTGGCCGTCCCTGCTGTCGCGCGCTGATATTGCCGATCGCGCTTTACTTCTTCGCGACGGACGGCGTCGGAAGACGCGCGTCGGCGGAGTTCCTGAGCGCCGCCCTCGGCCGCCCCGCGCGCTGGAGGGACGTGCTCGCGCATATGCATGCCTTCGGCGCCACGCTGCTCGACCGGGTCTACATGGCCAGCGGCGATTTCGAGCGCTTCCAGGTCACGATCGAAGGCGCGGCGCTGGTGGGCGAGGCCTTGAAGTCCGGCCGAGGCTGCCTGCTGCTCGGCTCGCACCTGGGCAGCTTCGACCTGATGAAGCTCGCCAACCAGGCGCTCCACCGGGAGCCGATCACGGTGCTGATGCACCTGGACCCGCGCGCGCGCCTGCGCCGCATCGCCGGCATCGACGACGGCCAGCCCGACGTGATTGCGCTCGGCCGCCCCGACAGTTTCTTGCGCGCCTTCGACGTGCTCGAGCGTGGCGGCGTCGTCGCCACACTGGCCGACCGTGTCGATGGCGTCGGCGCGAGCCTGGAGGCCCTATTCTTCGGCCGGCCGGCCGCGTTCCCGCTCGGGCCCCATGTGCTCGCCGCGCGTGCCGGCGCCGCCACGCTGATGTGCTTCGGCCTCTACGAAGGCGGCGCCAAGTACCGCATCGAGTTTGTCGAGATCGGGCCCGCAGCCGACGCCCGCGCTCGCGGTGCGGCGCTGCAACCGGTGGTCGACCGCTATGCCGCGCGGCTCGAGCAGACCGCGCGCCGCTACCCGCACAACTGGTTCAACTTCTACCCGTACTGGACGCCGCGATGATCGCCAACACGTTGCGCAGCGTCGCGCTGGCCGCGCTGCTGCTGGGATTGCGGCTCGGGCTCGGGCTCGCCGGCGTGGCCAGCGATGCCGCCGCCGCACCAGGTTTCGACCTGGCCGGCCTCGGTGCCTTGCTGCAAAACACGCCACGGCGCGAGGTGCGCTTCACCGAAACCCGCGAGTCGCAGTGGCTTCAGGCGCCGCTGCGCTCCAGCGGCACGATGCGCTCCAGCGCCACGATGCTGGAAAAACGCATCGAGTCGCCGCGCCGCGAAACCTGGCGCATTCTGGACGACCGGCTCCAGCTCATCGACCCCGTCTCGGGTGCCGCCAAGGACTTGCTATTGGCCGACGCGCCGGCGGTGGTGGCGCTGGCCCATGCGCTGCGCCGCGCGATGGCCGGCGACCTGGCTTCGCTCCAGCACGATTTTCAGCTGGCGCTCAGCGGCGACGAGCGGCAATGGCGGCTTCAGCTCACGCCGCGCAAGGCCAGCGTTGCGCGCCACTTGAAGCAGATCGAACTGCAAGGCATGCGCGGGCGGATTGACGAAATCGCGATCGTCGAAAGCCAGGGCGACCGCAGCGTCACGCGGCTGCATCACGATGAATGACCCGTCGCACGAATGCACATTGGCGCATGCCCGCGACTTCCAGGAGTGCCCATGTTCGACCGAGACCCCCTGACGGCGCTTCAGGCCGTGACGGCCGCACAGCACCTGGCGTTTGCGCCGCTGGCGTTTCACGCCACCGCGGCGATGCGCGACCGCGGCGTGCTGGCCGCATTGGCCAAGGCGGTGCCGCACGGCCTGAACATCGACGGCGTGGCGGCCCAGACCGGCTTGTCGAACTACGCCGTGCGCGTGCTGCTCGAAGCCGGCCTGGGCCTGCACATCGTGTGGCGGCGCGACGATGTTTTCCACATCGGCAAGCTCGGCCGCTTCCTGCTCGAAGACGAGATGACACGCGTGAACTTCGACTTCACGCGCGATGTCTGCTACCAGGCCGCCGCATTTCTGGGCCAGGCGCTGAGCGAGGGCCAACCCGCCGGCCTGAAGGCGATCGGCCCCTGGGCCACGCTGTACGAAGGCTTGTCCGAAATGCCCGAGCCGGCGCGCAAAAGCTGGTTCGCGTTCGACCATTTCTACTCCGACCTGGCGTTCCCCGCAGTGTGCGAGCGCCTCGCCGCCAGCGCCCCCGCAAGCCTGCTCGACGTGGGTTGCAACACCGGCAAATTTGCGCTGGCTTGCCTGGCCGGTTTGCCCGCCTGCGCAGTCGGCCTGGCCGACCTACCGATACAGCTCGACGTGGCGCGCGAGAACCTGCGCCGCGCCGGACAGATTGAGCGGGTGCGCTTTCATCCCGCCAACCTGCTCGACGACGCTGCTGCCTTGCCACCGGGCTACGAGTTGATCTGGATGAGCCAGCTTCTCGACTGCTTTTCCGAGGCGCAGATCGTCGCGGTGTTGCGCAAGGTGCGCACGGCCTTGCCGCCAGGCGGGCGACTTTGGATCCTCGAGCTGTTCTGGGACCGCCAGCGCTTCGAGGCCGCGGCGTTCAGCCTGCAACAGACCTCGCTGTACTTCACTTGTGTGGCCAACGGCAACAGCCAGATGTACGACTCGAAAGTGTTCCTCGCGCTGCTGCCGCGTGCCGGCTTGGCGGTCGACAAAATCAGCGACGGCGTCGGCGGCTATCACACGCTGCTTGAGTGCGTGGCGGCAAAGGGCGTGGACTAAACTTCACGCCGCGTCACGGTCGAAGAAAAGTGGGAGGGTGCGGTCCCGCCGGACATGCCGGCCTGGCAAGCAGGCCTCGCCCGCCAAGCCCCGGTCCGCGGTCCTCGGAGTTCAGTTTGTTAGGCATCTCGGCATTCAGTACCTTGCACGCAGCGGGAGTCGACAACGCCGATTCGTGGCGGCGCATCGTCGGCGGCGAGTCCGGCCTGGCGCCCAACAAGCTTTCCTGGTGCAGCCTGCCCTGCTGGCTGGGCGAGGTGCCGGGCATCGACGACACAGGCCTGCCCGAGGCCTTCGGCGCATGGGACTGCCGCACCCACCGCCTGGCTTTCGCGGCGCTTCAACGCAACGGCTTTGCAAGCGCGGTGAGCGACGCGGTTGCGCGCCACGGCGCGCACCGGGTGGGTCTGGTGCTCGGCTCCAGCACCGCCGGAATTCGCAGCACCGAGATCGCGTACCCGCAGCGGCTCGATAGCGGCCGCTGGCCCGAGAACTTCGACTACCGCAAGAGCCACTCTTTGGACGCGCTGTGCCACTTCAGTGCGGAGGTGCTCGGCGCGCGCGGGCCGATGGTGGCGATCTCCACCGCCTGCTCCTCAAGCGCCAAAGCCTTCGTGCTCGCGCAGCGCTGGATCGAATGCGACTGGGCCGACGCGGTGGTGGTCGGCGGCGTGGACAGTTTGTGCCTGTCGACGCTGCACGGATTCAATTCGCTACAGCTGCTGTCGGCCGAGGCCTGCCGCCCATTCGACGCCGCGCGCAGCGGCATCTCGATCGGCGAAGCGGCCGGCTTCGCGTTGCTCGAGCGGCGCTTCAGCGCCGTCAATTTCATCGGCGGCGGCGAAGCCAGCGATGCCTGGCACATGTCGACCCCACACCCCGAGGGCCTGGGTGCACAAAACGCGATGCGCGAGGCGCTACGGGCAGCCGGCCTTGCAGCCAGCGATATCGGCTACGTCAACGCGCACGGCACCGCGACCCTGGCCAACGACAGCGCCGAAGCGCTGGCCACCGGCGCCGTGTTCGGCCCGGGCGCGGTGCCGGTGTCGTCCACCAAGGGCGTCACCGGCCACACGCTGGGCGCCGCGGGCATCACCGAGGCCATCGTCGCGATCCAGGCCCTGCAACAGCAGCAGATCCCGCCGTCGGCCAGGCTGCGCGAGCTCGACACGGGCCTCGCGCTCGACGTGGTCCTCGCGCCGCGCCCCGCGTCGCTGCGCTACGCGATGAGCAACAGCTTCGGTTTCGGCGGCAGCAACTGCTCGTTGATTTTTGGCCGGGCGGCCTAGGGCCTGTTCACACGACGGATGAGCGATGCGTTGTCACCAAAACAGCCGCGAGCTCGGCGCAAAACGAAGCCGGGGTTTTGCCCCGGCGCGGCATTGCAACGACGCGCGCGGCGGTTTTGGTGGCAACCCGTACGGGAACAGGGCTGGCAAGGCGCATCCCGTAGTGTGAACAGGCCCTAGGATGCCGATGCCATTCAAGCTCTACGCCGCCGGCGCCCTGGCTCCCGAAGTGGCCTCGCTCGAACAACTGCTCGCCCTGCGTCGTGGCACACGCGCGAGCGACAGTGTCGAGCTGGTGCTTCCGAGCCCCCAAGCCCTGCCGCCGAACGAACGTCGGCGCGCCAGCCTCGTGGTTCGCCTGACGCTGGCCTGTGCCGAGCAGGCCTTGCGCGCGAGCCCGTTTGCGGCCAGCGAATTGCGCCTGGTGTTTGCGTCCGACGAAGGCACCGGCGAGGTTTGCCAGGCGATGCTGCATTCGCTGGCCAGCACACGCGAAGTGTCGCCCCTGACCTTTCACAACTCGGTGCACAACGCGCCGACCGGCTACTTCTCCATCGCCCACCAGAACCGCCAAGCCGCGCTCAGCATCAGCCTCGGGCGCGACAGTTTCGCCAGCGGCTTGCTGTGTGCGGCAAGCGAAGCCAAGACCAGCGGACAGGCCGTGCTCTTCATGGCCTACGACGCGCCGATGCCCCAGCCGATGAGTGAGCTGCTACCGGTCGCGCAGCCGTCGGCCACCGCCTGGGTGATCGCGTGCGACGCGGGCCCTGCGAATGTTCGGACGAACGCCGAGACGACCCCTGGAGCGACCCCTCAAGCGACCGCTCAGGCGCCAATCGCGAACTTCGAGTTGAGCTTGATCCGCAACGACACGAACAGGCGCGCCGCGCTGTCGACGGCCTGGCTGCCCGAAGCCTGGCGCAACAACGCGAGCGCCCAAGGCTTTGTCGCACTCGCCCTGCTGGCCGACGAAACACCAGCCGATTGCCACCTGCCGATGGGCCGCCAGACGCTGCACTTGCGCCGGCTCGCGCCGAGCGGTTCGCCACCCCCATGCTGACCCGCGCCGACATCGAACGCCGGGTGCCGCACGCCGGTGCCATGTGCCTGCTCGACGCCGTCACAAGCTGGGACGCGACCCACATTCACTGCACGGCCGCAGCACCGACCTTGAACCACCCGCTGGCGCGGGCCCAGGGCGTGCCCGCGGTGGCGGCGGTTGAATATGCGGCGCAGGCCGCCGCGGTGCACGGCGCGCTGCTCAGCAACTCCTGTACGCCGCGCGCGGGCGTGCTGGCGAAGTTGGTGGATGTCGAACTTATTGCCGGCTTCTTCGACGAACGATGTGGCGCCTTGAACGTTCACGCCGAGTTGATCGGCCTGGTCGATGCGGCTTGTTCGTACCGTTTTTCGGTGACCGACGTGCAGCATTTGTGCCATGCGCGCGGGCGTTTGCTGGTGGCGTTTCAATCGTGAGCGCAGGCCAAGGCACGGCTCGCAGGCGCGCGCTGGTCACCGGCGGCAGCGGCGCCATCGGTGCGGCGATTTGCTCCGCGTTGGCGGACAGCGGCGTGCACGTGGTGGTGCACGCCAACCGCCAACTTGAGCGCGCCCGTGAGATCGCCGCGGCGCTGTTGGCGCGCGGCGCAAGCGCGAGCGCGGTGGCCTTCGACCTCACCGACGCGCTGGCAGTGCAGAGCGCGGTCGACACGCTGCTGGCCGACGGGCCGATCCAGATCCTGGTCAACAACGCGGGCGTGCACCACGACGCGCTGATGGCGGGCATGCCGGCCGAGGTGTGGACACGCGTCGTCGACACCAACCTGAACGGCTTTTTCCGCGTCACGCAACCGCTGCTGCTGCCGATGGTGCGAACCCGCTGGGGCCGCATCGTCAACATCAGCTCGGTGGCCGGGCAGGCGGGCAACAAGGGGCAGGCCAATTACGCCGCGGCAAAGGCGGGGCTGCATGGCGCCACCAAGTCGCTGGCAATCGAACTCAGCCGTCGCGGCATCACGGTCAACGCGGTGGCGCCGGGCATCATCGGCACCGCGATGAGCGACGACACATTTCCTGCCGAACGGGTCAAGTCCCTGGTTCCGATGGGCCGCGCCGGAACGCCCACCGAGGTGGCGGCGCTGGTGGCATTCTTGGCCTCGGATGCGGCGAGCTACATCACCGGCCAGGTGATCGGCGTGAACGGCGGTTTGTATTGATGGCGATGCACGACAACGCTGGTGAACCCGGCGTTCGCGAATCCAGGCTTCTCGAAGGCTCGGCGCATCCGCCGCCGGGCAGCGAATGCGACGGCGCCTGGGACGGCGCGTGGCTGCTGATCCCGGCCTACAACGAGGAGCGAACCCTGCGCGCGCTGGCGCAAGCGGCTCTGGTGTTGTGCCCGCGTGTGATCGTCGTGGACGACGGCTCGAGCGACGGCAGCGCGGAGCAGTTGCGCGGGCTGAAGCTGACGCTGCTGCGCCACCGCGAAAACCGCGGCAAGGCCGCGAGCTTGCGCAGCGGGTTCGAGGCCGCGCTGCGCGAAGGCGCGCTGTGCGTCGTCACGCTCGACGGCGACGGCCAGCACGACCCGGGGGACGCCAGCGAGTTGCTCGCGGTCTGGCGTGGCGAGCCCAACCGCATCGTGATCGGTGCACGGCTGCACGACCGCGCGCAGTTCCCGCTGGCGCGCTATCTCGCCAACCGGTTTGCGTGTTTCTGGATTTCGTGGGCCGCCGGGCATCCGATTGCCGACTCGCAATCGGGCTTTCGTGTCTACCCGGCGGCGGCGATGGCCGCGGCGCTCGACGGCGGAGTGCGCGGCGACCGATTCACGTTCGAGAGCGAAGTGCTGATCGAGGCGGCCGACCGCGGCGTACTGACGCTGGCGGTGGCAATACCCGGGCGCTACCCCGAGAACGCGCGACACAGCCACTTTCGCCCGGTGGTGGACATCCTGAAAATCGTCGCCATGGTGGCTGGGCGCCTGCTCAGGAAGGGGCTCTACCCGCGCGGCCTTTGGCGCAGTCGCGGTACGGCGCCGGTATTGCGGCGCGACCGCGGCGCGGACGTGCACGCCTGCCCGGCCAGCCTCGACCAGGCCGGAGCGCGCAAGCTGTGAGCGACGCCAGCCTCGGCGCCGCCGCGAGCAACGACGTCAGCATGGAACCGAGCCCGGTACTTGGCTCCGACCTGAGCGCCGTACTGAGCGCCGAACATATCGGCTACCGCTATCCCGATCAGCCCGAAGCCGCACTGCACGACGTGAGCCTTGTCTTGTCGCGCGGCCAGGTACTGGGCCTGCTCGGGCCCAACGGCTCGGGCAAGTCGACGCTGATCGGCGTTCTGGCAGGGCTGCGCCGGCCAGAAAGCGGCTTGGTGCGCCGCGTCGGCGCGCGCGAACCGGTGGTGGCATGGGTGCCGCAGGAGTACGCGTTCTACCCGCAGCTCAAGTGCGTCGAGAACCTGCGTTTTTTTGCCGCGATGCTGGTGCTGCCGGCGGCCGAGAGCGCTGCACGGGTGGAGCGGGCGATTGCCGCGTGCATGTTGAGCGAGTTCGCCGACAAACCCGCGCGGCATTGTTCGGGCGGGGTGCGCAGGCGCCTCAACATCGCGATCGCGCTGCTGCAAAAACCAGACGTGCTGATGCTCGACGAGCCCACCGTCGGCGTCGACCCGCAATCTCGCGCCTTCCTGCTCGAGCAGGTTCGTGCGCTGGCCGGCGCTGGCGCCGCAGTCGTGTATGCCACGCATTACATGGAAGAAGCAGCGGCGGTGTGCGACCGCATCCTGCTGCTCGACCATGGCCGCGTGCTTGCCAGTGGCGACCTGCCCACGCTGCTGCAAGGCCAAGCGGGCGGCATGGCCTTCGCAAGCCTTGAGGCGCTGTTCATGCACTACACCGAGCGTTCTCTGCGCGACTAGGATGAAACAGCCCCCAGCTCACTTCGTTCGCAGCCCCCGAGGGGCCGCGTCAGTTCCTTGGAGCGGCCCGGCGGTACTGTCATGAGGTGCGTTCAGATTCATGTCAAGCAAGGCGCTCCGCGCCAAAAACGGTCGGGCCGCCGATAGGCACGCATGCGCCGCCTTAAACAAGCGCTGGCCATCGCCCTCAAAGAGTGGCGCCTGTTGCTGCGCAATCCTCACGGCCTGGCGGTGCTCTTCCTGATGCCGGCGGCATTCATTCTCGTGATGTCGTTTGCGCTCAAGAACACGCTCACCGCAGCCAGCGTGCCCTACCCGCCCACCGGCTGGGTAGTGGAGGATCCGAGTGCCGCCGCCGCGCAGTGGTCACGCGACTGGCTTGTGCGCAACGACGGCCAGCTCTTTGGCTCGCGTGACGCGCTACTCGGCGCACTCCGGGCGAGTCGGGTGCAAGCGGGCGTTGTGATGCAATCCGACTGGCTCGACGCGCAGGGCAAGCCGCGCCCGGAGCGCATCGAGTTGTGGCTGAGCAACCGTGTTCAGCCGGCCGCGGCCGGTCGCCTTCGCGCCGAACTGAGTTTTTCGATGTTGCAGGTGCAGATGAAGGTGGCCGCCGCCGAAGCCGGGCCGTTTGCCAGCCTGCTGCTCGGCAGCGCCGCGAGCAGCGAACTGTTCCCGGCGGCGGGCTCGCTCGCGACCCGCTACCTGTACGAGATCGAGTCCGGCCGCAAGATGACCGCGGTGCAGCAGAGCGTGCCGGCGTGGCTGATCTTCGGCATGTTCTTCGTGGTGATCCCGATCGCCGGCGTGTTGGTGCAGGAGCGCAACGACGGCACGCTGGTTCGCATCGCCACTTTCGGCGTGCGGCCTGGCGCGGTGCTTGGCGGCAAGCTGCTCGCGTTCATGGCGCTGAACTGGGTGCAATTGCTGCTGATGCTGCTGGTGGGTCGCTGGTTGGTTCCCGCGCTCGGCGGCGACACGCTCTACCTCGACCTGGCCGTCGGCTGGTTCGCCGCCATGGTGCTGGCCACCAGTGCCGCGGCGGTGAGCCTGGCGCTGCTGATCGCCGCCTACAGCCGCGCCTTCGACCACGCGGCCGCCTTGGGTGGCGGCGCCAACGTGCTGCTCGGCGCGCTGGCCGGTGTGATGGTGCCGCGCGCACTGATGCCGCCGGGCATGCAGACGGTGAGCGAATGGTCGCCAATGGGTTGGGCGCTGGACGGCATGCAGGCTGTGTTCCTGGGCGCGCCCGACGCGCTTCAGATCGTGCCCAAGGCGGCGCTGCTGCTCGCGTTCGCGGCGCTGTGCCTGCTGCTCGCCTGGCGGCCGCTGCGGCGGCATGATCGTGCAGCCTGACTTTGCGGCCTGAGCGCACGGTTCGATCAGTGCAGACCGGTCCTGCAGGCCGATCGCGCCGCTTGATCCTGCGGCCGCAGCGCGCGACAAGACGGTGGGCTCTCGTCGCCGCTGTCGCGCCGGTCCAGGCCTTCGCCTGTGACGTGGATCAGCCAGCGGCGCGCCGGCTCAGGATTTCGAACGCCGGCAAGGTTTTGCCTTCGAGAATTTCGAGGAACGCGCCGCCGCCGGTGGAGATGTATTCCACCTCACTCTCGATGCCGTACTTGGCGATGGCCGCCAACGTGTCGCCGCCGCCAGCAAGGCTGTAGGCGCGGCTGGCGGCGATCGCGCGGGCGATGGTTTCGGTGCCTTTAGCGAAGGCGTCGAACTCGAACACGCCGACCGGGCCGTTCCAGACGATGGTGCCGGCGGCCATGATTTGCTCGGCGAACATTGCGGCGGTCTTGGGGCCAACGTCGAGGATCAGGTCGTCGGCCTGCACATCGGCGGCGGCCTTGACCGTGGCCGGCGCATCGGCCTTGAAGGCCTTGGCGCAAACCACGTCCACCGGGATCGGCACCGCGGCGCCGCGTGCCTTCATGGTGTCGATCACCGCGCGCGCCTCACCCACCAGGTCGGGCTCGGCCAGGCTCTTGCCTACGGCCAACCCGGCGGCGAGCAGGAAGGTGTTGGCGATGCCGCCGCCGACAATGAGGCCGTCGACCTTGGCGCTCAGGCTCTGCAGGATGGTGAGCTTGGTGCTCACCTTGGCGCCGGCAACGATCGCGACCAGCGGGCGCTTCGGCTTGGCCAGGGCCAGGGTGATGGCGTCGATTTCGGCCGCGAGCAGCGGGCCGGCGCAGGCCATCGGCGCAAACTGCGCAATGCCGTACGTGCTGGCCTCGGCGCGGTGTGCGGTGCCGAAGGCGTCGTGCACGAAGATGTCGCACAGCGCGGCCATTTTCTTCGCCAGCGCCTCGTCGTTCCTTTTCTCGCCTTTGTTGACGCGGCAGTTTTCGAGCAGCGCCACCTCGCCAGGCTGCACCTGCACACCATCAACCCAGTTCGAGATCAGCGGCACCTCGCGGCCGAGCAGTTCGGCCAGGCGTGCGGCCACCGGCGCGAGCGAGTCCTCGGGCTTGAACGCACCTTCGGTGGGGCGGCCCAGGTGCGAGGTGACCATCACCGCGGCGCCGGCGTCCAGCGCCATGCGGATGCAGGGCACGCTGGCGCGGATGCGGGTGTCCTCGGTGATCCGGCCCTGACCTTGCGGGCCATGGTCCTGCGGCACGTTGAGGTCGGCGCGGATGAAGACACGTTTGCCGGCCACCTGGCCCAGGGCGATCAGATCGGAAAAGCGCAGGACGTTCATGGCATCGACGTGGATGGGTTCATGGGTTGCAGAGCCGGGTTGACGAGCGAGCTGTCGAGCGGACAAGCTGGCCAAGATTGTAGGGAGTGGGTCGGGCGCCGGGAGTTCACCAGCCGAAGCCCAGGCGCAGCACCAGCAGGGTCGCGGTACCACTGACGATAGTGCCGAGAATGCCGCGGCGCCAGAACCAGTAGGCGCTGGCCACCAGCACCGCGGGCAGGCGCGCATCCTTCCAGGTGGAGATGAACTCACCTTGGGTGAGCAGCACCTCGGGCGCCACCACCGCCATCAGCGCGGCGAGCGGCGCGTAGCGCAGGCCTTGCATCAGCCACTTCGGCAGCGGCAGCTCGCGCTCGGGGATCAGGAAGAAGCCGCGGGTGAGCAGCGTCAACAGCGCCAGGCCGACGACGGTGAGGACGGTTTCGGCGTAGCCCATCGCTATCACCTCAGGTGAGGTCGTCCTCGGGCTTCACGCTGCGCGGCACGCTGTGGTCGATGAGCAGCCCCACCGCCACCGCCGCAGCGATCGCCACCACGATGTTCAGGCGCAGCGGCAGCGAATAGGCCGCGACGGCCGCACAGGCCGCGACCGCGGCGGCAGCCCAGGTGGCGCGGTCGCCGAGCAGCGACCAGCACAAGCCGATCAGCGCGAGCGTGCCGGCAAAGCCGATGCCCCAGTCGGCCGGTACATGGTTGCCGACGAAGATGCCGACCAGCGACGGCAACTGCCAGGCCAGCCAGTTGGTGATCACGCCACCCCAGAAATACGCCAGTTGCCCGGGCGCGCGCCGCGGCTCGGGGTAGCGGCGGGTGAAGACCACGAAGTTGATGTCGGCGATGAAATAGCCGACCTGCATGCGGCGCCAGAACGGCAAATGCCCGAAGTAGGGCCGCGCGCCGGCGCTGAATACCAGGAAACGCAGGTTGACGCAGGCCGCGGTGGCCCAGACCACCCAGACCGGCGCGCCCGCGGCGATCAGCGGCAGCGTGGCGAGTTGTGCGCTGCCGGCAAAGACGATCAGCGACATCAGCACCGCGAGCGACAGCGGCATGCCGCTCTTGGCCATCGCCACCCCGGTGACCAGGCCCCAGGCGGCGATGCCCAGGGCGATACCGCCCATCTCGCGCACGCCCTGCTCGAACTCGGGCTCGCGCCAGATCGGCAAGGGGTCGGCCGGCACCGTGGGGCTCATCGGCACGATTGTCACGTGCGGCCGGCAACCGCGGCCGCGGCGGCGAACCTCGCTACTTGCGCGTCACGTTGCCGCTACCGACCACGCTGCGTTTGACGCTGGGGTTGCCGCTGTATTCCACGTCACCGCTGCCGGCGATCGAGACGCTGAGCGTCTTGTTGGCGTTGACCTGGGCGTCGCCACTGCCCGCGATGCTGACGCGCACCTCGTCGGCGGCAAGTTCATGCGCGCGCAGGCTGCCGCTGCCGGCAATCGAGACCTTGAAGCCGGTGGTCTTGCCCGCGAGCAACACGTCGCCGCTGCCGGCGATCGACAGGCTCAGCTCGTCGGCGCTCAGCGCCTTGGCCCGCAGGTCCGACGAGCCGCTGATCGACAGCGCCAGCCTCGGCGTCTTCAGCGCTTCGACGACCACGTTGCCCGAGCCGGAACTGGCCAGCGCCGTCAAGCGCAGCAGATCCACCGTGACCACGATCGGGGTGCGGCTGCGGATCGACTCGCCCCGCTTGACGCCGATGCGCAGGGTGCGGCCCGCCGCGCCCTCCTCCACCGCGGTGGCAATCAGCGGCAGCAGGTTGTCGTCGGCCCTCACCTCGACCGCTTCGCGCGTGCCCTGGCGCACCACGAGGTCCATAGACCCTTCCAGCAAGATCGCCTGGAAGTCACTGACCTGGCGCATCTCGGTGGCCGGCGTGCCCGAGCCGGTGGTGGCCGCGAAGCTCGGGGCACACAGGATGGCGGCGAGGCCGGCGGCGAGAAACAGGTGGCGGCGGGTGTTCATGGTGGGGCGACCTCGTGAGCGATGTTCAAGTGGCGAGCGCCACCACTGTGCCCCGCCGCCGCGCGGCTTTCAGCCTTCGCGCGACACGTTGCAGATCGGGCCGACGGGCCGCGCATCACGAACGATGTGCGGGGTGGTACAGGGCGGTGCAGGAAAGAGCTCAGCCGCCGCGCGCCATCTGCAACAGGCGCTCGACCCGCTCCTCGGTGCTCGGGTGGGTGCTGAACAGGCCGCGCAGGCCGCCGGTCGAGAGCGGGTTCATGATCATCATCTGTGCGGTTTCGGGGTGGCGTTCGGCGGCTTCCATCGGCACGCCTTGCGAGTAGCGCTGGATCTTCTGCAAGGCGGCGGCCAGCGCCTGCGGGTCGCCGGAAATCTCGGCACCGCCGCGGTCGGCCTCGAACTCGCGCGCGCGGCTGATCGCCATCTGGATCAGGCTCGCGGCCAGCGGCGCGAGGATCATCACCAGCAGGCCGACGATCGGGTTGTTGCTGCGGCCGTCGCCGCCGCGGCCGCCGAAGAACATCGCGAAGTTGGCCAGCATCGAGATCGCGCCCGCCATGGTCGCGCTCACCGTGCTGATCAGGATGTCGCGGTGGCGCACATGCGCCAGCTCATGCGCCATCACGCCGCGCAGCTCGCGCTCGCTGAGCACCCGCAGGATGCCGGTGGTGGCCGCAACCGCGGCGTGCTCCGGGTTGCGGCCGGTGGCAAAAGCGTTCGGCGCGTCCTCCTGGATCAGGTACACCTTGGGCATCGGCAGTTCGGCCTTCTGCGCCAGATCGGCCACCATGCGGTAGAACTGCGGCGCGCTGGTCTCGTCGACCTGCTGCGCGTTGTACATGCGCAGCACCAGCTTGTCGCTGAACCAGTAGCTGAAGAAGTTCATGCCCAGCGCGACGACGAGCGCGATCATCATCCCGCTCTGCCCCCCGATCAATTGGCCGAGGAACATGAAGAGCGCGGTGATCGCAGCCATCAGGATGGCGGTCTTCATCAGGTTGAACATCGACGGGGTCCTTGGGTGTGCCGGCGCAGGTGCCGTGGCGCGGTAGATGCGGCCTCGCAGCTGGAGTTCAATTGCTGGCCTGCTCGCCGGTCAAGCAGCCCGGGCGGTCGGTCAAGGCGGTCGGTCAAGGCGGCGGTGAAGCGAGCGCCTCGCCGGCCCGCAGGCCGAGCGCCTGCGCTAGGCTCGTCGCGGGCACGCGGCGCCCACCCGGGCGCTGCAATTCGACGAGGTCCAGCGCGGTGCCACCGCCGCAGGCGATGCGAACGGCATCGTTGCCGAGAGCGATCACGTCCCCGGGCTTCCCGGCTGGGTCCGCGTGCGCCGGGTCGATCGAAAGCGCCTGCGCCCGCCAGACCTTGAGCTGCTGGCCGTCGCGCACAAAACTCGCGCCGGGGAAGGGGTCGAAGGCGCGCACCCGACGCTCGATGGTTGCTGCGTCGAGCCTCCAGTCGATCAAGCCTTCGGACTTGTCGATCTTGTGGGCGTAGGTGACGCCTTCAAGCGGCTGAGCGATGCGTTGCAATCCGCCTCGCGACACGGCCCGCAGCGCGTCGACGACAAGCCGCGAACCCAGCGCTGCGAGGCGCTCGTGCAGCGTCGCGGCGGTGTCTTCGGGGCGCAGGTCGAGCGCCTCGGCCAGCAGCATGTCGCCGGTGTCCAGGCCCTCGTCCATCTGCATGATGGTGATGCCGGAGCGTGCGTCACCGGCTTCGATCGCACGCTGGATCGGTGCCGCGCCGCGCCAGCGTGGCAGCAGGGACGCGTGAATGTTCAGGCAGCCCAAGCGCGGCAGCACCAGCACCTCCCTTGGCAGGATCAGGCCATAGGCCGCGACCACGAGCACATCGGGCCGGGCGGCTTGCAGCGCATCACGCGCGGCGGCGGCGTCATCGGGGGACTTGCCGTCCAGGCGCAGGCTGCGCGGCTGCACCACGGGCAGGCCGTGGGCGAGCGCCAACAGCTTCACCACCGAGGCTTGCAGCTTTAGGCCACGGCCCGCCGGCCGGTCGGGTTGCGTCAGCACCAGCGGCACCTCGAAGCCGGCGCCGTGAATCTGCCGCAGCGCCGCCGCGGCGAACTCGGGCGTGCCGGCAAAGGCGACCCGCAAGGCAGTCACCGTGTGCACCTGGGCCGGGCGGCAGCGGGGCTCAGCCGCGCTGCTCCTCGCGCGCCTGCTTGAGCATCTTGCTTCTGATGCGGTTGCGCTTGAGCGGGCTCAGGTATTCCACGAACACCTTGCCGACAAGGTGGTCCATCTCGTGTTGCACACACACGGCCGTCAGCTCTTCGGCGTCGAAGTCGAAGCTTTGGCCGTCGCGGCCGAGCGCACGCACCGTCACACGTGCATGGCGCTCCACCCTGTCGTAGATGGCCGGCACCGAGAGGCAGCCTTCGTCGCTGACGATGCGCTCGTCACTGCGTTTGACGAGTTGCGGGTTGATCAGCACGAGCGGTTTGTCGCGGGTCTCGGAGGTGTCGATCACGATCACCCGTTCGTGCACGTCGACCTGCGTGGCGGCCAGGCCAACACCGTCGGCCGCGTACATGGTTTGAAGCATGTCGTCGACGAGGCGCCGGATGCGTTCGCTCACCTCGGCCACCGGTTTGGCCACGGTGTGCAGGCGCGGGTCGGGATATTTGAGGATCGGAAGCAAGGCCATGCGGTAGGACCGAAGCTAAAGATGTGTGGGCCGGGACTGACTTCGAAAGCGCCTGAAACGCTGTGGGGGTCACACAACGCCGGGCTTCGTGACGGGGGTCACGCGCGGCGAGTTGACGCGCCAGTTTGTTTGCGGCATCAATGCTTTAGAGGCAGAATCTGTGAAACAGTATGAGCATTTTCGCCGATCCGGCGAGGCCGCTTCGCCGCTTCGGATCATGACCATTTGGCGCCTGGGTTCGTGGCGGGTAGAACAACCGCCCGGATCGTTGGCACCGCCCTCGGAGAGCTTTTCGATGACGCGACGCCCGCAGCCCACCCTCCGACTTGTGCCGACGGCGCACCCGGTGCTCACACCCGTTCTCGCCGCAGTGCTGTCGCTGGCGTCGGCAGCGGCGTTTGCGGTGAATTTTCCGGTGACACCCGAACAGCGCAGCACCGCACAACAGGTGGCGCAGGCCGGCGTGCCGCTGGCGGAGTTGGCGCCGAACGCGCCTGACTCGCACACCGTGAAGCGCGGCGACACGCTGTGGGACATCTCCAAGCTCTTCCTGAAAAGCCCTTGGCGCTGGCCCGAGCTGTGGGGCATGAACCTGGAACAGATCCGCAACCCGCACCTGATCTTCCCCGGGCAGATCCTGGTCCTGGAAAAGATCGACGGCCGCGCGCGGCTGCGCCTGGCGCAGTCGGTGGGGCCGAGCGGCACGGTCAAGCTGTCGCCGCGGGTGCGCAGCGAGGCTTCCGATGCGAACCCGCTGGCGTCGGTGCCGATGCACCTGATCACGCCCTTCCTCAACGAAGCGGTGGTTTTCAACAATGACGCGCTGGCGCTGGCGCCGCGTATCGTGGCGGCCCAGGAAGGCCGGGTGATGCTCTCGCGCGGCGACACCGCCTATGTGCGCGGCGACCTCGCCGGGCTGCGCGACTGGCGCGTGTTCCGCGAAGCGCGGCCGCTGCTGGACCCGACCACCCGCGAGGTGCTGGGCTACGAAGCGCGCCACTTGGGCAGCGCCGAGTACACCCGCGAGGGCGAAGTGCGCCAGCGCGCCGACGGCAAGGGCGAGATCGTGCCCGCCACCTTCGTGCTCACCAGCATCCTGCAAGAGGTGGGCGTGGGCGACCGGCTCGCGCCGCAACAATCACGCGACTCCGCGAGTTTTGCGCCGCACCCGCCGAGCAAGGCCATCGACGGGCAGATCGTGTCGATATACGGCGACGCCGTGACCGCCGGCCAGAACCAGATCGTGGCGATCAACCGCGGCGCCCACGACGGCCTGGAGCGTGGCCATGTGCTGGCGCTGTGGCGCGCCGGTGAACGTGTGCCCGACCGCACCGACCCGGCGCGGCCGCTGATGAAACTGCCCGACGAGCGGCACGGCCTGCTCTTCGTGTTCAGCGTCTTCGACCGCGTGTCCCACGCGCTGATCCTGCAGGTGCAGGACCCGGTGAAGCCAGGCGACCGCTTCACCCAGCCCTGAAGCTCTGAGCGCCGGCGGGCTGCGGCGCAGCGGCGCCCGCGCGCCCCGCCCGCCAAGGCGTGTCGCCGCGTGAGGCGATACTGACGGCGATGCTCGACACCCAAGAACTCGCCGCCTGGCTGCGCCTGCTGCTCTCCTCGGGTGTTGGTCGCGACGCTTCGCGCCGCCTGCTTGCGGCCTTTGGTTCGGCCGAGGCCATCTTCCAAGCCTCGCTCGCCGCGCAGCGTGAGATCGTGGGCACCAGGCTGGCCGCGGTGCTTGGCACCAAGCCCGCCGAGTTGGACGCCTTGCTCGAGGCCACCACCGCCTGGCTCGCGCTCGGCGAGTCACGGCGCATCGTCACCCTCGGCGACCCCGAGTACCCGCCGCTGCTGCTGCAAACCGCCGACCCGCCGCTGCTGCTGCATCTGCACGGCCGTGTCGAACTGCTGCAGGCGAGAAGCCTGGCCGTTGTGGGCAGCCGCCACCCGAGCCCGCAAGGGGCCGACAACGCCCGAGCCTTCGCAGCGCACCTGAGCCGCGCCGGCTGGACGATCGTCTCGGGCCTGGCGCTGGGCATCGACAGCGCGGCCCACGAGGGCGCACTCGATGGCGCCGGCTCGACGGTGGCGGTTCTCGGCACCGGCCTGGACCGCATCTACCCGGCACGGCACCACGCGCTGGCGCACCGCGTGGCGGCACAGGGCGTGCTGATGAGCGAGTTCCCGATCGGCACGCCGCCGCTGCGCGAAAACTTCCCGATGCGCAACCGCATCATTGCCGGGCTGAGCCAGGGCACGCTGGTGGTGGAAGCCGCGGTGCGCTCGGGTTCGCTGATCACCGCGCGCATGGCGCTGGAGTCCGGGCGCGATGTCTTCGCGATTCCGGGTTCGATTCACTCGCCTCAGTCCCGCGGCTGCCACGCGCTGATCAAACAGGGTGCCAAGCTGGTCGACGCCGCCGACGACATCCTGAATGAGCTGCGCGCGCCCGGCTCCACAAGAATCGTCGAGGACACGCCGGCGGAGCGAGCCGCATCTCATCCCGCGCCCGGCGACCCGCTGCTCGACGCGCTCGGGCATGACCCGGTGAGCCTGGACGCACTGCTGGCGCGCACCGGCCTGCCGACCCCGGTGCTCAATGCCAGGCTTCTTGAGCTCGAACTCGACGGCCACCTGGCGCGGCTGCCCGGAGGCTTGTTCCAGCGCCGGTCGAGCGCTTGAGCCACAACCTCGTTGCCACCGAACGGGGCTCGCAGCAACCCGGCGACGCACCGCAAATGCAAGCCGCAGCGCTGCGCTATAGTGACTCTCATGTTCGACGTGCTGGTTTACCTTTACGAAAACTACTGGCGCCCGGACGCCTGCCCGGACCGCGACCAGTTGACCCGCAAGCTCTCTGCGGTGGGCTTCGAGTCCGACGAAATCCAGGAAGCGCTGGCCTGGCTGAACGGGCTGGCCTCGGCGACCGAGTCGCACGCGAGCGCGCAGCATGAACACAGCATGCGCGTCTACTCCGAGAACGAGCGGGAACTGCTCGGCGACGAGTCGATCGGCTTCATCAGCTTCCTCGAATCGGCGGGCGTGCTGCCGGCGCCAATGCGCGAAATGGTGATCGACCGCGCGAGTGCCATCGGCGCAACGCCGATCGAACTCGATGACCTGAAGATCATCGTGCTGATGGTGTTCTGGAGTCTTGGCGAGGAGCCCGACGCGCTGATCCTCGACGAACTTTTTGTCGCGCCGGAAGACCGCCTGATTCATTGAGGCGGGCGGTTGGGCGCCGCGCCCTACGAGCGCCCGGAAAGGGCCGTCAGGCCTGCTTCCCCGACTCTAGTTCAACAACCTTGCCGGATCGCCATCCAGCTTGGCCAGCGCGGTGCGCGTGGCCCGCACCGTGAGCGCTTCTTCCTGGGCCGGCAACAACAAACCCGCCTGCAGGAAGGCCGCAAGACGCTGCTGCTGGAACAGCACGCAGCGCCCCGACGAGGAAACAAACAGCGAAAGCTGGCGCCGCAGCCCGAGCCAGGCCAGTTGCACCGCCTCGTTGCGGTCGCGGTAGTCGAGCATGTACCAGCTGCCCACCTGAAGCTCGCGCGCCCAGGCGAGCATGGCCGGCGTGGGCATAGAGCCGCCGGAGGCCACCACTTCGAGCTCGGAGCTCTCGTGGCCGGACAGGTCGAGAACGATCGATTCGTCGATCTGCACATCTTCGGATTCGGGCAGCAATTCTTCCAGTGACTCCAGCCGCTCCATCAGCTCTTCAAAACGCTCCGGCGGGATCGCCGCGGCCTTGGCGGTGAACGCGGCGGCGAGCGAGTTGTTGAGCGCACGGATCTGCTCGTCCTGTTTTTCGCCGACGATGCCGGCCTGCGCCATGCCCTCGCGCAGCGACTTGAGCAGCGGCGGCAGCCGCCGGATCACCTCGGCCCGCTCGTCGCGCGACACCTTGGCGCCGGCCGACCAGATCAGGTCCGCCGCGGTGCGTTTCATGGCCTTGGTGGCGTCGCTCTGGCCGCCGGATTTCACCGCGGCCATGGCCAAGACGTCGGCCCAGGTGTGGAACAGGAACTGGCGGATGCCTTCCTGCACCGGCACCTCGTTGAGCATCTTGCGCAGCTCGATCGTGTACTGGATCGCCAGCGTCTCGCGCTGCTCCACCTGCTGCGCGAGAGACACGCCCTTGCGCGTGGCCTCGTTCTCGTTCTTGAAGTAATGCTCGAGGAAACGCTCGAACTCGGTGAGCACCGTCTGGAACACCCGGCGCCCGGTGTCGGGGTAGGCCTCGACCACCTGGACCACACGTTTGATCTCGATCTCCAGCGCATCGCCCACCTGGCGCGACGAGGTGTCGAAGCCCATCACGCAGGCCCCCATGCGGTCGATCAGGCGGCGCGCCGGGTGGTCGACCGTGGCAAAGAAGTCGGGCTCGCTCACAGCCACCCGCAACACCGGCATTTGAAGCCGCGCGAACCAGACCCGCACGCTGGCCGGCAGGCGGTCCTCGGTCAGGATGCTCTGGAACAGGAGCGCCACGATTTCGATGGTGGCGCGCTCGACCGGCGTTTCCGCGGCTTGCTTGAGCGCAATCTTGCGCTGGTTGAGTTCTTCGAGCAGCGCCGGTGTCGTCGCCGGCGACACCTCGCCGCCACGCCCGACCACGGCGTCGAAGCGGCGCTGAATGCTGTGTTGCGCATGGCCGATCGCGGCCTGCAGGCCAGCCGATGCGCTGCGCGGAGGCGATGCCCGGGTGTCGCCGAAGCCCGGCAACTGGCGGCCGATCAGTTTGTTCAGACGCCCGAGCACCTGGTCGGCGTGTTCGCCGCCGCGCGGAAAGGACTGGGCGCGGGTGAGCAGGCGGGTTTCTTCGCCGACATTGCCGGCACCGGAGCCGGCAAAGCCGCGGCCGCTGGGAACTCCGGATACCGAGGCGCCGCCACCACTGCCGGAGGGTGCAAACGCGGTGCGCGCCGACCAGGCCGTAGGGCCGTCGACCACCAGCGGCCCGCTGCCGCTGTGCCGGCCGCTGCCCTTCGAGTGGCGTATGAAGGGCCTCAGGTCGACTTCAGGCAGGACGCCGCGGGACATCAGGAAGCGGTTGGCCTCGTGGTACGCCTCCTCGACCAGCAGCGCAAATTCCTCGTGGATGCTCTTCTGCGGGTCGCGCCACATCTCGAGCTTCAAGCCGGCGACACACCAGGCGTCCACCGCGACGCGGGCCAGCACATGCGCGCGAACCAGGTCCTGCGGCTCGAGTTCGTCGCGGCGCTCGAGCGTGGTCATGCGCGAGTGCAGGTCGGTGAACTCCCAGGACGCGCGGTCCATCATGGCCAGCGCCAGGCGCGAGGAGACGATCTCACGCTCGATCGTGACGTCGTCGACCAGCGAGAACCTCTCGCCAATGCTGCTGCCCACCGGGCCTTCACCCGCGCGCGCCAGCGAGACACCGTGCAGCAACGCGTTGCGCAGCGCGCCCACCATGCCCTGGTGCCAGGCCGCACCGGTCTTCTGGAATTCGACCCGCAGATCGCGCCGGCTCTGGGCGGTGACATGGTCGGCCGGCTTGTCGACCAAGTCGCGAATGTGGGTCGCAACCCGGTTCACCACGCCAGCGAGCCCCTTGACGATTTGCTCGGTGTAGAGACGCCGCGCCTGCGAAGCCAGGGAATTGGGGTCGGCGGCGGTCGCCATGGTGGAAATTTTTTGGCCCTGGGCTGTCGTCGTGTGGGTCCGGTCGACTCTACACCACCGCTCCGGAATTCGGGTCGTTCGGGTCGCCCTCGCGCGCTGAAGCCTTGACCAGATCCTCGCGTTTCACACCCAGCCACATTGCGATGGCGGCGGCCACGAAGACGGAGGAATAAATGCCGAAGCAGATGCCGATGGTCAACGCCAACGCGAAGTAGTGCAGCGTCGGGCCGCCAAAGATCAGCATCGACAGCACCATCATCTGGGTCGCGCCGTGGGTGATGATCGTGCGGCTCATCGTGCTGGTGATCGCGTGGTCGATCACTTCGTGGGTCGTCAGCTTTCGGTAGCGGCGGAAGGACTCGCGGATGCGGTCGAAGATGACCACCGACTCGTTCACCGAGTAGCCCAATACGGCCAGCACGGCCGCCAGCACCGCGAGCGAAAACTCCCACTGGAAGTACGCGAAGAAGCCCAGGATGATGACCACGTCGTGCAGGTTGGCGATGATCGCGGCGACCGAGAACTTCCATTCGAAGCGGAAGGCGAGGTAGAGCATGATGCCGAGGATCGTGGCGCCGAGGGCGCGCAGGCCATCCCAGGCCAGTTCACTGCCGACGGTAGGGCCGACAAACTCGGTGCGAGAGAGCTTGATCGGCTCGCTGCTGCCGGCCACGCATGCCTGGCGGCTCGCTTGTTCGCCCTGGGCGCCGGTGTTCTGGCGTGTTTCGACCGCGCCCTTCTCGGCCTTGCACAGTTCTCCGAAGACACGAGCGGCCACGTCGCTGCCCTTGACGCCTTCGCGCACCGGCAGGCGGATCAGCACGTCGCGCGAGGTGCCGAAGTTTTGCACCTGCACTTCGCCGAAGCCCAGGGCTTCCACCGTCGCCCGGGTGCGGTTGATATCGGCGGTTTGGGCGTACTCGACCTCGAGCACGGTGCCGCCGGTGAACTCGATCGACAGGTGCAGCCCGCGTGTGACGATGAAGAAAACCGCGGCCGCGAAGGTGAGGAAGGAGATGATGTTGAACACCAGCGCATGCCGCATGAACGGGATGTCGCGGCGGATTCGGAAGAACTCCATGGCAGTCGCTCCCTCAGGCCTTGGCGGCGGGTTCGGCCGGGTCCGGCGTGGGCTTCCACACCTGCCCGATCAACACCGACTTGAGTTTCTTCTGGCGGCCGTACCAAAGATTGACCAGGCCGCGCGAGAACATCACCGCCGAGAACATCGAGGTGAGGATGCCGAGGCAGTGCACCACCGCGAAGCCTCGCACCGGCCCCGAGCCGAAGGCGAGCAGCGCGACGCCGGCGATCAAGGTGGTGACGTTGGAGTCCAGGATGGTGGCAAAAGCACGTTCATAGCCGGCCTGGATCGCCACCTGCGGCGCTGCGCCACCGCGCAACTCTTCGCGCACCCGCTCGTTGATCAGCACGTTGGCATCGATCGCCATGCCGAGCGTGAGTGCGATGGCCGCGATGCCGGGCAGGGTGAGTGTGGCCTGCAGCATCGAGAGCACCGCCACCAGCAGCAGCAGGTTGAACGCCAGCGCCAGTGTAGAAAACACGCCGAAGAGCAGGTAGTACGCGCACATGAAGAGCGCGATCGCGGCAAAGCCGTACTGGACGCTGTTGAAGCCCTTGCTGATGTTGTCTGCCCCTAGGCTGGGGCCGATGGTGCGCTCTTCGATGATTTCCATCGGCGCCGCAAGCGAGCCCGCGCGCAGCAGCAAGGCGGTGTCGCTGGCCTCCTGCGTGGTCATGCGACCGGAGATCTGAACCCGGCCACCGCCGATTTCGCTGCGGATCACCGGTGCGGTCACCACCTCGCCCTTGCCCTTCTCGAACAGCAGGATGGCCATGCGCTTGCCGACGCTTTCCCGGGTCACGTCCTTGAAAATGCGCGAGCCCTTGGCGTCGAGCGTCAAGTGAACAGCGGGCTCCTGGGTCTGGCCGTCGAAGCCGGGCTGCGCGTCGGTGAGGTTTTCGCCGGTGAGGATGACTTGGCGCTTGACGATCAGCGGGGCGCCGCCACGCTCGACATAGCGCTCGGTGCCGAAGGGGATCGGCCCGCGGCCGATCGCGGCTTCAGCGGCCTCGGTGCTGTCTTCGACCAGCCGCACTTCCAGCGTGGCGGTGCGCCCGATGATGTCCTTGGCCTTGGCCGTGTCCTGCACCCCGGGCAGCTGCACCACTACACGGTCCAGCCCCTGCTGCTGGATCACCGGCTCGGCCACGCCGAGTTCGTTGACCCGGTTGTGCAGCGTGGTGATGTTCTGCTTGAGCGCCTGGTCCTGCACCGCGCGTGCGGCTTCGGGCTTGAGGGCGCCGGAGAGCTTGAGGTCGGAGCCGTCGCCGCTGGGTGTCCACACCACGTCGGGCAGCTTGTTTTCGAGCTCGCTTCGTGCCGCATCGAGGGTGGCCTTGTCGCGAAAGCTGACTGCCACCGTGTTGCCGTCTCTCGCAATGCCGGCGTGGCGCAGGTTCTTGTCGCGCAGCAGGGTGCGGATGTCGCCGGTGAGCGACTCGGCCTTCTTGGTCAGCGCCGACTTCATGTCCACCTGCATCAGGAAATGCACGCCACCGCGCAAGTCCAATCCAAGGTACATCGGCAAGGCGCGCAGGTTGGTCAGCCAGGTCGGCGAGCGGCTGAGCAGGTTCAGCGCGACGATGTAGCTCGGGTTTTCGGCATCAGGGTTAAGCGCCTTGGCGATCGCGTCCTTGGCCTTGATCTGCGTGTCGGTGTCGGCAAAACGTGCCTTCACCGAACTACCGTCGAACTGCACGAAGTCCGGCTTCGCGCCGGCCGCGCCGAGCACCTGCTCCACGCGCTGCACCATGCCCGCGTCAAGCTTGAGCGTGACCTTGGCGCTGGACACCTGCACCGCGGGCGCTTCGCCATAGAAATTTGGCAGCGTGTAGAGCAGCCCGATCAGCAGCGCGACCACAAGAGTCGTGTACTTCCACCAGGGGTAGCGGTTCATGCGTTGACCTCGTGCGACGGGGCGCCGCAGTGCGGCGAGGGCGGGCTGCGCGCGATTAGCGTGCGGCGCCGGTGCTCTACTTCAGCGTGCCCTTGGGCAACACCTGGACGACGGCGGAACGCTGCACCTGCAACTCGACGCCGCTTGCGACTTCGATGTGCAGGTAGGTCTCGCCCATCTTGCTCACCTTGCCCAGCATGCCGCCAGCAGTGACGATTTCGTCGCCCTTGGCGATCGCCTCGATCATCGCCTTGTGTTCCTTCTGCCGCTTCATCTGCGGGCGAATCATGATGAAGTAGAGCACCACGAACATCAGCACCAGCGGCGCCAGGCTGAGCAGGGTGGACTCGGCGCCGCCGGTAGCGGCTGCGGGAGCGGTCTGGGCGAAGGCTTGGGAGATGAACACGGGTCAGGGTCCTCGTTCGATAGGCTCGCTGGCTGCGGGCACGGAAGCTATATCCAGACTGCAACGAAAAACAGGCCCTTGTGGGGGCCTGTTTCTTTGAACGCTGGTTGCGGGGGCAAGATTTGAACTTGCGACCTTTGGGTTATGAGCCCAACGAGCTACCAGGCTGCTCCACCCCGCGACTGGAACCTTGGAGTTTAGCACAAGGGCATCACTGACGACTATGAAGACCAGCCCGTTCGCTCGCGTTTCTGGGTGGCCCATGTCGGTTCAAGGGACCTTGCAACCTGGGGCTCGGTCGGGCGGGCTTGAAAGTCGCTCGAGCAAGAAGCGTTTGATCGCACGGCCCCAGAACACAAAGCCAACACAAGGCTGGTCTTTGTACACCAGCAGGGCGCGTCGAGCACGCCCGCTGGCTTATTCGTTGGTATCGGTCTTGGCTTCTTCCGCCGCGGGTTCCGGGCGGTCGACCAGTTCGACGAAGGCCATCGGCGCGTTGTCGCCAATACGGAAGCCCATCTTCAAGATGCGTGTGTAGCCGCCCGGGCGTGTCTTGTAGCGCGGGCCGAGTTCATTGAACAGCTTGCTGACAATGTCGCGATCGCGGGTGCGGTCGAACGCGAGCCGCCGGTTGGCCAGCGTCGGCTCCTTGGCCAGCGTGATCAGCGGCTCGACCACGCGGCGCAATTCCTTGGCCTTGGGCACGGTGGTCTTGATCGCCTCGTGCTGGAGGAGTGAATTGCACATGTTGCGCAGCATCGCCAGGCGATGTGAGCTGGTGCGGTTGAGTTTGCGGAGTCCTTGACGGTGGCGCATGGTGCTGTCCTTTCCTGCTTCGTTTTGCCGGCAGCCGTGTCAGGTACTGCCGGGTGCACCGGGCGGTCGATCAACGACCACCCAATCCTTGCCCTTGGACGGCGCGTCGCGCCGTCTTTACTACTGGCAACGCGCTACCGCTTGTCCAAGCCCTGCGGCGGCCAGTTCTCCAGCCGCGCGCCGAGCGTGAGCCCGCGTGAAGCCAGCACTTCCTTGATTTCGTTGAGCGACTTGCGGCCCAGGTTCGGCGTCTTCAGCAGCTCGGTCTCGGTGCGCTGGATCAGGTCGCCGATGTAGTAGATGTTTTCGGCCTTCAGGCAGTTGGCCGAGCGCACCGTGAGTTCCAGCTCGTCCACAGGGCGCAGCAGGATCGGGTCGAACGCGGCGCTGCGCTGCGGCTGCTGGTCGAAGACGTCGGCCACCGCACCCGGCTCGATGTTGGCGAACACCGCGAGTTGCTCAACCAGGATCTTGGCCGATGCGCGGATCGATTCCTCGGGGCTGATCGCGCCGTTGGTCTCGATTTCCATCACCAGTTTGTCAAGGTCGGTGCGCTGTTCGACACGTGCGTTTTCAACCGCGTAGCTCACACGGCGAACCGGCGAGAACGACGCGTCGAGCACGATGCGGCCGATCGACTTGGTCGGCTCGTCGCCGAAGCGGCGCAGGTTGCCCGGCACATAGCCGCGGCCCTTCTCGACCTTGATCTGCATGTCCAGCTTGCCGCCATGCGACAGGTGGGCCACCACATGCTCGGGGTTGATGATCTCGACGTCATGCGGCGTTTGGATATCCGCCGCGGTGACCGGGCCCTCGCCTTCCTTGCGCAGCACCAGCGTTACTTCGTCGCGGTTGTGCAGGCGGAAGGTCACGCCCTTCAGGTTCAGCATGATGTGAACCACGTCTTCCTGCACACCGTCGATCGTCGAGTACTCGTGCAGCACGCCGGCGATGGTGACCTCGGTCGGCGCATAACCCACCATCGAGCTCAGCAGCACGCGGCGCAGGGCGTTGCCCAGGGTGTGGCCGTAACCGCGCTCGAACGGCTCGAGCGTCACCTTGGCGCGGTGGCCGCCGAGCGGTTCGACTTGAATGGCTTTGGGCTTCAGAAGATTCGTTTGCATTGAGTCATGTTCCTGTCAATACCCTCGGCTCGTTACACCGATAAGGCTGATGGACTTGCCGGACTGTGAGACTAAGAGCTTCGTGCCCGACACGCGAAGCCCAATGGAAAGGGGGCCGGCCGCAGGCCGGTCTCCCGCCGTCCTGTTGGATTACCGCGAGTACAACTCGACGATCAGCGCTTCCTTGATCTCGGCGCCAAACTCGTCGCGGTCCGGCGACTTGCTGAACACGCCCTCGAACTTGGTGGCGTCCACCTTCACCCAGGCCGGCATGCCGATCGACTCGGCCAGCTTCAGCGCGTCTTGTACGCGCAGCTGTTTCTTCGCGGCATCGCGCAGCGCGATCGTGTCGCCGGCCTTGACCATGTACGAAGCGATGTTCACCACCTGCCCGTTGACCGTGATGCCCTTGTGCGAGACCAGCTGGCGGGCCTCGGCGCGCGTGGAGCCGAAGCCCATGCGGTAGACCACGTTGTCCAGGCGCGATTCGAGCAGCGTCAACAGCGTGGCGCCGGTGTTGCCCTTGCGGCGCTCGGCCTCGGCGAAATAGCGGCGGAACTGGCGCTCGAGCACGCCGTACATGCGCTTGACCTTCTGCTTCTCGCGCAGCTGCAGGCCGTAGTCGCTGGTGCGCGAGCCGCTGGTGCGGCCATGCTGGCCGGGCTTGGAGTCGAACTTGGCCTTGTCGCTGATGGCGCGGCGTGCGCTCTTCAGGAAAAGGTCGGTGCCTTCACGGCGAGACAGTTTGGCCTTGGGGCCGAGATAACGTGCCACTTTGATTCCTTCTTGGGTTCAAGCTGACGCGAGCATTTTTCAGTCGCGCGAGTCCGGCCGATATTGTTCTGAGGCCTGGACGGTGGTCTTGCAAGTACGCGGTTGGGGCATGCCGCAGGCATGCCCGCCATCGTCGTTAAATCCTTCGGCGCTTCTGCGGTCGGCAGCCGTTGTGCGGCACCGGCGTCACGTCGGAGATCGAGTTGATGCGGATGCCCAGCGACGCCAACGCACGCACGCTGGATTCGCGGCCCGGGCCCGGGCCCTTGATGCGCACGTCCAGGTTCTTGATACCCTGCTCCTGCGCCGCGCGGCCAGCGTTCTCGGCCGCCACCTGCGCGGCGAAGGGCGTGCTCTTGCGCGAGCCCTTGAAGCCCTGCCCGCCGCTGGACGCCCAGGCCAGGGCGCCGCCCTGGCGGTCGGTGATCGTGATGATGGTGTTGTTGAACGACGCATGCACGTGGGCAATGCCGTCCGCCACGTTCTTGCGAATCTTCTTGCTCACGCGCCGTGCGGCGGTGTTCTGGGGTGCCTTGGCCATTTGTTCAGTCCTTCAATTCGTTGCGCTGCGCGAAGTTGTCGTCTCGGAAATTCGAGAGCGTCACTTCTTGACCATCGCGCCCGACTTGCGCGGGCCCTTGCGGGTGCGCGCGTTGGTGCGTGTGCGCTGGCCCCGCACCGGCAGGCCGCGGCGGTGCCGCAAGCCGCGGTAGCAGCCGAGGTCCATCAGGCGCTTGATGTTGATCGACATCTCACGACGCAGGTCGCCCTCGATCGTCATGCGGCCGATTTCCTCGCGGATCTTCTCGAGGTCGCCGTCGGACAGGTCCTTGATCTTCTTCGAGTACTCGATGCCCGCGGCCGTGCAGATCTTCTGCGCGGTGGTGCGCCCGATGCCGTAGATGTGCGTCAGGCCTATTTCGGTGTGCTTGTGCGGCGGGATGTTGATGCCTGCGATGCGTGCCATGGTGAACCTTTCAGATGTCTCTAGCGATGCGCGTGCTTCAACCCTGGCGCTGCTTGTGGCGCGGGTCGGTGCAGATCACGCGCACGACGCCCTTGCGCCGGATGATCTTGCAATTGCGGCACATCTTCTTGACCGATGCAGCTACTTTCATGGAGTTCTCCTAAACCTCTTCAGGGCGCTTACTTGGCGCGGAACGTGATCCGCGCACGGCTCAAATCGTAGGGCGTGAGCTCAACGGTGACCTTGTCCCCCGGCAGGATGCGGATGTAGTGCATGCGCATCTTTCCGGAAATATGGCCGAGCACGATGTGCCCGTTCTCCAGCTTCACGCGGAAGGTCGCGTTGGGCAGGTTCTCGAGAATCTCGCCCTGCATCTGGATGACGTCGTCTTTGGCCATCTCAGGTGGTTTTGAAGTTGGCTTTCTTGAGCAGACTTTCGTACTGCTGGCTCATCACATAGCTCTGTACCTGGGCCCAGAAGTCCATCGTCACCACGACGATGATCAGCAGGCTGGTGCCGCCGAAGTAGAACGGCACGTTGTACTTCAGCACCAGGAACTCGGGCAGCAGGCACACCGCGGTGATGTAGATCGCGCCGGCCAGCGTCAGGCGACCGAGGATCTTGTCGATATGCCTGGCGGTCTGGTCACCCGGGCGGATGCCGGGGATGAAGGCGCCGCTCTTCTTCAGGTTGTCGGCCGTCTCGCGGCTGTTGAACACCAGCGCGGTGTAGAAGAAGCAGAAGAACACGATCATTGCCGCGTAAAGCAGCACGTAGATCGGCTGGCCCGGCGAGAGCGCGGACGAAGCGTCCTTAAGCGCGCGGGTGAACCAGCTCTCGGTCTGGCCCGCCGCCACCCAGCCGACGATGGTGGCCGGCAGCAGGATGATCGACGAGGCGAAAATCGGCGGGATCACGCCCGACATGTTCAGCTTGAGCGGCAGGTGCGAGGACTGCCCGCCGTAGACCTTGTTGCCAACCTGTCGCTTGGCGTAGTTGACCAATATCTTGCGTTGCCCGCGCTCGACGAACACCACCACAAAGGTCACCGCCAGCACCAGCGCGATGATGAACAGCGCGGCCACAGGGCTCATCGCACCGGTGCGGATCAACTCGAAGAGGCCGCCGATGGCGCTCGGCAGGCCCGCGGCGATGCCGGCGAAAATCAGGATCGAGATGCCGTTGCCCAGGCCACGCTCGGTGATCTGCTCACCCAGCCACATCAGGAACATCGTGCCGGACACCAGGCTCACCGTCGCGGTCATGCGGAAACCGAAGCCCGGGGCGATCACCAGGCCGGGCGAACTTTCCAGCGCCAGCGCGATGCTCAGGGCCTGGAACAACGCGAGCGCCAAGGTGCCATAGCGGGTGTACTGCGTGATCTTGCGGCGCCCGCCCTCGCCTTCCTTCTTCAGCGCCTCCAGCGTCGGCACGACGTAGGTCATCAACTGCATGATGATCGACGCCGAGATGTACGGCATGATGCCGAGCGCGAAGACGCTGAAGCGCGAGAGCGCGCCGCCCGAGAACATGTTGAAGAGGTTCAGGATGCCGCCACCCTGGCTCTTGAACATCTGCTGCAACTGGTCCGGGTCGATGCCCGGCACCGGAATGTAGGAGCCGATGCGGTAGACCACGAGCGCGAGCAACAAGAAGACGAGCCTGCGTCGCAGGTCGCCGAACTTGCCGCTCTTGGCCAGCTGATTGGCGTTGGTTGCCAAGTTCTTGCTTCCTTAGGCGACCGAGCCGCCCGCGGCTTCAATGGCAGCCTTGGCGCCGGCCGTCGCACCGACGCCCTTGAGGACAACCTTGGCACTCAGCTCACCCGTCTTGATGACCTTGACCACCTTGGCCATGTCAGCCACCAGGCCGGCTTGTTTCAGCGTCAGCATGTCGACCTCGGCCGAGTTTTGGCTGACCGCCAGCTTCTGCAAGTCGGCCAGCGTGATCTCGGCGTTGTACTTCAAGGTCAGCGACTTGAAGCCGCGCTTGGGCAGGCGGCGCTGCAGCGGCATCTGGCCGCCTTCGAACCCCACCTTGTGGTAGCCACCGGCTCGCGACTTCTGGCCCTTGTGCCCGCGGCCCGCCGTCTTGCCCAGGCCCGAGCCGATGCCGCGGCCGACGCGGCG
>JANNGZ010000180.1:0-3285 GCA_031404155.1 Burkholderiales bacterium
CAACCCATTTGCCTTCGAGCGGCAGCGGGTTCACAGGATCTCCCCGAGCAGGTGGTAGCGCCCGCCATGAAACAGCAGCGGCGGCACCGCCTGCGCGGCGGCCTCGCGCACTCGGCCGATGTAGAGGCGGTGGTCGCCGGCGCTCTGAGTGGAGACCCTCTCGCACTCGAAGCTCGCTGCGCTGCCCGCGAGCAGCGGTGCGCCACAAACTCCCTCACCCCACAATCCTTCGTCGAATTTTCCGACCTGGGCCGAGGCGAAGCGCCGCGACAGCTCGACCTGCGACTCGGCGAGCACATTGATCGCAAAGTGGCCGGCGGCATCGAAGGCGGCCAGGCTCGGGCTGGCGAGGCGCAGCGACCAGAGCACCAGCGGCGGCTCCAGCGAAAGCGCGCTGAACGAATTCACCGTGAGACCGACCGGCTGGCCGCTGGCGTCGCGGCAGGTGACGATGGTGACGCCCGTAGCGAAACCACCGAGCGCCGCGCGCAGTTGGCGCGCATCGAGCGGCGGGCCGTTGGTGGGAAGCGCGTCGATCATCAGGCGAGCACTATATAGGCGCGGGCATGGCCGAGACCCCCTCGCTTGAGCGGCGTGGCCCACATCTTTCGCGCCAATGCGCACGCGGCAGCCGCTCCTAAAATCGCCCGATGCAAATCCGCCAGGTTGCGATGCACTACCGCCCCGAGGCCGACCGGCTGCTGTTGCGGGTGAACTCCAACAGTGGCCAGCAGTTCTCGGTCTGGTTCACACGCCGGCTCTGCGCCAGGTTGTGGCCACAGCTGGTGAACATCGTCACCCGCGTCGGTGTGGCACAAGCGGTGCCACGGGCCAGCCGCGACGCCACGGTGATGCCCGAAGCGCAGGCCATGCTCGCGCAAGTGGCACGCGAGAGTGCGCTGCGCGAGTCGGATTTCAAGACGCCCTTCGACACCCAGGCCAGCGTGCACCCGCTGGGGCCCGAGCCGATGCTCGCGGTGGAGGTGCAACTCACCCCGATGCCCGACGGCCACCTGCGCCTGCTCATCCTCGATATCGACAAGCGCAACCTGCAGTTGCAGCTCACCGCGCAGTTGGCGGTGGCGGTGCAGGAGTTGACCGCGCAGGCACTGCGTGATGCGGATTGGGGCCTGGAGATCGAAGCGGCAGGGGCAACGGCGGCCGACGCAGCGCCGCCCTCGACGTTGCTGAATTGACCCAGCGCGGCGCGGGGCCGCGATTGAACAGGACAGAGCGGCGTGGGGCCGCCGCTGCACACGACAGAGCGGCGCCGAGCCGCCGCTCAACCCGCGGTGAACATCCGCACCGTGGCCAGCCCGAGTGCGGTCAGCAGCAAGGAGCCGGCAAGGTGCGCGAAAGCGGTGGCCAGGGCCCACGCCATCTCCCCGCGTGCGATGGCATTCACCACTTCGGCCGAGAAGGTGGAGAAGGTGGTCAGGCCGCCGAGAAAGCCGGTGATCAGCGCCAGGCGCCAGAGCACCGACAGGTCGCTGCGCCAGGCGAAGAAGGCGATCAGGACGCCGACCAGGTAGCCGCCGATCAGGTTTGCGGCCAGGGTGCCGAGCGGCATCTGCGGCAGCAAGCGGTTGAGCCCTTCACCGAGCGCGAAACGCAGGCAGGCGCCGAATCCGCCACCGACAAAAACCGCGAGCAGCATTGGCGCAAGCGGCGTCGCGAAAGCGACCGCCGCGCTCATTTCGATTCGGTCGCCGCGTTGCCGCTGCTCAATCCCCAGCGCGCGAGCGCCAGGTCGTCGGCCACCCGGGCGTCGACCCAGCGCGCGCCCTCGGGCGTGCTTTCCTTCTTCCAGAACGGGGCTTGGGTCTTGAGGTAGTCCATCAGGAATTCGCAGGCCTGGAAGGCTTGGCCGCGGTGTGCGCTGCTCACCGCCACGAGCACGATCTGGTCCAGCGGCTGGAGGGTCCCGACGCGGTGGACCACACGTGCGGCACGGATGTCGAAGCGCTTCATCGCGTCGTCGATTATCGCCTCGATCGCACGCTCGGTCATGCCGGGGTAATGCTCCAGCTCCATCGCCGAGACGCTGCTGCCGGCACTGCCGGCACTGCCGCCGCTGCGGTCCCGCACCGTGCCGATAAAGCTGGCCACCGCGCCGACACCAGCGTCGTGCACGCGCAGCGCGGCCACCTCGGTCGAGAGGTCGAAGTCCTCGGTCTGGATCGAGACGCGCACCGAACTCACCTCAACCGCCGGTGACCGGCGGGAAAAACGCCAGCTCGGCGCCGTCGCGCAGCAGGTCGGCTTCGTCGCACATCGTCTGGTTGAGCGCGCAGCGTACAGCGCGCGTCCGGCTCAGGGCCTCGGCATGGCGCCCGCCACGATGAATCAGCTGGTCGCGCAGCGCGGCCACGGTGGTCGTGGCCGCCGGCGCATCGACCATTTCGCCGGAACCCAGGGCCTCGCGCAAGGAGGCGAAATAACGCACTTGAATCTTCATCAGCAGAGCAGTTCTGGCAGCGGCAGGAAGCGTACTGCATCGCCCTGGGCGATGGCGCGGCCCGGCGGGTTGTCCACCAGGCCGTCGGCCCATTGCGCCGAGGTCAGGACGCCGGAGCTCTGGTTCGGAAAGAGTTCGAGCCGGCCGCTGGCGGCATCCATGCGCACACGCAGGAATTCGCGCCGTTTGTCGGGTTGAGGCCAGTCGAACCCGGCTGTTTGCATGAACCCGCGCGGCGTGAGTGCGGAGGCACCTTGCAGCCGCAACAGCAGCGGCCGCACCAGCAGCAGGAAGGTGACGAAGCTGGAGACCGGGTTGCCGGGCAGGCCGATGAAATGGGCCTCGCCGCCGTTGCTGCGCACGGCACCGAAGGCCAGCGGTTTGCCGGGCTTGATCGCGATCTGCCACAGGTCCAGCCGGCCTTCGGCTTGCACCGCCGGGCGCAGGTGGTCTTCTTCGCCGACCGAAACGCCGCCCGAGGTGAGGATCAGATCGTTGCCGCTGGCGGCGCGGCGCAGCGCCTCCCGCGTGGCACCCAGACGGTCGGGCACGATGCCGAGGTCGCTCACCTCGCAGCCGAGGGCTTGCAGCAGGCCGCGCAAGGTGAAGCGGTTGGAGTTGTAGATCGCGCCGGGCCGCAGCGCATCGCCTGGCATCACCAGCTCGTCGCCAGTGGAAAACAGCGCCACACGCGGGCGGCGCGCCACCTGCAAGCTCGCCGCGCCCACCGACGCAGCGAGGCCGAGCGACGCGGCCGTCAGGCGCGTGCCGGCGTGCAGCACCACGCTGCCGCGGCGCACGTCCTCACCGGCGCGGCGCACCCACTG
>JANNGZ010000181.1:0-7595 GCA_031404155.1 Burkholderiales bacterium
TGCGCAAGATCACCGAGGCGCCGGTGACCGCGATCATCGGCATGGACATGGCATTCCATGAGCAGCTGCCCAAGCTCTTCCCCCACACCGACGCTCGCGGCTGGTTCGCCGGCAATGAAGCCAAGATCGCCGAGACGGCGATGCGCAACTCGAGCCTCCAGGGCGCCTACCTGATCGTCGCCGCGCGCGCGCTCGGGCTGGACTGCGGGCCGATGAGCGGCTTCGACTCGGCGAAGATGGACGCCGCCTTCTGGGCCGGCACCGCGGTGAAAACCAACTTCATCTGCACGCTCGGAATTGCCGACCCCGCGAAGCAACATGCACGCAACCCGCGTTTGAGTTTCGACGAGGCCTGCACCCTGCTTTGAGCGCCACGCCCGCCCGATGATTTCCGACCCGTGGTTCTACGCGGTCGCGGTGCCCTCGGTGTTGTTGATGGGCCTGGCCAAGAGCGGCTTCCTGAGCGGCTTCGGCGCGCTCGCCACGCCGCTGCTGGCGCTCACGATGCCGGTGCCGCAGGCAGCGGCGATCATGTTGCCGCTGCTCGCGGTGATGGACCTGGCCGGCTTGCAGCGCCTTTGGCGCGAGCGCGACCGCGAGTTGCTGCGCCTGCTGATGCCCGCCGGCCTGCTCGGCACCGTGGTCGGCACGCTGCTCTTCGGCGTGCTCAGTGCCAAGACGGTGGCCGCGGTGGTGGGTGGGCTCACGCTGCTCTTTCTCGCCCAGCGCCTGCTCTTCCCGCCACGAGCCGATGCGCCACCGCCGTCGCGCAGCCTGGGCTTCGTGCTCGCCATCGCCGCGGGCTTCACCAGCTTTGTGGCCCACGCCGGCAGCCCGCCGATCAGCGCCTATGTGTTGCCGCTGAAGCTGCCGCCGCTGAAGTTCGCGGCCACGATGGCGGTGTTCTTCGCCGCGATCAACCTGTCGAAGTGGATCCCGTATGCCTGGCTCGGCCTGATCGACCTGCGCAACATGAGCACCGCGCTGGTGTTGATGCCGCTGGCCCCGGTGGGGGTGTGGCTCGGGGTCTGGCTCACCAAGCGCATCGACGCTGGATGGTTCTACCGCATTGCCTACAGCGGCATGTTTCTGACCGGGGCCAAGCTGCTTTGGGACGGGCTGCGCTAAGGCGGCGCTTTGCTTGCGCCATCCGGCTGCCCGTCGCGTGGATCTCTCGAGCATTGCGCGAGGCTGGCCAGGGCGTTGGGTGGCCGGCGCCGTTCATGTCCCCCGGGGTTGGCCTTGCGGCCGCGTTGCCGACCTGAGCGCTGCGGCGGGTCGCTGTGTGGAGCGAAGTAAAGGAGGAGGCGTCGGCCTTCAGGCCGGCGCCGGGGGACATGAGCGCAACACAGCGACCCGTCGCAGCGCTCGCGCGCCGACCTGACACGACGCGCGCGCCCCGACACTGCGGCGGATGATCAGCCCGCGACGAGCTCACACCTCGTCGTCCTTGCCCGGGTCCTTGCCCGCGGCCTTGGCTGCGCCCTTGCCCGGCACAGCATGCCAGCCGCCGCGGTGTTGCGTGGCCTGCTCGCGTTCGCGCGCCCACAACTCTTCGAGCTGCCGGCGTCCCTGCTTGGCCATCGCGATCAAGGCTTGTTCGTCGCCGAAGTGCGGCGCCATTTGGTGCAGCAGCTCCACGCTGTGTTGGCGAAAGCGCAGCGCCTGGTTGCGTGCGGCATGGCGCTGCCAGCCGAGCAGCTCGAGCACGCTGCGCCCGCTCATCAGGGCCGAGTCGAGCGTCTCGCGTTCGATGTGCGGCACGCCGCGCTTGAGCAAGCCGTAGTAGTGGGTCACGTTGCGCGCGCGGGCCACGATGGCCAGGTGCGGGAAATGCTCGCGCACCAGGTCGACGAGTTCGAGGCTTTGTTCGACATCGTCGATCGCAACCACGATCACCCGCGCCTGGTGGGCCCCGGCCACACGCAGCAGGTCCAGCCTTGTGGCGTCGCCATAGAACGCCGGCCAGCCGAAGCGGCGCACGCCTTCCACCTGCTCCGCGTCATGGTCGAGCACGGTGGCGTCGATGCCGTTGGCGAACAGCAGCCGCCCGACGATCTGGCCGTAGCGGCCGAAGCCGGCAATGATCACCGGCGCGCCCTGCGGCTCGCTGATCTCGTCCAGCGGCGGCCCGCTGCGGTGTGCCGCGCGGTAGGCGGACAGCCGCGGCGCCAGGAGGCGGTCGTTGAGCACCAGCAGCAGCGGCGTGAGCAGCATCGACAAGGCGACCGCGGCCACCAGCAGCGACGAGGTCGGCGCGTCGATGGCGCCGGCCTGCGCCGCGGCCTGGAACACCACGAAGCCGAACTCGCCGCCCTGCGCCAGCAGGATCACGAAGGCCGGGCGCTCCTGCAAGGGCAGCGGCATCGCGTGAGCCATCAGCGCCAGCACCAGCATCTTCAGCAGCAGGAAGCCGGCGACCAGCGCGGCCACCAGGCCGGGACGTTCGAGCACCACCGCGAAGTCGATGCTCATGCCCACCGCGATGAAGAAGAGGCCGAGCAGCAGGCCCTTGAACGGCTCGATGTCGGTTTCCAGCGCGCGCCGGTACTCGCTCTCGGCCAGCAGCACGCCGGCGAGAAAGGCGCCCAGGGCCATCGACAGGCCCACTGCCTGCATCAAGGCCGCGGTGGCGACCACGAGAAACAGCGACGCGGCGGTGAAGATCTCCGGCGTGTCGCTGCGCGCAATCCAGCGCAGGGCCGGGCGCAGCGCGAGGCGGCCGCCGAAGACGATGGCGGCGATCACCGCTACCGCCTTCGCCGCATCGAGCCAGCCGCCGTCACTCTGGGTGGCTTGGGTCGCGGCGAGGAAGGGGATGAAAGCCAGGATCGGGATCGCGGCAATGTCCTGGAGCAGGGCCACCGAGAGCACGCTCTGCCCGGCGCCGGTGCCCATCAGGTTGCGTTCGTTGAGCACCGCCAGGCCGATCGCGGTGGACGACATCGCCAGGCCGAGCGCGGCCACCAGCGCCAGGCGCCAGTCCACCCCGAAGCCGATGCCCACCGCGACCATCATCGCAGCCGAGCCGAAGAGCTGCACGCTGCCCCAGCCGAAGATCGGCCGGCGCAAGGCCCAGAGCCGTTTCGGTTCCAGCTCCAGGCCGACCAGGAACAGCATCAGCACGACGCCGAACTCGGCAAAGTGCAGCATGTCCTGCGGGTCGCGCACGAAGCCCAGGCCCCAGGGGCCGATGGCGATGCCGGCGGCGAGGTAGCCGATGATCGAACCGAGGCCGAGCAGCCGGGCCAGCGGCACCGCGATCACCGCCGCGCCGAGGTAGACGAGGCTGGAGAGCAGCCAGGAGGGGTGGTCCATCTTGGGCTGGTGTGGGGTGCGTGTGGTGATAGGCGGCGCCTCGGAGCCGCTCAGTCCGGCGCCGGGCCGCCCCAAGGCGGACTGCGACCCCCTGGGGGGCAGCGTAGCCGCGAAGCGGCAAGCGTGGGGGCCGTCATTGCGGGCGGTCGCCGACGGGCACTTCGCGCACTTCGCAGGCATCCAGCTCGGCCATCTCGGGCCAGGCCGGGTAGCTCGCAAGCCGTTCGATGAAGACCTGCACATGCGCCGCCAACTCGGCCTCGCTCACCCGGTGCGCGCCGTGCAGCACCAATGGGGGCAGGAAGCGCATGCCGCACAGCTCCACGGTTTGTTCGTACGGGGGCAGGAAGGCGTCGAAGAAGTAGCGGTTGTGGCCGCTCGGGTGGTAGGCCTGCTGCGCGCCGCCGGTGGAGGTGACCAGCCACACGTCCTTGCCGACCAGCGCGCGCCCGCCGGGGCCGTAGGCCCAGCCGAAACCGAGCACCTCGTCGAGCCACAGGCGCAGCAGCGGGGGCATGCCGTACCAGTGCAGCGGGTGCAGCCAAATGACCAACTCGGCGGCGGCCAGCGCCTCGCGCTCGGCGGCCACGTCCACCAGGTAGTCGGGGTAGAGCGAGTAGAGGTCGCGCAGTTGCAGGCCGGGCAACGCCAGCGAGGACGCGGCCGCCAACGCGGCGCGCATCAAGGCGCGGTTGACCCGCGAGTGTTCGAGTTGCGGGTGCGCGGCGAGGACGAGGATTTGCGGCATCGAAGGCAAAACGCTGGGGTTGCCGCTAGGCGCGGTGCAGCGCGGCGGCCGGTACCATAACCCGGAACAACAACCCAAGACGGCCCCCAAGCCGCCGCGTTGCGGTGGCCGCCTCCGAGAGGTCAACGAATCTCGGGAGCGGCCCGTCGGTTCATTCAGAGGAGACAAGCCCATGCCGGTGATCGTGGTTGCCAACCCGAAAGGCGGTGTCGGCAAGAGCACGCTGGCCACCAACCTGGCCGGCGCGCTGGCGCACCAGCGCCATGCGGTGATGCTCGGCGACGTCGACCGCCAGCAGTCGGCGCGGCAGTGGCTGGCGCAGCGGCCGGCGCACCTGCCGCTGGTCCGTGGCTGGGATTTGGCGCCCGGCTCGTCGATCGTGCGCCCGCCCAAGGGCACCACGCATGTGGTGCTCGACACGCCTGCCGGCCTGCACGACCAGCGCCTGGACGAGGTGATGAAACTGGCCGACCGGGTCATCGTGCCTTTGCAGGCCAGCCTGTTCGACATCCAGGCCACCCACGCCTTCATCGCCGAGCTGAAGGCGCACAAGATCGCCGGCCGCGCGCGCATCGGCGTGGTGGCGATGCGGGTGCGCGAGCACACGATTTCGCTCGACCAGCTGCGTGCTTTTCTCGACACCCTCGGCGTGCCGGTGCTGGGCAGCCTGCGCGACACCCAGAACTATGTGCACCTTGCGGCGCGTGGGCTGACGCTGTGGGACGTGGCGCCGAGCCGCGTGGAACGCGACCTGCCGCAGTGGCAGGCCTTGCTCGATTGGGTGGTGGCGAAATGACGAACCCGATCCGGCAGATTGCCTTCGACGATTTGCCGGCGCATGTCGGCCAGGTGCTCGCCGAGAGCGACTGGTTGACCGTCGACCAGGAGCGCATCGACCGTTTTGCCCAGGCCACCGGCGACCACCAATGGATCCATGTCGACCCGGTGCGTGCGGCGCAAGGCCCGTTCGGCACCACCATCGCGCATGGCCTGCTCACGCTGAGCCTGCTGCCGGCGCTGTACGAATCGGCCTTCGAGGTGACCGGTTCGCGCATGGGCGTGAACTACGGTTTCAACAAGGTGCGTTTCACCGCGCCGGTGCCGGTGGGCAGCCGGCTGCGCGGGCGCTTCCGGCTGCTGGCGTGCGACGCGATCGAGGGCGGGGTGCAGCTCACCAGCGAAGTGACGATCGAGCGCGAGGGTTCGGCCAAGCCGGTGTGTGTGGCCGAGTCGGTGGCGCGGCGCTACCGCTAGAACGCGCCGATGCGCGTACGGCCCGCGAGCCGGCGCGTGCGGCTAGCATCCAGGCCAATGAGCTTCCGCATTCTTGCCTCCCCCCATTGCGCCCCGACCCCGGAGGACAGCCCGCCATGAAAGTGCTGCTGATCGACGACCACCCGCTGATTCTGGCGGCGCTGCAAACCGTGATCCGGGGCCTCGGTGACGACGTGACCGTGGTCGGTGCCTCCAGTGCCGAGGAAGCGCGCGCCACGCTGCGCGCGGATGCCGAGTTCGACCTGGTGCTGCTCGACCTGCACCTGGGCGAGGCCGACGGCTTCGAGCTGCTGGTGGAGCTTCGCGCGGCCTACCCGGCGCTGCCGGTGGTGGTGCTGTCGGCGTCGGACCGCGCCAGCGACGTGATCCGCGCGATCGACCTCGGCGCGATGGGCTTCGTGCCCAAACGCGCGACCAACGAAATGCTGTTCGAGGCGCTGCGCCTGGTGATGAGCGGCGGCATCTACGTGCCGCCGATGACCCTGGGCACCGAGCCCGCGCCGCCGCCCAAGGGCGGCGACACGGTGCCCGCGGTGATGCGCCCGTCGGTGGCCGACTACGCCGCGCAGGACGACTTCCAGCATGCCGCGCCGTCGCTCGAATCGCTCGGCCTTTCGCCGCGCCAGACCGAGGTGATGGGGCACCTGCTGCAAGGCAAGCCCAACAAGCTGATTGCGCGCGAGATGAACCTTTCGGTGGAAACCGTGAAGGACCATGTGGCGGCGGTGCTGCGCGCGCTGGGTGTGAGCTCGCGCACCCAGGCGGTGCTGGCGGTGGGCCAGATGACGCAGCAGGCGGGCGAGCGCTTCCAGGCCTGGAAACCCACCCAACGTTGAAATGAGACCACCCCCGAAGCGGCTTCGCCGCTCCCCCTCAAGGGGGCACCGCCAGCGGCCTGGCAGAGCCAGATCCGCGGCGGTTGCTTGGCATCAACTCGCGTTTCAGGCGTCGCGGGTTGCGCGAAGCGCGGTGGAGCAACTGAAGTGACGGCCTTGGACGCTGTCGCCGCGCCGACTCTGCCAACCCCGCCGCGGCGCGACGACCGCGCCGACCAGGTGCGCGCGCTGTTCCAGCAAACCCCTGCGGTGCTGGCCGGTAACGGCGCGGGCATCTCGCTGGTGAGCGCGATGTTCTGGTCCCTCGCACCACCCTCGCTGATGGCCGCGTGGCTCGGTGTGGCCGCAGGCTTGTGGGGCGTGCGCCTGCTGCACTACCTGCGCTACCGCCGTGCCAGCGCGGTGGGCGAGGTGGACGACACGCTGCTGCTCGGCTGGCGCAAGAGCTGGCGCGTGCTGGTGCTCTTGCAAGGCTCGGTGTGGGGCCTGGCGGGGTGGTTGTTCTGGGGCCTCGGCTCGCCCTTCCACGTCGTCGGGCTGATCCTGATTACCGTCACCTACAGCCTGGCCTCGGTGCAACTTCTGGCGCGGCAGCCGACCATCTACGCGGCCTTTCTCGCCATCGTGCTGCTGCCCACCATCGCGCGGGTGGCCAGCGCCACCGACCAGCCCTACCACTGGCAGCTGGCGCTGATCCTCAGCGCCATCTTCGGCATCACCTACCTGATGGGCCGCACCTACCGCGACGCGCTCGCCCAGGCCATCCGGCTCAAGGGCCGCACCGAGCAGCTTGCGGCGCAACTGCGGGTGGAGGCCGCGTCGGCGGAAGCCGCCCGCCGCGCTGCCGAGGCCGCGAACCAGGCCAAGACCCAGTTCTTCGCCGCCGCCAGCCACGACCTGCGCCAGCCGCTGCACGCGATGGGCCTGTTTGCCGAAGCGCTGCGCCAGCGCGTCAAGGACCCCGAAGTGGCGGCCCTGGTCAACAGCATCAACGAAAGTGTCGACGCGCTCGAAGGCTTGTTCGGCGAGCTGCTCGACATCACCCGCATCGACACCGGCGGCGTTGACGTCAACCCCGCGCCGGTGCGCCTGAAGGAGCTGTTTGCGCGCCTGCGCCTCACTTTCGAGCCGGCGGCCTTCGAGAAGGGCCTGGCGCTGAACTTCCACGGCGACCACCGCGTGGTGCACAGCGACCCGGTGCTGCTCGAACGCATCCTGCGCAACCTGGTCAGCAACGCGATCCGCTACAGCGAAGACGGCGGCGTGCTGGTGAGCTGCCGCCCCCGCGGCGACAAGCTGCTGCTCCAGGTGTGGGACAGCGGCATCGGCATCACCGAACAGAGTCTGCCGCGCATCTTCGACGAGTTTTTCCAGGTCCAGAGCACGCGCCCGCTGGAGCCGCACCAGCGCAAGGGCCT
>JANNGZ010000182.1:0-1666 GCA_031404155.1 Burkholderiales bacterium
GACCAGGGTCTCGAAGTATTGAAGCGGCGTGAGGGCCTGGAAGCGCAATTCCGTCATCTCGCTTGAACGCATTTGCGGTGCGCACAAGTGTAGGCCACCCATGCAAGGCGAGTGTCCGGGACAGCCCGATTCAGCTTCGCCGCATGAACGCGCGCAAGCGCAGGCCGGAGACGAAGAGGATCGCCAGGTACAGCATCACCGCGCCACTGATCAAAGCCGCAAGCAGGCCGGTGCGCAACCCTTCGCGCGCCTGCAAACCCAGCCAATCGACGCTGTGCGCACCCCAGGCCAAGGCCGCGGACATCAGGGCGGTGGCGGTGCACACCCGCGCCAGGAAACCGGCCCAGCCAGCTTCCGGCTTGTACACACCGCGCCGCAGCAGGCCGACCAGCAGCCAAGCCGCGTTGATCAAGGCACCAACCCCAATGGACAGCGCCAGCCCGGCATGACCGAGCCAGGGCACGAAGAGCAGGTTCAGCCCCTGCGTCGCCGCCAGCACGACGACGGCGATCTTCACCGGCGTGCGCACGTCCTGCCGCGCATAGAAGCCGGGTGCGAGGATCTTCACGCCCACCAGGCCGATCAGGCCGACGCCGTAGCCCATCAGCGCCGTCACCGTCTGCTGCACGTCATGCGCGCCGAACGCACCGCGGTGGTAGAGCACCGCCACCAGAGCCTGCGGGACGACCAGCAGGGCCGCGGCACAAGGCAGCGCGAGCAGCAAGACCAGGCGCAGGCCCCAGTCGAGCAGGCCGGAGAACCGGGCGTCGTCTCCCTTGGCCTGCGCCGCCGAGAGCTGCGGCAGCAGCACCACGCCCAGGGCCACGCCGAGCAGCCCGACCGGGAACTCCATCAGGCGGTCGGCGTAAAACAACCAGGACACCGCGCCCACGCCGACATGGGTCGCGATCTGGGTGTTGATCAGCAGCGACAACTGCGCCACCGACACCCCGAGCAGCGCGGGCGCCATCAGCTTGAGCACTCGGCCCGCGCCGGGGTGTTGCCATGCAGCCTTGACGGCGCCGGGCATCCAGCCGATGCGCGGCAGCGCGCCGATGCGCGCCAGCGCGGGCCACTGGATTGCGAGCTGCATCACGCCGCCCAACATCACACCGGCGGCGACCGCGTAGATCGGCTCGATGCCTTGGCGCTTGAACCAGGGCGCCAACCACAGCGCGGCGGCGATCCAGGCCAAGTTCAGCAGCACCGGCGTGGCAGCGGGAATCGCGAAGCGGCGCCAGGTGTTCAGGATGCCGGCCGACAACGCGACCAGCGACATGCACAGGATGTAGGGGAACATCCAGCGCGTCATCAGCACCGCGTCGTCGAAGCGTTCGAGCCCAGCGCCGATCGCCCACACCACGATCGGCGCGCCGGCGATGCCGGCGATACAGGTGAGCAGCAACGCCCAGGCCAACAGCGTCGCCACCGCGTTCACCAAGGCATGCGTCGCCTCGTCGCCCTCGGCCGCGCGGGTTGCCGAGAGGATCGGTACGAAGGCCTGCGAAAACGCACCCTCGGCAAACAGGCGGCGCAGCAGGTTGGGGATGCGGAACGCGACATTGAAAGCGTCGGTGAGCGCGCTGGCGCCGAACGCCGACGCCATGATCAGGTCGCGCGCCAGGCCGGTGATGCGCGAGGCCAGCGTGAAGAGCGAAACAGTGGA
>JANNGZ010000183.1:0-19031 GCA_031404155.1 Burkholderiales bacterium
CTGGCCGCGATGCTGCTGCCGCGCTCGGGCCTGGGCCACAAACACGGCATCGTGCTCGGCAACCTGGTCGGCCTGATCGACAGCGACTACCAGGGCCCGCTGATGGTGAGCTGCTGGAACCGCGGTGCGGCGGCGTTCACGGTGCAGCCGATGGAGCGCATCGCGCAGATGGTGATCGTGCCGGTGGTGCAGGCAGTGTTCCGGCGCGTGGATGACTTCGAGTCGTCGCACCGGGGTGAGGGTGGTTTTGGATCGACCGGGAAGGCTTGATTCGGTTTGTGCCTGACGCGAATCGCGTTCGCGAAGCCGACTGCGGTGCTGTGCTCCGCTCATGTCCCCCGATGCCGGCCTGCGGCCGACATCTCCTCCTTTACTTCGCTGCGCACAGCACCCCAGCCGGCTTCGCTCCGGCCGCGGCGGTCGCGTTCGTTCAAGCTCAAGAGATGAAGGCCGCTCGCAACGCCGGGTACAACGCGCGAAACCGCTCATAGCGCGGCGCCAGCAACGCCGCCTGCGCTGCATCGGGTTCGAAGCGAGCCGCCGCAGCCGGCACCACACACACTTCACTCTCGTTGCCACCCTTACACAGCCACGCCAGCCGCGCGGCGCCGAGCGCGGCACCCGCTTCGCCGCCGGCATGCGTGACCAGCGGCACGGCCAATGTCGACGCGAGCAATTGCGCCCACAGCGCGCTGCGCGCGCCACCGCCCACCAGCGACAACTCGCTCAACTCACCCGCGGCGAGGCCCAGGCTGGCATGGCCGTCGCGCAACCCGAAGCCCACACCTTCGAGCACCGCGTAGCCGACCGCGGCCGCGTCATGTTCATGGGTCAAGCCGAACAGCACCCCCTGCGCGTCGGCGTTGTTGTGCGGCGAACGCTCGCCGCTCAGGTAGGGCAGGAACAGCGGGGCGCGGGCTTGATGTTTGGGGCACAGGGTGGCGACCCGTTCGAGCAAGGCCGCCTCGCTCGGCAGCCCGAGCAGCAGGCGGGCCCAGCGCAGCGCGCTCGCGGCCGAGAGCATCACGCTCATCTGGTGCCAGCGCTGCGGCAGCGCATGGCAGAAGGCATGCAGCGCGGCCTGCGGATTCGGGCGGTGGCGCTCGCGCGCGAGGAAGATCACCCCCGAGGTGCCGAGCGACACAAAGCCCTGGTTCGGCCGCACCGCGCCGATGCCCACCGCACTCGCGGCGTTGTCGCCGCCGCCGCCGGCGATCGGCAGCCCCTCGCTCAGTCCCCAGCGGCGCGTGAGTTCTCCGCTCAAGTGCGCCGAAACCTCGCTGCCTTCCACCAGGCGCGGCATTTGCCCGACGCTCAAACCGCAGGCGGCGAGCAGCTCGTTCGACCAGCAGCGCTTGGCCACGTCGAGCCAGAGCGTGCCGGAGGCGTCTGACATCTCGCTCACGGCCTCGCCAACCGCTTCGCCTGCTGAAGCTCCGCTGAGTTTCAAGCGCAGCCAGTCCTTGGGCAGCAGCACCATCGCGATGCGCGCATACACCGCGGGCTCGTGCTCGCGCAGCCAGAGAATTTTTGGCGCGGTGAAGCCGGGCATCGCCAGGTTGCCGCTCAGGCGGTGCAGCGCCGGCAGCGCGCGTTGGAGCTGCCCACATTGCGCCGCGCTGCGGCCATCGTTCCACAGGATCGCGGGGCGCAGCACGGTGCCTTGGGCGTCCAGCACCACCGCGCCATGCATCTGGCCCGACAGGCCGACCGCGCGCACCGCCGCCAGCGCGTCGGGTGCGGCGTCACGCAAACGCAGCATCGCGCTGTCGAGCGCGCGCCACCAGTCGGCCGGGTGCTGCTCGCTCCACAGCGGCGCCGGGCGTTGCAGGCTCAGCGCTTCGGCCTGCGTGGCAACCACGCGGTGGGCGTCGTCGAGCAGCAGGAGCTTGATCTCCGAAGTGCCGAGGTCGATGCCGAGGAACATGCGCTATAGGCCCTGCGCGCTCAACGCGCGCCGCTGAAGCGGTGCTCGGCCTGCTTGCGGAATTCGCTCGGGGTCATGCCCTTGATTTCGAGGAAGCGGCGGTTGAAGTTGGCCACGTTGTTGAAGCCCACTTCGAAGCCGATATCGGCGATGAAACGGTCCGACTCCATCAGCAGCAGGCAGGCGCGCTGCACCCGCACCCGGTTCACGAAGTCGGTGAAGGTGTTGCCGGTGGCGCGGCGGAAGAAGCGTGAGAAGCGGCTTTCGCTCATGCCGAGTTCGGCCGCGATCGCGCCCGCGCTCACCGCTTCGCCGCCGGCTTGAGAGACACGGTTCACGATCATGTTGATCTGTTCGTGTTCGCTGTCGTCGGGCGCGCCGCGCATCTGCACGCTGGAGAGCAGCCGGTAGTCGGTGCATTGCGCCAGGTCGGCGAGAAAGTCGCAAAACGCGGCCAGGCGGCGCAGGCCGCGCGAGCGTTTCACCTGCGTCCAATGCGCGTGTGCGCGCTCGCCCATGCCGAAGAACTCGATGCCCAGGCGTGCGCGTTCCAGCAGCGGCATCAGCTCGCCGAACTCGGGCCAGCACAACGCGGCCTGTTCGATCGGCGCGTGCAGGAACTGGATCACCAGGTCGCGCTCGGCCACGCCGCCTGCGGGCGCGTCCAGCGAGACCCAGTTGTGCGGCAGGCGTGGGCCGCAGAGCACCAGGTGGCCGGGCTCGAAGGGGCCGATCCAGTCGCCGACGAAGGCCTTGCCGCTGGTCTGGGTGATCAGGTGCAGCTCGTACTCGTCGTGGCAATGCCAGCGCGCCAGCGGCGTCGGGAATCCGTGCGAGAGGCAGCGCACCACACCGCTGGCCTCCGGCGGCTCGTAGCCGAGCGAGGGCGAGCGCAGGAAGTCGCGTTCCAGCTCCGGCTGGCGCTGGTGTTTGTGGTCGCGGCCGGTCATGTCAACTCATGACGTTGCCGCCGTCCACGTTCAAGGTTTGCGCAGTGATGTAGCCGGCCTCGTCGCTGGCCAGGAACACCGCGGCGCCGGCCACGTCTTGTGGTGCGCCCATGTAGCCCAGCGGCACCGCCTTGCCGACTGCGATTTTTTTCTCGCCCGGTTGCAGGCCTTCGTAGCGCGCGAAGAGGCCGTCGACGGCTTGCCACATCGGGGTGTCGATCACACCCGGCGAGATGGCGTTGACGCGGATGCCGTGCGGCGCCATCGCCAGCGCGGCGCTCTGGGTGTAGCTGATCACCGCGGCCTTGCTCGCGCAGTAGTGCGACACCAGCGCTTCGCCGCGCCGCCCGGCCTGCGACGCGAGGTTGATCACCGCGCCGCGCACGCCGGCCTCGACCATCTGGCGCAGCACCGCCTGCATGGTGAAGAACATGCCTTTGACGTTGACCGCGAAGAGGCGCTCGTACATCGCCTCGTCGCTCTCGAGCAGCGGTGCCATGTCGAAGATCGCGGCGTTGTTGTAGAGCACGGTGATGGTGCCAAACCTTGCCTGCGCCGCGCTCACCAGGTGCGCGATGTCGGCCGCGCGGGTGACGTCGGCCGCCACGTAGTGCAGCTGCTCGGGCTGCTGTTGCAGCAGCGCGGCCACCGCTGCCGAAGGCGTGGCCGAGAGGTCGGCCACGGTGCAGCGGGCACCTTCGCGCAAATAGGCTTCGAGCACCGCGAAGCCGATGCCGCCGCCGGCGCCGGTGAGCAGGGCGTGGCGGCCGTGGAGACGTTGGCTCGCTTGATTTGGCGTCAACTGCGTTGGCGTCGAATGCGCTTGAGCAACCTGTGCTGCGGTCACGGCTGGTGGTCCTTGATGAAGGTTGCGACCTGCTGGCTGGCCTCACGCAGCGCGGCGACAAGACGCGCGTCGCCCGCGAGCTCGCCGAACAGCACGCGGTTGGCGGCGAACGCGGCCAGCGGGTCGGCCGCGTCGCAGAGGGCATGCGCCTCGGCCGGGTCCATCGCCTGGTCCTGGTATTCGTAGGCGATCCCGCCGCGGTGCCAGCGTTGCAGGTAGGCCAGGAACAGCGCGGGCAGCACCATCACCGCGGCAATCGATTCGCCGCGCCCTAAACGCTCGCGGATCGTCGGCGTGATGAAGCCGGGGATCTTCGAGAAGCCGTCCATTGCCACGCGCTGGTTGGTGTCGCGGATCGCGGGGTTGGCAAAACGCTCCAGCACCAGGTCGCGGTAGGCGGCCAGGTCGATCGGGCTCGGGCCCGGCGGGGTGTCGTGCGGCCGGTGCAGGCAGGGGATCACGTCGCGGCTGACGTACTCGTGCGCCAGGCGGTGGATCGGCGCGTCCAGCGTGCCTTCATGGATGAACTGGTGGCCCACCAGCGTGCCGGCCCAGGCGATGCAACTGTGGCTCGCGTTGAGGATGCGGATCTTGGCCTCCTCATACGGCGCCACCGAGTGAACCAGTTGCGCGCCAACTCTTTCCCACGCCGGCCGGCCGTTGGCGAAGCGGTCCTCGATCACCCACTGGATGAAACTCTCGGCCATCACCGGCACCGCGTCTTCGATGCCGGTGGTGGCGCGGACACGCTCGGCCACATCCGGCGTGGGCCGCGGCGTGATGCGGTCGACCATCGCGTTCGGGCTGGTGGTGTTGGCCTCGACCCAGCGTTGGAGGGGCGCGTCGCCGAGCAGCTCGATGAACTGCAAGAGCCCGTCGAGCGCCCGCTCGCCGTTGTGGCGCAGGTTGTCGCAGTTCAGCAGCGTGAGCCGGCCGGCGTTGCGCTTCATGCGCTCGCGCAGGATCGCGGTGAGCGCGGCGTAGATCGTGCCGCCGGGGCGGCCTGCCCGTGCCGCGGCGAGGTCGGCGGCAAGGTCACTTGCGCCCAGGTCGAGCCGGCCCCTGGCATCGAAGTAGTAGCCGGCTTCGGTGACGGTGAACGAGACGATGCGCGTGTTGGCGTCGGCGCCGCAATCGATCAAGCCCTGCAGGTCGGCGCTGTAGGGCAGCACGCGCGAGATCGATTGAATGTGCCGGTAGCGGCGCACACCCTGCGGGGTGACGGTTTCCAGCGTGTAGGCGCCGCCCTGGGCGCGCAGCGCTTGCACCGTGTCGGCCATGTCGGGGCGGGTGTTGCCGGCGACGAGGGTCCAACTGGCATCGCCGGCGTCGATCAGGTCTTGCAGGTAGACCGCCTGGTGCGCGCGGTGGAAGGAGCCCAGGCCGAGATGGAGGATGACAAGAGGGAAGGTCATTGGGAGTCGTGAATCGAACTCGGGCGGAGGTCAGGCGGTGTGCGAGCTAAGCGAAGAGGCAGTGCGCCTCAGGCCGCAACGCGGCCTTGTGAGTCGAAGAGGTGGGCCGCAGCCGCGTCGACCACCACGCCGACACGCTCGCCGGGGTGCAGCCGGGTGCGGGTGTTCTGGCGCGCCACGAGCATCGCGCCGCCGGCAGTGCGCAGGTAGATCAGGGTCTCGGCGCCGAGCGCTTCGACCAGTTCAACTTCAGCGTTCAGCGGTGACTCGTCCAGCGTCGCGAGCCGCACATGTTCGGGCCGCAGGCCGGCGGCGCCGCCCTCGGGCAAGACGCGGCCGGGGAGCAGTGCCGAGAGTTGCGGCACCTCGGCGGCGCTGATCAGGTTCATCTGCGGCGTGCCGATGAACTGCGCCACGAAGCGGTTGGCGGGGCGGTCGTAGAGCTCCAGCGGCGTCCCCACCTGCTCGATCGCGCCGTCGCGCAGCACCACCACGCGGTCGGCCAGCGTCATCGCTTCCACCTGGTCGTGGGTGACGTAGATGGTGGTGGCGCCGAGTTCGCGGTGCAGGCGGTGGATCTCGACCCGCGTCTGGCCGCGCAGCGCGGCGTCCAGGTTGGACAGCGGCTCGTCGAAGAGAAAAACTTTCGGCGCGCGCACGATCGCGCGGCCGATCGCCACACGCTGGCGCTGGCCGCCGGAGAGTTCGCGCGGGGTGCGTTGCAGGTAGGGGCCGAGGTCGAGGATCTTCGCCGCACGGTTCACCTTCTCGGCTTGCGTGGCCTTGTCCGCGCCGGCCAGGCGCAGCGCGAAGCTCATGTTCTGGGCCACGGTCATGTGCGGGTAGAGCGCGTAGCTCTGGAACACCATCGCCAGGTCGCGCTTGGACGAGGCCAAAGCGGTGATGTCTCGGCCGTCGAGTTCGATGCTGCCGGCGTCGGCGTTTTCCAGCCCCGCGATCAGGCGCAGCAGCGTGGATTTGCCGCAGCCCGAGGGGCCGACGAAGACCACGAACTCGCCCTTCTCGATCGTGAGGTCGATGCCCTTGATCGCGCGGTGTTCGCCGAAGGATTTGGCAATGCCTTGCAGGCGGAGGTAGGTCATTGGAGCCCCTCGTCCGACGGGTACCTCGGCCGGTCCCCCGGGGGGAGGCGGGCCGGCTTGGGAGCGGCCCGGCGCTCGGCCCGCTGTTCGCAAATGGAGCGGGAAACTTTCATCGCGCTGCTTTCACTTCACCGCGCCAAAGGTCAGGCCCTGCACCAGCTGCTTCTGGCTGAACCAGCCGAAGACGATGATCGGCGCGATCGCGATCAAGGACGCCGCCGACAACTTGGCCCAGAACAAACCTTCGGGGCTGGAATAGGACGCGATCAAGGTGGCCAGCGTGCCGGCCTTGGCCGAACTCAGGTTCAATGACCAGAAGGCCTCGTTCCAGGCCAGCACCAGGCAGAGCAGCCCGGTGGAAGCCAGGCCGCCGACGCCCAGCGGCAGCAGCACATGGCGGAACTCCTGTGCCAGGCCGGCGCCGTCCATGCGCGCGGCTTCGAGAATTTCGCTCGGGATGTCCTTGAAGTGCGAGTACAGCATCCAGACCATGATCGGCTGGTTGGACAGCATGAAGACGATGATCAGCGCGAGCCTGGAGTCGAGCAGCCCCGCGGTCTGCGCCAGCACGTAAATCGGCACCAGCGCGCCGACCGCGGGCATCATCTTGGTGGAGAGCATCCACATCAGGATGTCGCGGGTGCGGCGGCTGCGGTAGAAGGCCATCGAATACGCGGCCGGTGCGGCGATCGCCAGGCCGACCAGGGTCGAGACCACACTGGTGATCACCGAGTTCTTGGCGAAGAGCAGCACGTCGCTACGCTCCTGCACCTCGTGAAAATTCTCCACCGTGGGCGTGAACAGCCACAGCGGCGGAATCTCGATCGCCTGCAGCTCGGTCTTGAACGCGGTGACGAACAACCAGAACAGCGGGAACACGAGCAAGAGCGCAGCGGCCCAGGCGGCGAAGGTGCGCAGCCAGGGGATCGAGTTGGGTTTGGCGGGGAGGCTCATGGAAGACATCAGTCGAGGTTCTTGCCGATCAGCCGGATCAGGAACACTGCGGCGATGTTGGCCAGCACCACCGCGAACAGCGCCCCGGCCGACGCGACACCGGCGTCGAAATTCAGCAGCGCCTGCTTGAAGATCAGGAACGCCACGTTCGTGCTCGCGTCGCCGGGCCCGCCGCCGGTGGTGGTGAAGATTTCGGCGAACACGCTGATCAGGAAAATCATCTCGATCATCACCACCACCGCGATCGATCGTGCCAGGTGCGGCAGCACCATGAAGCGCAGCTGCTGGAACGGGTTGGCGCCGTCCATGCGCGCGGCTTCGAGCTGCTCGCGGTTCATCGACTGCAAGGCGGTCATGAAGATCAGCGTGGCAAAGGGCAGCCACTGCCAGGCCACCATCACGATCACGCTGGTGAGCGGCCAGTCGGCCAGCCAGTCCACCGGCTCGGCGCCGAAGAACTGCCACACCTGGGCCAGCATGCCGTAGATCGGGTTCATCATCATGTGCTTCCACAGCAGCGCGTTCACGGTGGGCATGACGAAGAAGGGGGCGATCAGCAGCAGGCGCACCAGGCCGCGGCCGGGGAAGGGCGCGTCGATCAAGAGCGCGAGCGCGATGCCCAGGAACACGGTGATGACGATGACGCTGCCGAGCAGCGCCAGCGTGTTGCTCACCGCCGGCCAGAACGACGGGTCGGTGAGGAAAAACTCGTAGTTCTCCAGGCCGGCGAAGCCCGACACCTCGGGCTGCATCAGGTTGTAGCGGATGACGGAGAAGTACACCGTCATCAGCAGCGGCACGATCATCCACAGCGCGAGCACACCCACCGCGGGTGCGAGCAGCGCGCGGGGCAGGAAGCGGCTTGCGCCGTTCGCCAGCGTGGTCGAGGCCATGGTGCGGGCGCGCCCCCGGTGCTTGCCCCGGGGGCGCGGCAGGGCTTACTTGTAGTACCCGGCCTTCTTCATCTCGCGCTCGGCCGCGACCTGCGAGGCCTTGAGCGCCGCGTCGATCGTCGACTTGCCGGCGAGTGCCGCGCTCATCTGCTGGCCCACCGCAATGCCGATCGCCTGGAACTCGGGGATCGCGGCGTACTGCACGCCCACGTATGGGCTCTTGGGCAGCGTGCTGTCGTTCGGGTTGGCGGTGTCGATCGCGAGCTTCTCGGCTTGCGCGAACTTGGCCACCTTCATGAACTCAGGCGTGGTGTAGGTGCTCTTGCGGGTGCCGGTGGGTATGTTGCCCCAGCCGACTTCCTTGCCGATCAGCTTGATGTACTCCTTGCTGGTCGACCAGGCGATGAACTTCTGCGCCGCATCCACCTTCTTGCTGCCCGCGGGAATAGCCAAGGCCCAGGCCCAGAGCCAGTTCGCGCCCTTGGGCGTGACCGCGGTGGGCGCTTGCGCAAACGCCACCTTGTCGGCCACCTTGCTCTGCTTCGGGTCGGTGATGAACGAGGCCGCGATGGTGGCGTCGATCCACATGCCGCACTTGCCGGAGTTGTACAGCGCCAGGATCTCGTTGAAGCTGTTCGCGCTCGAGCCGGGTGGGCCGTATTTCTTCAGCAGGTCGACGTAGAAGGTGATTGCGTCCTTCCAGGGCTTGCTTTCGAGCTGCGGCTTCCACTGCATGTCGAACCACTGGCCGCCATGCGTGTTCACCAGCGTGGTCAGGAAGGCCATGTTGTCGCCCCAGCCCGGCTTGCCGCGCAGGCAGATGCCGTAGACCCCTTCCTTGGGGTTGTGGATCTTGGCGGCGAGCGTCTTGATGTCGGCCCAGGTGGGGCGGTCGGCGACCTTGATGCCGGCCTTGTCGGCCAGGTCCTTGCGGTACATCAGCATCGAGCTTTCGCCGTAGAACGGTGCCGCGAAAAGTTTGCCGTCGACCGAGAGGCCGTTGCGCATCGCGGGCAGCAGGTCGTCGATGTCATAGGCGGCGTCGGGCTTGAGTTCGGTGAGCCAGCCCTTCTTGCCCCAGATCGGCGTTTCGTACATGCCGATGGTCATGATGTCGAACTGGCCGCCCTTGGTGGCGATGTCGGTGGTGACCCGCTGGCGCAGCACGCCTTCTTCGAGCGTGACCCACTTGACCTTGATGCCCGGGTTGGCGGCCTCGAAGTGCTTGGTCTGCTTCTGCATCTCGATCATGTGGCCGTTGTTCACGGTCGCGATCACGAGTTCGGTAGGGGCTTGCGCCTGCGCCGTCTGGCCGATCGCCAGCGCGGCGGCCAGCGCCATGAATAGCTTCGTCTTCATCCTCTTGTCTCCTCGACGGGTGGTTTGGCCGGGCCGGGCGCGCTGTGACTTCCTTCACGCCGGTGCGGGCAGCATAGGCGGACCAACATTTGCGGTTTGGTATCCGATGCGCGGCCTATGGTATTTGTTTGCGTGGAGGACTAGGGATTTCTCTTGGATGGTGATTGAAGGTATCAGCGAGATGGTGGCGCGCCGCATAGCGGATGGCGCCGACGCCGGGCAGGCCGAGGCCAGCCAGCCCCTTCGACGGGCCCCGGATGCACCGGCCTTGCGGCCTACTCAGTGCAGCCGCGGCTGCGTTGGCGAGGGCGCCATTACGCTGAGCGCGGGCTCGCCGACACTGCGCGAATCGACCTCTTCCTCGCTGGCTTCGCGCACGTCCTGCACCCGCAGATGCAGGCGCAGCGCCACGCCGGCCAGCGGGTGGTTGGCGTCGAGCACCACATGTGATTCGTAGACCTCGGTGACCGTGTAGATGCGCTCGCTCGGCATGTCGGGCGTCGCGCTGCCGTCGGGCAGGCCGTCGAACTGCATGCCCGGCTCGACCGCCTCGGGAAACAGCTCTCGCGACTCGTAGCACACCAGCGCGGCGTCGTAGTCGCCGAAGGCGTGCTCGGGCTCCAGGTGCAGTTGCGCCTCGAAGCCGACCTCCCGGCCGTCGAGCGCTTCTTCAACCTTGGGCAGCAGGTCGTCGCCGCCGAAGAAAAACTCCAACGGCTCGGCCAATTCATCGATCGCCTCGCCCTGCGCATCGGAAAGCTGCCAGGTGAGGCTGACGACACAAGGGGCTTGGATCAGCATGGCTCGATGATAAATCGTGGCTTCGCGACCACGCTGCGACCAGCCAGTGGCGACCCGGCAGAGGAACCGTGTGACCACGGCCTGCGACGAGCCGCGACCTGGCGACGCGCGCCAGCGCGAGGCGCTGCTCGCGCCACAATCGCACGATGAATCTGGATCGACCCGACACGCTGTTCGGCGGCATCAGCGCCAACGCCTTCATGCGCCGGCACTGGCAGCGCCGGCCGCTGCTGGTGCGCCAGGCGATGCCGGGCGTGACGCCGCCGCTAGCCCGCCGCGAGCTGTTTGCGCTGGCCGCGCGCGACGATGTCGAGTCGCGCCTGGTGCTGCGCGACGAGCGAGGCTGGCGCCTGCGCCATGGGCCGCTGGGTCCGCGTGCGTTGCCGCCGCTGAAGACCCCGGGCTGGACCTTGCTGGTGCAGGGCCTGGACCTGCATGTGGATGGCGCGCGCGAGATGTTGAACCGCTTCCGCTTCCTGCCCGATGCGCGGTTGGACGACCTGATGCTCTCCTATGCCAGCGACGGTGGCGGTGTCGGTCCGCATCTCGATTCGTATGACGTGTTCCTGCTCCAGGTGCAGGGCCGCCGGCGCTGGCGCATCGGGCGGGTGCGGGACAAGTCGCTGGTCGATGGTGCGCCGCTGAAGTTGCTCGCAAACTTCAAGGCCGAAGCGCAATGGATTCTCGAGCCCGGCGACATGTTGTACCTGCCGCCCCAATGGGGCCATGACGGCGAAGCGCTGGGCGGCGAATGCATGACCTGCTCGATCGGCTTTCGCGCGAGCACCGCGGGTGACCTGGCGCGTGAGGTGTTGCTGCGTGCCGCTGACGCGCTCGATGGCGAGGGCGCGCGCTACCGAGACGCTGCGCAGCCCGCCACGGCGACACCGGGGCGCGTGCCGGCGTCGCTGCAAGCCTTTGCGGCGCGGGCGGTGGCGCTTGCGTTGCGCGAGCGCGGGGGGATCGGGGCCGCAGCCGGCGGCGCCATCGGGCGTGCCCTCGGCGAAGTGTTGAGCGAGCCGAAGGCGAATGTCTGGTTCGACGCGGGCTGCGAGCCGGCAGACAGCCAGGGGGTTCACCTTCACCGCCGCACGCGCATGCTCTACGACGACCACCATGTGTTCATCAACGGCGAGTCTTTTGCGGCGCATGGGCGCGACGCGGGCTTGATGCAGCGGCTGGCGGACACTCGGGCCCTGGACGCACGCGCCTGCGCCCGCTTGAGTGCCGGCGCGCGCGAGTTGCTCGACGGCTGGGCACGCGCCGGTTGGCTCGTCGCGCAGAACGAGGTCCACGAAAAGGAGCAATCGAGATGAACGAAGAGGACACCCCTCGTCCACCCTTTCAGACGCATCGCGAGTTTCGCGACGCGATACGCGCCGCCCTCGAAACCGCGGCGGCGCAGAACGTGCAAACGATGTGCTGGGTCGACGCCGATTTCATGGACTGGCCGCTGGACACGCGCGACACCATCGACGCTTTGCAAAGCTGGGTCGGCGCGCGCCGCCGCCTGACGCTGCTGGCCAGCGGCTTCGACGAGATGCCGCGCCGGCATCCCCGCTTCGTGGCCTGGCGCCGGCAATGGGCGCATGTGGTCACCGGTCGCGCGGTGGCGCTCGACGCGTCGGAGATGCCGACCCTGCTGCTGCTGGACAAGACCGCGGGCCTGACCGTGCTGGACCGCGTGAAGGGGCGCGGCCACTGGTTTGCCGACGAGTCCGAGGTGCGCGCCGCACAGGAACTGGTTGACGCGCTTTTGCAACGCTCGGAGGAGTCGTTCCCCGCGACCACGTTGGGACTCTAGGGATTGCCCTTGGACTCGGTATAATCATGGGCTAGGCACAGGAGCGGCTCGAGCGTTCCTTGTCTTCTTCGGGTGGAGCTTTGAGCAGGGCACAAGACCCTCTCACATGCCTCCGCCGAAACGATCCAACCAACTGACCTTAGATCTGAGGAAACCCATGAACAAGTCGCTCCTGCTGGCCGCCCTGGTCGCTACCGCCGCCCTCGCCGCTTGCGGCAAGAAGGAAGCCGCTCCGGCTGCCACCACCGCTCCGATGACTGCGCCGGTGGCTGCCGCCGCCTCGGCCGCCGCTTCGGCTGTTGCCGGCGCTGCCGCTGACGCGGCTTCCGCCGCTGCCGGTGCCGGCTCGGCTGTTGCTGGCGCCGCTGCCGACGCTGCCAAGGCTGTCGGTGCCGCCAAGGACGCCGCTGCCAAGGTCGAGCCGAAGAAGTAAATGTCTCGGGATCGCTCGGAAAACCGCTCAGGCGCGGTTGGCCGGCAAAGGAAAGGGCTGCCAATGGCAGCCCTTTTTCTTGGGTCGTTCGCAGCGCAAACTGGCGGCATTCGCCCGCGGCTTGCGGTCCGCGCGAAGAGCCTCAGCCCAGGTCGAGCCAGGGGCTGCCGGTCACCGCGTCGGCGACCACGATCGTGTCCGCGGCGGCGCCGAGTGCGCCCGCCAGCGCCGCGGCCGCGAGCTCGGGCCGGTTGTTCTGGCGGCTCAAGTGCGCGGCCACCACATGCCTCAGGCCGGCATGCGCGATCGCAGCCAACAGCCGCGCGGATTGTCCGTTCGCGAGGTGCCCGCGGTCGCCGCCCACGCGCCGCTTCAGGTAGGCGGGGTACGGCCCTTGAGCTAACATCTGTGTGTCGTGGTTGGTTTCGAGCAGCAGGGCATCGCAGGCCTGCAATGCGGCGGCCACCTCAGCGGGCGTATCGCCGAGATCGGTGAGAACGCCAAGGCGGTGCGCGCCGTCGCCGCAGACCAGCTGCAAGGGCTGCGCGGCGTCGTGCGGCACCGCAAACGGGTTCACCTGCAAGCCACCGACTTCGATCGGCTCGCCGTGCCGGGCAAAGCGTGCCGGAGCGGGCGCGTCCTCACTGCCGCGCAGCGCATGCCAGGTGCCCTCCGAGGTCCACAAGGCGACCCCATGACGCCGCCGCAGCGCCAGCGCGCAGCCCACATGGTCCGAGTGTTCATGGGTCACGAACAGGGCGTCGATCTCGTCGGGCAGCACGCCCCGCTCCCGGAGCCGTCGCGTGAGTTCGCGCAGCGAGAATCCGCAGTCGACGAGCAAGCGTGTCGTGCGCGTCGTGCCCCGATGTTCGATCAGCGTCGCGTTGCCGCTGCTGCCACTGCCGAGGCTGCAAAATCGCATCATGGTTCGGGCCGGTGACTGGCGTTTCGCGCGGGGCCCGCGCTCGGGGTCTCCGGCTTCAGCACGCGCGCTTTGGGGGTGGCGAACGGGGCGCGCGCCGAAGAAAAGCCCGCGGCGCGCCCGCGCTTCAGCGGCGGCTTACTTCAGGTCGTCGACCAGCAGCGCCACGATGCGTTGCCCGATCTCGGAGCTCTCTGCCACACCTTGTGCGTTGAGCACCGACACTGTGCTCTTCTCGCCGTCGGCCTTGACCGCGATGCGGTATCGCTGCGGGCCGCCGGTGCCGCTGGTCTTGTCGCCGCCGCCGCCGCTGAAGATGCGCGAGAAGAAGCCGGGCTCTTCCTTGCCTGCGAACTTGGGGTCGACATAGCGGACGAAGTAAGTGCCGCCGCTGCGGTCGCGGTCTTCGACCGTGAAACCGCTGCGGTCCAGCGCCAGGCCAACACGGCGCCAGGCGCGGTCAAAGCCCTCGTCAACCTGCAGCGCCGCGGCCGCGCCGGGCAGCGTGCGCGCACGCACCGGCTGCACCGTGGCGGTGGCCACCGCGGCGCGCGCCACCTCTTCCTTGGCGCCGAGCTTGACCATCAGGCGCGACAGCATCTCGCCCTCGAGCTGCGGGTCGGCCGGGCGGTTGGTCCACATTGTTTGGTCCTGCTGCTGCGAGACATACACCTCGTGCAGGCCGCGGTGGCTGACATAGATTTCGATGCCGCCGGCGCTGCGCTCGACGCGGGTGCGGAACTTGTCGCGCTCGCCAGTGGAGTAAAGCGATTCGAGCACCCTGCCCAGCGTGTTGCGGATGATGTCCTGCGGCAGCTTGGCGCGGTTCTCGGCCCAGTCGGTTTCCATCACGCCGGATTCGATGTTGTCGAAAGCCAGCGTAAAGCCGCGCTCGGTCCAGAAGCTCTTGATCTGCGGCCAGGCCTGCTCGGGCGTCATCGAAGTCTCGAGCCAGCGCTGGTTGCCTTGGCGCACCACACGCACCGAGCCGATGCTCTGCGGTGCCACGGTGGGCACCACGGCCGCGGCGGCGGTGGCGCCGCTGCGCAGGTCGGACGCGCTGACCGTGCCGCCGGCCTGCGGCGTGAAACGGCTGTCGCGGGAGAGTTGGCTCAGGTCCGGTGGCACCTCCAGCGGGCGGGTCTTGGTCGCCTGGCTGCGGTAGTCGATCTTGTCGCCACCAAGCAGGTTTTCAAAGCTGGAACAGCCCGCGAGGGCGGCCACGGCCGCGGGCAGGAGAAAGAACTTCAAGGCGCGCATCGAGATCCGGTTTCCGCCGCGCGAACGCGGCTTGAGGGGTAGTAGGTTCAGAGCAGGCCGCTGTCGCGCAGCGCCTGTTCCACCGCCGCCTGGCCGGCGGAGGTGAGGTCGATGATCGGCAGGCGCATGGCCGCGCCGCAGAGGCCGAGCCTGGCCATCGCCCACTTGGCCGGCGCGGGGCTGGGCTCACAGAACAGCTGTTTGTGCAGCGGCAGCAGCTTCAAGTGGATCGCCGCCGCGCGTTTGGCGTCGCCTTCGATCGCCGCCATGCACAGCTCGTGCATTGCCCGTGGTGCGACGTTGGCGGTGACGCTCACGTTGCCGTGGCCGCCCAGCAGCATCAGCGCCACCGCGGTGCCGTCGTCGCCCGAGTAGATCGAGAAGCCTTTGGGCGCGTGCTTGATCAGGTGGGCGGCACGTTCGATGTTGCCGCTGGCTTCCTTGATGCCGACGATGCCCGGCACCTGCGCCAGGCGCAGCGTGGTTTCGGGCTGCATATCGGCCACGGTGCGGCTGGGCACGTTGTAGAGCACCACCGGGATGTCCACCGCCTCGGCAATCGCCTTGAAGTGGCGGTAGATGCCTTCCTGCGACGGCCGGTTGTAGTAGGGCACCACCTGCAAGGTGCAATCGGCGCCCACGTCCTTGGCAAACCTCGAAAGTTCGATCGCCTCGCTGGTCGCGTTGGCGCCGGCACCCGCCATGATCGGCACCCGGCCGCGGGCATGCTGCACCGACACGCGGATGATTTCGCAGTGCTCGTCCACCGACACGGTGGGCGACTCTCCGGTGGTGCCGACGACACCGATGCAATCGGTGCCCTGCTCGATATGCCAGTCGATCAGGCGGCGCAGCGCGTCGTAGTCGACGCGGCCGTCGTCGTGCATCGGGGTCACCAACGCAACGATGCTGCCAACAATGGGTTTCATGGGAGTCTGTGCCGAGGGGTCGTTCCGCTGCTGCTGGCAGCCATGCACCGGGGTGCACGCGCGGGGCGGCCTCAGGGGTGGGTGTCGAACAAGGCTCGGATTTTAGCCGGGTGCCACCAAGGGGTAACGCGGGGGCAGCATCGGCGCAGGCGCAGCGCGCGCCGGCAGGTCTTCGCGCAGCGCAGCAATGCGCTGAACGAAGCGTGGCGGGCTGTCGAGGTAGCCGTCTTCATAGGCCACGATGCGCAGCCCCGCGCAGGCCGTCAGCAGCTCGCCGCGGCCAAGCAGGAAGGCCGGGTTCGAGGGTTTGCCCACGCTGGCGTTGCCCTCGGCAAAGGTCTCGTGCAGGTACACGCCGCCAGGCTCGAGCGAGGCGAACAAGGCGGGCGTGAGCGCGCGCCGGAGGTAGTTGGTGACGACCACCGCGCCGAAGCGCCGGCCGGCGAAGGGCCAGGGTCCGCCTTCGATGTCCGCGACCACCAACTCGCCGACATCGCGCAGCGCTTCCACCGCGGCGGCATCGCGGTCGACACCAGTCACCCGGTGCCCGCGCGCGGCGAGCCAGCGCATGTGGCGCCCCGAGCCGCAGGCCACGTCGAGCACCGTGGCGCCGGGCGCGATCAGGTGGGCCCAGCGGCGAACCCAGGGGGAGGGTTCGAGGCTGGCGTGGGCCGGTCCGGGCATGGGGCTCAGAAGCAGGCCCAGAGCTGCGTGGCCAGGCTCACGAGCAGCTCGGGTTGCAGGTACCAGGCGAACACGAGCCCGAGCGCGAGCAACGCGGCGGCAATGGCGATGCGTCGGCGCGCAGTGCTGCTCATCACGCGGCGGCCGGCAGCGCACGAACGATTGCGTTCTCGCGTACCGGCAGGTTCACCAGCGCGGCAAAGATGCCGAGCGCGATCGCGATGCCCCAGACCACGTCGTAGCTGCCGGTGCGGTCGTACAGGTAGCCGCCGAGAAAAACGCCGAGGAAGGAGCCGACCTGGTGGCTCAGGAAAACGAAGCCACCGAGCATCGACATGTACTGCACGCCGAAGATCTGCGCGATGGCGGCGTTGGTCGGCGGCACGGTCGACAGCCACAGCACGCCCATCACCGCGGCAAAGATGTACACGCTCCAGGGTGTCAGCGGGGCCCAGAGAAAGAGCGCGATCGCGACCGAGCGCAGCAGGTAGATCGCGGCCAGGATATGGCGCTTGGCCATCGACTGCCCGAGCACGCCCGCGGCGTAAGTGCCGACCACGTTGAAGAGACCGATGAGCGCCAGCGCCACCGTGGCCACGTCGGGCGACAGCCCGCGGTCCTTGAGGTAACTCGGCAGGTGGATGCCGATGAACACCACCTGGAAGCCGCAGACGAAGTAACCGGCCATCAGCAGCTGGAAACTCGGGTAGGTGAAGGCCTCGCGCAAGGCCCCGCCGATGCTCTGTTGCGGCCCCGTGCTCTTTGCCAACAGCGGCTCCTTCAGGCCGAAGGCCAGCGGCATGATGGCCAGCGCCAGGCAGGCGAGCAGGAACAGCGCGTTCTGCCAGCCCAGGCCGCCGATCAACCAGTTTTCCATCGGCACCATCAGGAACTGGCCGAAGGAGCCGGCCGCGGCGGTGATGCCCATCGCCCACGAGCGCTTCTCGGGCGCCACGCTGCGTGCGATCACGCCATAGACGATCGAGTAGGTGGTGCCCGCCTGCGCCATGCCGAGCAGCACGCCCGCGCTGCCGGTGAACGCGGCGCCCGAGGTGGCCAGCGCCATCGTGGCCAGCCCCAGTGCGTAGAGCAGGGCGCCGACCAGCAGCACGCGCAGCGCACCGAAGCGGTCGGCCAGCATGCCGGCGAACGGGCCGGCGATGCCCCAGGCGATGTTCTGCACCGCAATCGCGAGCGAGAAGGTTTCGCGCGTCCAGCCGCGGTCCATCGTGATCGGCTGCAGGAACAGGCCGAAGCCGTGGCGGATGCCCATCGAGATGGCAACGATCAGCGCGCTGCAAACCAACACCTGAGTCATCGACAGGCGAGGTGGAGTCGAAGCGGGATTCATTCGGGGATTTTCAGGGAAATCGATTCACGTTGACTGCGGTGGGGTCGATACAGTGCCTGCACCGCGCGCAGGCGCGGGCACTCGACGGGGACTCGACGGGCACTCGACGGAGGAAGCGAATGAAGGTTCTGGTGCTGGGCAGCGGTGTGATCGGCACCTCGATCGCTTACTACGCCGCGAAGGCGGGCCACGAGGTCACCGTGGTGGAGCGCCAGAGCGGGCCGGCATTGGAGACCAGCTTCGCCAACGCAGGTGAGGTCTCGCCCGGCTACAGCGCACCCTGGGCCGGGCCGGGCGTGCCGGTGAAGGCCATCAAGTGGATGCTGATGGCGCACAGCCCCTTGGTGATCTGGCCGATGCTCGACCCCGCCATGTGGCGCTGGGGCCTGCAGATGCTGGCCAACTGCAACGCACGCGCCTACGCGCTGAACAAGAGCCGCATGGTGCCGATTGCCGAATACAGCCGCGACTGCCTGAAGGCACTGCGTGCCGAGACTTCCATCGCCTACGACGAACGTGCGCAGGGCACGCTGCAACTCTTTCGCACCCAGAAGCAGCTCGACGGCATCGCTGGCGACGTGGCCGTGCTCCAACAATACGGCGTGCCCTTCGAGGTGCTCGACCGCGCGGGCTTTTGCAAGGTGGAGCCGGCGCTCAAGCTCACGCAGGAGAAGTTCGTCGGTGCCTTGCGTTTGCCCGGCGACGAAACCGGCGACTGCTTCAAGTTCACCGAGCAGTTGGCCGGTATGGCGAAGTCGCTCGGCGTGAAGTTCCTCTTCGACACCCATATCGACGGCATCGACCATGCCGGCGGGCGCATCCTCGGCGTGCGGACCCGCGCGCTGCGCAACACGTCGAGCGGCGGCGCAGGCGGGGCAGCAAGCGCCGGAGCAAGCACCGGAGCAAGCGCCGGAGCAAGCGCCGGAGCAAGCGCTGGAGCAAGCGCGGACGCCGCCACCCTCACCGCCGACCGCTATGTGCTCGCCCTCGGCAGCCATTCGCCGCTGATGCTCAAGCCACTGGGCATCCGCATTCCGGTGTACCCGGTGAAGGGCTACTCGATCACGCTGCCGGTGAGCGACCCGAAGTACGCGCCCGAGTCGACCATCATGGACGAGAGCCACAAGGTGGCGGTCACGCGCCTGGGCGACCGCATCCGTGCCGGCGGCACCGCAGAGCTCGCAGGCTACAGCCTGGCATTGCGCGAGCCGCGCCGCGCCACCTTGAACCATGTCGTCACCGACCTCTTTCCCAAAGGCGGCGATGTGAGCCAGGCCAGCTTCTGGTGCGGCCTGCGCCCGATGACCCCCGACGGCACGCCGATCGTCGGGCCGACGCCGCTGGACAACCTGCTGCTCGCCACCGGCCACGGCACGCTCGGCTGGACCATGGCCGCGGG
>JANNGZ010000184.1:0-4361 GCA_031404155.1 Burkholderiales bacterium
TGTCCTTCTTCGTCAACCTGCTGCTGCTGGTGCCGGCGCTGTTCATGTTGCAGGTCTTCGACCGCGTGCTGGCCAGCCAGAGCGGCGACACCTTGCTGGTGTTGATGCTCGGCGTTGGCGTGGCGCTCACGCTGCTGCTGGCGCTGGACTTCTTGCGCAGCCGCTTGCAAGGCGTGGCGGGCAACCTGGTGGGTGAGGCGCTGTCGCCGGCGGTGACGAAGATTGTGGTGGCGCAAGGGGCGCAGCGCACCGGGCGGCCGGGGTCGGAGAGCTTGCGCGATATTGGGTCGCTGCGGGCGCTGTTCTCGGCGCAGGGGCTGCTGGCGGTGTTCGACGCGCCTTGGGTGCTGGTGTACGTGGCGGTAATCTGGCTCGCCCACCCGACGCTGGGTATGGCGGCGGCTATTGCCGCAGGCGTGATGCTGCTGCTGGCCTTTGTGAACGACTGGCTCACCCGGCGCGATATCGAGGCACTGCAAAAGGCAGCGGCGCAGGCCACACGTTACCTCGAGTCGTCGCTGCAGAACGCGGAGGTGGCGCAGACCCTGGGCATGACCGACGCGCTCATCGCACGCTGGCGGCGCAAGAGTGCCGAGGTGAGTGCCTTGCAGCGGCCGACCGCCACACGCACGGTGGCGATGGCGGCGCTGACGCGCACGGTGCGGCAGGCGGTGCAGGTGTTGATGCTGGCGCTGGGTGCCTGGCTGGTGATCCGCGCCGAGGCCACGGCGGGCGTGATGATTGCCACCACCACGCTGCTCGGCCGCGCGCTCGCGCCGGTGGAGTTGATCGTCGGCAGTTGGCGCGTGCTGGCCGAGGGGCGCGCCGCCTTCGCGCGCCTGAGCCAGCTGCTCGGCCAGGCGGCGGCCGAGCCGCAGCGCATGGAGCTGCCGGCGCCCATCGGCCACCTGAGCGTTCAGCAAGTGATGTACCGGCCGCCGGGCAGCGAGCGGGTGATCCTGGGCGGCGTGTCGTTTGCGCTCAAGGCGGGCGAGTCGCTGGCGATCATCGGCCCCAGTGGTGCGGGCAAGTCGACCCTGGTGCGCCTGCTCACCGGCGTGTTGAAGCCGAGCGCGGGCACGGTGCGCCTGGACGATGCCGACATGAGCACCTGGCCGCGCGAGCGCCTGGGCCCCTGGATCGGCTATGTGCCACAAGACGTGGAGCTGTTTCCGGGGCGTGTCGGGCACAACATCGCGCGCCTGGGCAAGGTCGATGCGGACAAGGTGGTGGCAGCGGCCAGGCAGGCCAACGTGCACGAGCTGATCCTGTCGCTGCCCGACGGCTACGACACGGTGATCGAACCCGGCAGCGCGCTGCTCTCACCCGGGCAGCGGCAACGCATCGCGCTGGCGCGTGCCTTGTACGGCGACCCGCGGCTGATCATCCTCGACGAACCCAACTCCAACCTCGACGGCGCCGGCGAGATGGCGCTGGCCGAGTCGCTCAAGGCGCTGCGCGGCAAGGTGACGGTGGTGGTGGTGACACACCGCACCACGCTCGTGCAGCATGTCGACAAGATGCTGGTGCTCGACGCCGGCCGTGCCACGCACTTCGGGCCTGCGGCCGAGGTGATGAAGGCGATGAACCAGAAGGCGCCGGTGAAGCAGGGTGCCGGCGCGCAGGTGGTGGAGATGCCCAAGGCCGCGCGGGCAGGCAGTGGGCTGGCCGGTAGCAAGGGGGTGGTGTCGTGAGCGAGGCCGTGATGGACCTGGAGGCCATCGACACGCACCTCAAACCGCACCTGGCCGAGGCCCGGTCGCTGGCGCGCTGGTCGGCCTTTGTGTTGCTGGCGGGCCTGCTGCCGGTGCTCGCCTGGCTGAGCCTGGCACCGCTGGCCTCGGCCGTGGTGGCGCAGGCTTTCGTCAAGGTCGACCTCGACCGCCGCCCGGTGCAGCATGCCGAGGGCGGCATCGTGCGCGAGGTGCGGGTGCGTGACGGCCAGCGTGTCGCTGCGGGAGAAGCGCTGCTGGTGCTGGGTGATGTCGGGGTCGACGCCGATGTCAACCGCCTGGGCTACCGGGTGCTCTCGGAGCGTGCCAGCCTGGCGCGTCTGGAGGCCGAGCAAACCTCGGCCAGCCGCCTGGTGTTTTCCGAGGAGCTGCAGGCCGCCGCGAAGGCCGATGTGCGTTTGAGCGAACAACTGTTGAAGGAACGCTCGCTGTTCGACGCGCGGCGCGACGCGCTGCACGGGCAGGTCTCGCTGCTGCGCTCGCAGCGCGACAAGGTGGCGCAGGAGCGCGAGGCCCTGCGCGCACAAATCACCCAGGCGGGCGAGTCCTTGCGCCACCAGAAGGCCGAGCTCGAAACCAACCGCAACCTGCTCAAGGACGGTTTTATCTCGGCCACGCGCATCTCGCAGCTTGAGGCGGCAATCGCCGACTACGGCGTCAAGGTCGAGGAGCGGCGCTCGGAGCTGGCCCGCGCGGAGCAGCGCCTGCTCGACACCGACCTGCGCATCAAGGCGCTGGAGGGTGAGTACCGGCAGCAGGCGAGCGACCAGCTCAAGGTGACCGCCTCGCGCTTGAGTGAGATCCAGCAGGAGCAGCGCAAGTCCACTGACGCCTCGTCGCGCCAGACCATCGTGGCGCCGGCCGCGGGCGATGTGATCAACCTCAAGTTCACCGCCCCCGGCGCGGTGGTGGCGCCGCGCGAAACCATCGCCGACATCGTGCCGGCCAACCCGCGCCTGGTGATCGAGGCGCATATCCGCACCGAAGACGTGAGCCGCGTCAAGCAGGGGCAGCTGGCCGACATCCGCTTCACCGCGTTCAGCACCCGCACCACCAAGCTGGTCGAGGGCAAGGTGTTCTACGTGGCTGCCGACCGCTCGGTGGACCGCAACAACAACCAAGCCTACTTCGTCGCCCTGATCGAGGCCGATGCGGCGTCGCTTGCGAAAGCGGGATCTGATGTCAAGCTGCAAGCCGGCATGCCGGCCGACGTGTACCTCAAAGGCGAGCAGCGCACGCCGCTGCAGTACCTGGTCGAGCCGGTGTCGCAAGTGCTCAACCGCGCCGGCCGGGAACGCTAGCCGGTCCTCAGCCCATGCAAAAACGCCCCGTGGTACGGGGCGTTTTGGGTTCTTGCGGTGCTGCGGTTACTTGGCCGTCAGGATCCAGGTGGCCAGCTGCTTGGCTTCGGCTGCGCTGACTTGGGCGTTGGCCGGCATCGGCACCGGGCCCCAGACGTCCTTGCTGCCCTTGACGATCTTGTCGGCGATCTTGTCGGCGGCGTCTTTCTGGCCGGCGTACTTCTCGGCGACTTCCTTGTAGGCCGGGCCGATGATCTTCTTGTCGACCGCGTGGCAGGCCATGCAGTTCTTCTTCTGCGCCAGGTCGGCGTTTGCGAAGGCCGGGGACGCGATGAGGGCGCCTGTGGCCGCAATCAGGGCGAGCAGTGCTTTCATGAATTCCTTTCGGGGTCCGTGTGGGGTGTCGGTTAAAGTGCAACGGCATTTTAGGCCGTCCGGTTGACGCGGCGCTTTCGCGCCGGGGGCGCCCCGGTAGCGGCAGCGGCGAACACGGGGAGAGTTGCGATGTGGTTTGTTTTGCTGGGCGTGCTGCTGGTGGTGTTGAAGCTGGCGGATATCGGCCCGCCCGCTACCTGGAGCTGGTGGTGGATCATTGCCCCGTTCGGGTTGGCGACGCTGTGGTGGGCCTTCTCCGACAAGATCGGGCTGACCAAACGGCGCGAGATGGAAAAGATGGCTGCCAAGAAGGCCGCGCGGCGCAAGGCGAGCATGGTGTCCCTCGGCATGGACGAACGCGGCCGCCGCCACAGCCGCGACAAGTAAGGGCGCAGCCTGGCGTGGCGCCGTGCCGCGTCAGGGCGCGAGGCGCGAGCCGCAACGCGCCATGCCGCGCAGCGTGCGACGCACCCGCGCGCGCCAGTCGCTGCCGCTATTCGAAGCGGTCAAGCACTGCGCCGGAGCTGGCGCTGGACGCTGACATCGCGAACTTGGCCAGCACGCCGCGGGTGTAGCGCGGCGCGGGTTGTTTCCACACGCTGCGACGGCGGGCGATTTCTTCGTCGGCCACATCCAGGTTCAGCAGCAATTGACGCGCGTCGATCGTGATCGCATCACCTTCGTGCACCAGCGCGATCAGGCCGCCTGCAAATGCCTCGGGTGCCACATGGCCGACCACCATGCCCCAGGTGCCGCCTGAAAAGCGCCCGTCGGTGATCAGGCCCACGCTCTCGCCCAAGCCCTGGCCGATCAGCGCGCCGGTGGGCGCGAGCATTTCGGGCATGCCCGGCCCGCCCTTGGGGCCGAGGTAACGCAGCACCATCACGTCGCCGGCCTTGATCTTGCCGGCCATGATCGCGGCCAGCGCCGATTGTTCGTCGTCGAACACCCG
>JANNGZ010000185.1:0-7146 GCA_031404155.1 Burkholderiales bacterium
AGCACTTGCAGCAGTACGTTGAACACGTCCGGGTGTGCCTTTTCGATTTCGTCGAGCAATATCACCGAGTACGGCTTGCGGCGCACGGCTTCGGTTAAATAGCCGCCTTCTTCATAACCCACGTAACCCGGCGGCGCGCCGATCAAGCGCGCGACTGAATGTTTTTCCATGAATTCCGACATGTCAATGCGGATCAGATGATCCTCGGCATCGAACAAAAATTCCGCCAGCGTCTTGCACAATTCGGTCTTGCCCACGCCGGTGGGGCCGAGAAACAGGAACGAACCGTACGGGCGTTTCGGATCACCCAGCCCCGCGCGCGAGCGGCGGATGGCGTCCGCCACCAGGCGCACGGCTTCGTCCTGACCGATCACGCGCGCATGCAAACGGTCTTCCATCTTGAGCAGCTTTTCGCGCTCGCCCTGCATCAGCTTGGCCACCGGGATGCCGGTCGAGCGCGACACCACCTCGGCGATTTCTTCCGCGCCGACCAGCGTGCGCAGCAGTTGCGGTGCACCGCCCTTGCCCTTCTTGCCGGCCTCGGTGGCCTGGGCTTCCTTCAGGCGCTTTTCCAGCGCGGGCAGCTTGCCGTATTGGGCTTCGGCCACCTTGTTGAAGTCGCCCTTGCGGGTCCACTCGTCGATTTCGTGGCGGGTGCGGTCGATCTCTTCCTTCACCTGCGCCGAACCCTGCGCGGCGGCCTTCTCGGCCTTCCAGATTTCTTCCAGGTCGGCCGCTTCGCGCGCCAGCTTCACGATCTCTTCTTCGATCAGGCCCAGGCGTTTTTTGGACGCGTCGTCCTTCTCGCGCTTCACCGCCTCGCGCTCGATCTTGAGCTGGATCAGCCGGCGGTCGAGCTTGTCCATCGCCTCGGGCTTGGAGTCGATTTCGATCTTGATCTTGGCCGCAGCCACGTCGATCAGGTCGATCGCCTTGTCGGGCAGGAAGCGGTCGGTGATGTAGCGGTGGCTGAGCTCGGCCGCGGCCACGATCGCCGGGTCGGTGATCTCCACGCCGTGGTGCACCTCGTACTTCTCCTGCAGGCCGCGCAGGATCGCGATCGTGGCTTCCACCGTCGGCTCGTCGACCAGCACCTTCTGGAAGCGCCGCTCGAGCGCGGCGTCCTTCTCCACGTACTTGCGGTATTCGTTGAGCGTGGTGGCGCCGATGCAATGCAGCTCGCCGCGCGCAAGCGCCGGCTTGAGCATGTTTCCGGCGTCGATCGCACCTTCTGCCTTGCCGGCGCCGACCATGGTGTGCAACTCGTCGATGAAGAGCACGATGCGGCCTTCGTCGGCGGCGACTTCCTTGAGCACCGCCTTCAGCCGCTCTTCGAACTCGCCCCGGTATTTGGCACCGGCGAGCAGCCCCGCCATGTCGAGCGACAAAACCCGCTTGCCCTTGAGCGAATCCGGCACTTCGCCGTTGACGATGCGCTGCGCCAGGCCTTCGACGATCGCGGTCTTGCCCACGCCCGGCTCGCCGATCAGCACCGGGTTGTTCTTGGTGCGCCGTTGCAGCACCTGGATCGCGCGGCGGATTTCGTCGTCGCGGCCGATCACCGGGTCGAGCTTGCCAGCGCGTGCGCGCTCGGTCAGGTCCATCGTGTATTTCTTCAGCGCCTCGCGCTGGCCTTCGGCCTCGGCCGAGTCCACCTTGGCGCCGCCGCGCACCGCATCGATTGCCGCTTCCAGCGCCTTGCGGGTCAGGCCGTGGCCACGTGCGATGCCGCCCACGTCGCTCTTGCTGTCGGCCAGCGCAAGCAGGAACATCTCGCTGGCGATGAAGTCGTCGCCGCGTTTGCCGGCTTCCTTGTCTGCCGCCTGAAGCAGCTGCACCAGGTCGCGCCCGGCCTGCACCGGGCCGCCGCCTTGCACGCTGGGCAGGCCGTTGATCGCGGTCTCCATCGCCAGGCGCAGCGCCGCGGTATTGGCGCCGGCGCGGTCGAGCAAGGCCTTGGGTCCGTCGGGTTGGACGAGCATTGCCGCCAGCACATGCGCCGGCTCGATGTACGCGTTGTCGCGCGCCACGGCCAGGCTTTGCGCCTCGGCCAGGGCTTGCTGGAAAGCAGTGGTGAGTTTGTCCAGTCGCATGTCCACGATCCTCCGGTGTCGCCTACAGGTGAGCGCGAGCGCCGGCATTTCAAGTCACGGGCCGCAAGCCGAACTTGATCGAGGTCAAGCGGTGCGGCGCGCGCGGACGCTCCCAAGGGTCAGCCGCGCTCGAGCAGCGCCCTCAGTTCGGCGCGAATCACCTTGCCCAGCGCGGTCTTGGGCAGCGCCTCCACCAGCACCACATGGTGCGGATGTTTGAATCGGGCCAGCTTGCCGGCCAGGCTGGCCAGCACCTCGCCGGCATCCACTTGCCGACCCGGTCGCGCGACGATCGCGAGCACCGGGACCTCGCCCCAGCGCTCGTCCGGCAGGCCGACCACGGCACATTCGGCCACCTCGGGCCGCGCGGCAATCAGGCTTTCGATCTCTGCCGGATGGATGTTCTCGCCGCCGGAGATGATGACTTCCTTGCTGCGGCCGGTGATCTCGTACAGACCGCCGGTGTGCAGGCGCGCCAGGTCGCCGGTGTGGAACCAGCCGTCCTCGTCGAACGCCGAGGCGGCCTCGCCGTGGTAGCCGCGCATCAGGTTCGGCGCGCGCAGCAGCACCTCGCCATCGTGGGCCAGGCGCACTTGCACGCCCAGCGCCGGGCGACCGGCGCGGCCCGCGTGGCTCACTGGTTTACCTTCGTGCTGCGCACTCAGGGATTCGCCCTTGGGGCGGCCCGGCGGGCTCACTGGCGTACCTTCGTGCTGCGCACTTCGGGATTCGCCCTTGGGGCGGCCCGGCGGGCACACTGGCGTACCTTCGTGCTGCGCACTCAGGGATTCGCCCTTGGGGCGGCCCGGCGGGCTCATGGCCTCGTGAGGCGGCAACACGATCGAGACCGGCCCGGTTTCGGTGGCACCGTAAACCTGCGCCACCGGCACGCCGCGTTCATGAAACGCTTCGATGAAGGGCTGCGGCACGATCTGCGAGCCGCTGGTCACGAAGGCCAGCGAGGAGAGGTCCGCGTCGGGCCAGCGCGGGTGGTCGACCAGCGCTCGCATGACCGCGGGCACCAGGAGGCAGGTGCTCGGCCGCCAGGCCTCGAGGTCGTCGAAGCAGGCATCGGCATCGAAGCGCGAATGCAGGCGCACGCAGCCGCCGGCGGCCAGCGTGGGCAGGGTCTGGATGCACAGGCCACCGACATGGAACAGCGGCAGCAGCGCAAGCGTGCGGGTGTGTTCGTCGAGGCCTTGAGCCTCGATGGCGGCTTGCAGGTTGGCCACCATCGCGGCCTGGGTGTGCACCGCGGCCTTGGGCTCGCCGGTGGTGCCCGAGGTGTAGACGAGCAGCAGGTCGCCTTCTTCGTGGCCGGGCGACGGCGCCAGCGGCGCCAGTTCGCGCGGCGCGGTGGCGCTCAGGCCGGGCTCAGCATGCAGCAGCGCGATGCCCGCATGCAGCGCAATGCGCTGAAGCTCCGGCGCACTCAGGCGCCAGTTCAGCGGCACAAAACGCGCCCCGAGCCGCGCGCAGGCGAAGAGGGCCGCGATCTGTTCGATGCTGTTCAGGCCGAGCCAGCCGAGCGTGATGCCGGGGCCGAGGCCTTGCGCCCTCAGCGCTGCACATTGCGCGTCGATGCGGGCCTCAAGGCCGCGATAGCTCAGATCCTCGCCGCCGCAGGACAAGCACGGCGCATCGGGACGAACACGAACCTGCTCGGCCAGCGTAGCGAACAAGACGGCGGGCCGCTGCGCGGGCCCCTCGGCACCCGGCGCCGCGGCGCGCGGCGCGGCGTCGGCGTTCACGACTCGATCGCCTCGTCGCGCTCGCCGGCCTCGTACAGGCACTCGCGGCCGAGCCGGTCGATGCACAGCTCCGCGGTCCAGGGCAGCATCAGCGAGCCGCAGCGCGAGTCGCGGTAGAGGCGCTCCAGCGGCAGCGACTTCAACATTGCCTGGCCGCCGCAGGTGCGCAGCGCCAGGCGGCAGATGTCGTTGGCGTTTTCCATCACCGAATAGTGCGCAGCGAGCAGGCGCATGCGGATGTCCTTGTCGGGGTCGACCCGAGCCTCGCGCGCGCTTTGCAGGAAAAGCGCTCGGGTGATTTCAAGCTTGACCCGCATCTCCGCCACCGCGATCTGCTTGGTGGGGTACATGCGCCGCTTCACCGGCGGCGTGCCCGGCACTTCGCCGCGCAGGTAGCTCACGGTGAAGTCGTAGGCCGCCTGCGCGATACCCATGTAGGTGGGCGAGAGTGTGGAGAACATGTGCGGGTAGCGCTGCGCGGCCTGGAAGTACAGGCCCTCGGGCATCAGTCGCGCGTCCTCTGGCACCCAGACATCGTCGAAGAGCAAGGTGCGGCTGACCGTGCCGCGCATGCCCAGCGGGTCCCAGTCGCCGGTGACGTTGACCCCGGGCGCATCGGCCGGCACCGCCAGGTACAGGGAGTCGCGCAGCGTGCCGCCATGGCTGTGCGGGGTGTCGCTTTCCAGCGTGCACAGCACGCCGTAGTAGTCGGCCGCACCCGAGAGTGAGGCGAAGATCTTCTTGCCCTTGACGCGGTAGCCGCCGCCTTTCTCGTCACCCTTCCCGCCGCCCTTCCCCTCCGGCACCCGCGTGGCCAAGGTGCCCCAGGGCGCCTTGCCGGCGGCCGCCGCGCCGCCTTCGGAGAAGGGCTGCGAGTAGATCTTGCCCTGCTGCACCACCCGCGCGTAGTGCAGGGCGCGAATTCGCTCATGGTCGGCGCGCTGCGCCGGGCTCATCTCGAGCGTGTCGGCAATCAGGCCCGACCACAGCGTAGAGCTGACATGCATGTTGAACGACAACGCGGTCGAGCCGCAGTGGCGCCCGAGTTCGGCGGCCACCATCACGTAGGTGGCGAAGTCCGCGCCCAAGCCGCCATTCGCCTTGGGCACGCAGATGCCGAGCAGGCCGGCGGCGCGCAGGTCGGCGTAGTTGTCGAGCGGAAAACTCGCTTCGCGGTCCCAGCGCGCCGCACGGCCGGCAAACTTGTCGCGCCCGAGTTGCGCGGCCAGCGCGACCAGTTCACGTTGTTGCGCGGTCAGCGCCGCGGCATCGCCGGCGATGTGGGGAATGCTCGGGTCGGGCATGGCAGACCTCGATTCGGTGGCGATCAGGGGCGAGCGGGGAAACGGCGCGTCAGGAAGTCGAGCAGCGCACGGTGCACCGGCACCGGCGCCTCCATGTTGGCCAGGTGGCCCACGGCGGACAGGCAGACGTACTCGGCACCGGCGATGCGCGCGGCCATCTGCTGCATCACCGCGGGCGGCGCGTTGCGGTCGTGCTCGCCGGCCAGGCACAACACCGGCAGCCGCAGGTCGCGTAGCAGCTCGCGGCGGTCGAAGCCGACGATAGCCTTGAGCGCACGGCGGTAGGTGGCCTCGGGCACCGCGGACATCAACACCGCGGCGCGCGCCACCGCGTCGTGCGACGCCGTCGGAGAGGCCATGCCCAGCGCCAACCCCGGCGCCAGCGCGGCCATGCCGCGGCCCGCATCCAGCGGCGCCAGGCGCTGGGCCAGGAACTCGGCCTGCCACGCACCGCCGGCCTTGCCGAAGGCCGGCGAAGTGCCGCTGAGCACCAGGGCTTGCACCAGGGCGGGCACCCGGCCGCTCACGCGCGCCATCAGCTCCTGCGCCACCATGCCACCCATGCTGTGGCCGACCAGGGCACAGCGCGCGGGCCGCAAATGGTCGATCAAGGCCACCACCGACTGAGCCAGGCCGGCCATGTCGTAGGGTTCGATCGAGGGCGAGTCGCCGTAGCCCGGCAGGTCCACCGCTATCGCCGTGAAGCCCGCGTCGGCGATGGCGCGGCCGGTGCCCGAGAACGAGTCGCCCCAGGCTTCGCGGCCGCCGCCGACACCGTGCAGGAGCACCACGACCGCTTCGCCATCACCCCAGCGCAAATGCGCCAGGGGGGCGTCGCGCACCACGGTCACGTCGCTCACAGCAGCACCCCGTCACGCACCACCGCTTCGCCGTCGAGCTCGACGGTGCAGCCGCGCAAAGGCAAATCAAAGTGGCCCAGGGTGTGGCGGCCAGCCACTTCGTTGGCGCCGGTGGAGTACAAGAAACTGCCGGCAAAGGCGCGCAGCTCGGTGCCGTTGAAATCGTGTTTGTCGTAGAAGGCCATCGCGTCCCAGCGTGCGCGGCGGTTCAGGCCCCAGCCGACATGCGACACGGCATAGGCCGCGCGCTCACCCCAGGCCGCGAAGTAGCCGCGCATCAACTCCGCATCGGGCGAGTCGCCGACGAGTTCCACCACATGGTCGTCGGCGATGTCCAACCGCACCGGGTCTTGCAGGTAGCGTTTGAAAGTCAAGTTCACGTCACCGCGGTTCAGCACCAAGCGGCCGTGCACCGCGCCCGCGGCCGGGAACGCAAGCACCAGGCCACCGGGCCAATGGGTCAGCGTGCCGGGCTTGCTGGTGTAGCCCCAGACACCGCCGATGCGCGCGCCAGCGAGTTCGACACTCAAATCGGTGCCGGCCGCCGAGCGCACCTGCATCCGCTTGGCACCCTTCAGGCGCCGCATCGCCTCACGCGCCTGGGCTTCGTCTTCTGGCTGCGGCAGGCAGCGCTCCAGGATCTCGGGATGTTCGTTGCTGACCACCAGCACCCGCGCGCCGCCAGCCAGGATCTGCGGCAGCTCGGCCGCATGCTGCAAACCTTCGACGGTGCAGTCGACCACCAGCGCACAGCGCGCCAGCGCCTGCACCACCGGCTGCTGGCCGGTGAGTGCGGAGGAGGCGCCGGTGGAACGCACCGGCACCGGTGCCGCGAGCGCGGGTGTCGGCACGCTGACCTGGAAATACTGTGCGCCGAGCTGATGCAAGGCCAGCGACGCCAGTTGCATCAGCAGCGGCCGCGACTGCGACTCGCCGAGCACGGCGCAGACGTCGCCGCGCTGCACTCCGCAGCGTTGCAGCACCAGGGCGAAGGCGGCAACCCATTTGCCTTCGAGCGGCAGCGGGTTCACAGGATCTCCCCGAGCAGGTGGTAGCGCCCGCCATGAAACAGCAGCGGCGGCACCGCCTGCGCGGCGGCCTCGCGCACTCGGCCGATGTAGAGGCGGTGGTCGCCGGC
>JANNGZ010000186.1:0-12495 GCA_031404155.1 Burkholderiales bacterium
GGTTGCTCGCGTCGAGCGTGCCGCCAGAGGCCGCGCCGGCGCCGATCAGGGTGTGGATCTCGTCGATGAACAGGATCGCGTTCGGGTGGTCCTTCAGCGACTTGAGCACACCCTTCAGGCGCTGCTCAAAATCGCCGCGGTACTTGGTGCCCGCGAGCAGCGCGCCCATGTCCAGCGAATAGACCGTGGACTCGGCCAGCACCTCCGGCACTTCGCCCTCGGTGATGCGCCAGGCCAGGCCTTCGGCGATCGCGGTCTTGCCGACACCCGCTTCGCCCACCAGCAGCGGATTGTTCTTGCGCCGGCGGCACAGGATCTGGATCACGCGCTCAACCTCGAGTTCGCGGCCGATCAGCGGGTCGATCTTGCCGTCGCGGGCAAGCTGGTTCAGGTTCTGCGTGAACTGCTCGAGCGGCGAGCCTTTGCCGTCGCCGCTGTCTTCCTTTTCGCCTTCGGAGCCGCTGCTCTCGTTGGACTTCGTTGGCTCGGGTGGGTCGGTTTTCTTGATGCCGTGAGCGATGAAGTTCACCACATCCAGGCGGGTCACGCCCTGCTGGTGCAGGTAGTAAACCGCGTGCGAATCCTTCTCGCCGAAGATCGCCACCAACACGTTGGCGCCGGTCACTTCCTTCTTGCCGCTGCCGGTGGACTGCACATGCATGATCGCGCGCTGGATCACACGCTGAAAGCCGAGCGTGGGCTGGGTGTCCACCTCCTCGGCGCCGCCCACCGTGGGTGTGTTTTCCTTGATGAAGCCCGCGAGGCTCTTGCGCAACTCGTCGATGTTGGCCGCGCAGGCGCGCAGCACTTCGGCGGCGGACGGGTTGTCCAGCAGCGCCATCAACAGGTGCTCCACCGTGATGAATTCGTGGCGCTGCTGACGCGCCTCGACAAACGCCATGTGCAGGCTGACTTCCAACTCTTGCGCAATCATGCGGCCTCCATAGTGCACTGCAGCGGGTGTCCCGCACGTCGTGCTGCCGCGAGCACGAGCTCAACTTTTGTCGCGGCGACATCCTTCGAATAGACGCCGCACACGCCGCGGCCCTCATGATGGATCTTGAGCATGATCTGCGTCGCTGTCTCGATGTCGCGTTTGAAGTATTCCTGCAACATCATGACCACAAATTCCATCGGCGTGTAGTCGTCGTTGAGCATTACCACCTGGTACATGCGCGGTGGCTCGGTGCGCTCGGTCTGACGCTCGGCGACGACCGCACCCTGGCCGTCGTCCACGCGCGGCGACACGCCGGGTGCGTCTGGGGGTTTGATCGGCTCCGAGGGCATGGAATCGATTCTATCGAGTTGGCTCCGTAGCCAGCACCCCCGCAATTCGAGCCCTGTTGCCAACACTGCCTCCTCACCCTTGTTGCCGCCAATGGCGCGTAGCCTTTCGCCCATCGGCGGTTTCATTGCGCCCGACCACGGCGGACCCGACGTGTTCGCCCATTTTTCCGCCATCCAAATGGACGGATTTCGAACGCTGAAGCAAGGCGGCAGGATCAGCTTCGACGTCGCCAAGGGGCCCAAGGGAGACCCGGCCGAAAACATCCGTGCCGTAAACAGCGTCGACGGAGAGCCCTCCGTCGGGCAGAGCGCATCGCCCGGCGACGGCGCCGGGCGGGACGGTTCCTGATACCGGGCGATCTGCAGGCGCCGCCAAGCCTGGCGCGGCGCGTCCGGCACCCCACGCACGCTGGCCGCCCGTGCGGGTCGGCCAGCGGGATCACATGTGGTCGATCATTACCTGCCCGAATCCGGAGCAGGAAACCTGCGTCGCGCCGTCCATCAGGCGTGCGAAGTCGTAGGTGACCTTCTTGCTCTCGATCGACTTTTCCATCGAACTCACGATCAGGTCGGCGGCGGCGGCCCAGCCCATGTGGCGCAGCATCATCTCGGCCGAAAGAATCTCCGAGCCGGGGTTCACGTAGTCCTTGCCGGCGTACTTGGGCGCGGTGCCGTGGGTAGCTTCGAACATGGCCACCGAATCGCTCAGGTTGGCGCCCGGCGCAATGCCGATGCCGCCCACCTGCGCGGCCAGCGCGTCGGACACATAGTCGCCGTTCAGGTTGAGCGTCGCGATCACCGAGTACTCCGCCGGGCGCAACAGGATCTGCTGCAGGAAGGCATCGGCGATCGAGTCCTTGATCGTGATCTCGCGCCCCGACTTCGGGTTCTTGAACTTGCACCAGGGGCCGCCGTCGATGAGCTGCGCGCCGAACTCGCGCTGCGCCAGCGCGTAGGCCCAGTCGCGGAAGCCCCCCTCGGTGAACTTCATGATGTTGCCCTTGTGCACGATGGTGACGCTGGGCTTGTCGTTGTCGATCGCGTACTGGATGGCCTTGCGCACCAGGCGCTCGGTGCCCTCGCGGCTCACCGGCTTGATGCCGATGCCCGAGGTGTCGGGGAAGCGGATTTTGGTGACGCCGAGTTCCTCTTGCAGGAACTTGATCAGCTTCTTGGCCTTGTCGCTCTGCGCCTCGTACTCGATGCCGGCGTAGATGTCCTCGGAGTTCTCGCGGAAGATGACCATGTTGGTCTTCTCGGGCTCCTTCACCGGGCTGGGTACACCCTTGAAGTACTGAATCGGGCGCAGGCAAACATAGAGGTCCAGTTCCTGGCGCAGTGCCACGTTGAGCGAGCGGATGCCGCCACCGACTGGGGTGGTCAAGGGGCCCTTGATCGACACCACGTAGTCGCGCAGGACAGTCAGGGTTTCCTCGGGCAGCCACACATCCGGGCCGTAGATCTTGGTCGACTTCTCGCCGGCATAGATCTCCATCCACTGGATTTGCTTCTTGCCGCCGTAAGCCTTTGCAACCGCGGCGTCCACCACCTTGATCATCACCGGCGTGATGTCCAGGCCGGTGCCGTCGCCCTCGATGTACGGAATGATCGGCAGGTCGGGCACATTGAGCGAGAAGTCCGGGTTGACGGTGATCTTCTGGCCCTGCGCGGGCACTTTGATGTGCTGGTACATGGTGGGGGTGGGCTCCGGGCGGCGATGGAATGGTTTGTCCAGGGCGGCGGCCCTGAACCCAAAATTCTAGTTCAGGGCCCGTGTCAACCCAGCGCAATCGCCTCGCGTTCACCTGGGGCCTCCCAGCTGGAGGGGGTTTGAATCCAACTTTCGAAAGGTATTTTCAATGAACAAGCTCCTGGCCGCCCTGATCGTCGCCGCCTTTGCCACCACCGGCGCTTTCGCCGCCAGCCACGCCGAGAAGAAGGCTGAAGCCAAGCAGGCCGCAGCTGCCGCATCTGGCGCCAAGGCCGAAAAGAAGGCCGCCAAAAAGGCCGAAGCCAAGCCCGCCGCCAAAGCTGATGCCAAAGCCGACGTCAAGGCTGACGCGAAGCCGGCCGCCAAGGCTGAAGTCAAGGCCGAAATGAAGAAGGAAGAGCCGAAGAAGTAATCTTCTGTTCTCACCGCAGACACCCGGTCGATGGCCGGGTGTTTTGCTTTTTGTCGGCGATTCACGACGCGCGTGGCGAAACAACCTCGCCAACGCGCGTTTCCAATGAGGCTCCGAACTGCGATGAATTCGATGCTATGCCGCTGGATCTGCTGGTGGCTTGTCGCCCTGTGCTTGCCGCTCACGGCGACTGCCCAGGACGGCCCGCAGAAACTCGCCGCGATCACGCTCAACGCCGGCATGCACAACATCCGCGCGGAGGTGGCACGAACACCCGGTCAGCACCAGATCGGCTTGATGCACCGCACCGAGATGGCCGCGAACGAGGGCATGCTCTTCGTCTTCGAGGGGCACACCGAGCGCTGTTTCTGGATGAAGAACACGCCACTGCGGCTGTCGATCGCCTTCCTGGCCGACGACGGCACCGTCGTCAATCTCGCCGACATGCAACCGCAATCGCTGGAGAGCCATTGTTCCGGCAAACCTGTTCGCTACGCGCTGGAAATGAACCACGGGTGGTTCGCAAAACGGGGCATCAAGGCGGGCAGCAAAATCGGTGGGCCTCCCTTCGCGGCGGACGCGCCCTCCTCGCGCTAAGCGCGGTCGCCGCCTTCGGCGAGAACCTCGGTAGGCTCCCTGCGGGGCTCTCGCCCGCGTTCGGGCAGCGCGCGAACTTCGATATAGTCTGCCGCGTTCCAAAACCGGAGATAAAAAATGGGTTCGATCTTGCAATCGTTGGGCCGCACCATCGCCGCGAGCGTCGTGCTGGTCATCCTGCTGGCGCTGTTCGTCGGCACCGTGCCGATGAACCACGCCTGGGGCGCGTTCGTGATGCGTTGGCTGCACGTGGCTTCGGGCGTGATGTGGATCGGCTTGCTCTGGTACTTCAACTTCGTGCAGATTCCGTCGATGCCGAAGATCCCCGACGAGCAGAAGCCTGCGATCGGCAAGGTGATCGCGCCTGAAGCGCTGTTCTGGTTCCGCTACTCCGCGCTCGCCACCGTGGTCACCGGCGTGCTGCTGGCCTGGATGAGCGGCTACATCGTCGCCGCGCTCGGCCTGCAGAGGCCGTTCACCGCGATCGGCATCGGCATGTGGCTGGCGCTGATCATGGCCTTCAATGTCTGGTTCATCATCTGGCCGAATCAGAAGAAGGCGCTCGGCATGGTGACAGTCACGCCCGAGGAAAAGGCCAAGGCGGCACGCCTGGCGATGCTCACCTCGCGCGCCAACACGATGTTGTCGCTGCCGATGCTGTATTGCATGGTGGCGCAGCAGAACGGCGGGCTGTAAATCAGCCGGGGCGAGACGCCTGCCGGGCAAGCGCCGCCCGGTTTTACCTTCCGAGCCGGACCCCTTGGGCCCGGCTTTTTCATATGGACACGGCGCGCACGCTCGCCAGCTGCAACTCGGCGCTGCCGAGCGCCATGGTGACACGCAGGTCTTGCCCGGGGGCCAGCCGCTGGGGGTCGACGAGCAACTCGCCCGAGGTGGCTTGCAGCACGCTGAAGCCCCGTTCGAGCACCCGCTGCGGGTTGAGGTTGGACAGGCGAGCTTCCAGCGTCGCCACACGCTGGCGCTGCGCCGCTGATTGCTTCTGCACCGCCTGAATCAGCGCGGCGACACGCGCATTCAGCGCATCACCTCGCACATGCCGCAGCCGCACCGCGGCCGCGGCGAGCCGGCTGTCAAATCGGTCCAGCCGGCGCGACTGCGCCGCGACGCGCAGCCGCGGCTGGCCCAGGCTGGGCAACAAACGATCCAGACGCTGCGCGCGCGCGAGCAGCACGCGCTCGACGGCACGTGCAAGCGCAGCGGCCGTGGTTTGCAGCGCCGCCAGCAACTCGGCCGCGACCGGTGCTGCGAGTTCGGCCGCGGCGGTCGGCGTCGGCGCACGCAAGTCCGCCGCCAGGTCGGCCAGCGTCACGTCCGTCTCATGGCCGACGCCACAAATGACCGGCAGCGGTGAAGCCCCCACCGCACGTACCACCCGCTCGTCGTTGAAGGCCCACAGATCCTCCAGCGAGCCCCCTCCCCGCGCCAGGATGAGCAGGTCGCATTCGCCGCGTTCTGCGGCCCGGCCCAGTGCCGCCACCAGCTCCGACGGCGCCTCGGCACCTTGCACCCGGCTCGGGTAGATGATGACGGCAACCTGCGGCGCCCGGCGCGCCAGCGCGCTGAGGATGTCGTGCAGCGCCGCGGCGCCCAGCGACGTGACCACGCCGATGCGGCGCGGGAACCGGGGCATCGGGCGCTTTCTTGCGGCGTCGAAGAATCCCTGCGCCTCCAGCCGCGCTTTCAGCCGCAGGAACTGCTCGAACAGTGCGCCGACACCGGCCAATTGCATCGCCTCGACCACAAACTGCAACTCGCCCCGCGGCTCGAAAACCGCCACGCGACCCCGCAGCAACACCTGCTGCCCGTCGCGAGGTGCAAAGTCGATCAGCGCGCCGGCACGCCGGAACATGGCGCAGCGAAGCGCGGCTGCCGCGCCATCGGCGTCCTTGAGCGTGAAGTAGCTGTGCCCGCTGGAGGCGCGCGTGAAGCCCGCCAGTTCGCCGCGCACGGTGCACGCGCCGAAGCGGCTGGCCAGGGTGTCGCCCGCAGCGAGCAGCAGCGCACCGACACTCCAGACGAGGCGGGAGGCGTCGCCTGCGCCGGGCTCAACCACGCGCAAACCCAAGCCTGATCGGGCCGCAGAACTCCACAGCCGCGCTATTGCTGGTGCTGCGGGCCGATCTCATGGTCACGAACTTGTCATCACAGTGCAAGTGCTTGATTCGCATCGACTTTCTCGTGCTTAAGTTTTGGGCACGCTGAGCCGACCCCAGAAAACATGCGGCTTTGCGGCACGCGAAGCCGGCTTGCCCACAAAGTTGTCCACAGAAGCGGTGGATGAATTTGATGAGAGTTCGCGCTCGCGTCACGACAGCGACTCGAGCGTTCCGGATCGTGCAATGCGTGGGCCCATAATCGCGCCTCGCGTTGCGGCCCCGGCCGCGCTTGTTTGACGCTTCGGGTGGTTGGGCGCTGGCCACATTCGCCCGTCTCTGCCGACATGAGGGCCTCGATTGTTTTCGATCATACAAGCCGCTGGATGGCCGATTTGGCCCTTGATTCTGTGTTCGGTGATCGCGCTCGCGCTGGTCATTGAACGCTTGCTGAGCTTGCGTACCGCGCGTGTGGTGCCGCCCAAGCTGCTTGACGAAGTCGTCTCGGTGACCCGGGCCTCGCTGCCCGCCGCCGACGTGGTGAACAAGCTCGCCGAGAACTCAGTGCTCGGCCGTGTTCTGGCCAGCGGCTTGCGCGGCGTCATCGCCGACCCGCGCCTGAGCGAAACCGCGCTGCGCCTGACCTTTGAAAACGCCGGGCGCGCCGCGGCGCACAAGCTCGAGCGCTACCTCAACACGCTGGGCACGATCGCGACGGCCGCACCGCTGCTCGGCCTGCTCGGCACCGTGGTCGGCATGATCGAGATCTTCGGCGCCCAGGCGCCCAGCGGCGGCACCAACCCGGCCCAGATGGCGCACGGCATCTCGGTGGCGCTGTACAACACCGCGTTCGGGCTGATCGTGGCCATCCCGTCGCTGATGTTCCACCGCTATTTCCGCGGCCGGGTCGAGGAGTTGACGCTCGACATGGAGGCCGCGGTGGAACGCATGGTGCCGCACCTGATGCGCTTCGCGGTGCGCAGCGGCGCTTGAGTTTCCGGCGATGAACTTCCGCACCCACCGCAAGGACGACCCGGAGATCAACCTGATCCCGTTCATCGACGTCCTGCTCGTGGTGCTCATCTTCCTGATGCTCTCGACCACGTACTCGAAGTTCACCGAACTGCAGCTCACACTGCCCACTGCCGATGCCGAGCGCCTGAAGGACCGGCCCGCGGAAATCATCGTCGCGATCTCGGGCGACGGGCGCTACGCGATCAACCGCAAGGCCGTGGAAGGCCGCAGCGTCGAGGTGTTGACCGCCGAACTCGCGGCCGCGGCTCAAGCCCTTCAGGAACCGGTGATCATCGTCTCGGCCGACGCCGCCGCGCCGCACCAGACGGTGATCAACGTGCTCGACGCGGCGCGACGCGCCGGGATCTCGCGCTTGACGTTCGCCACCCAGGCGGGCGCGCGCTGACCGCCCCATTGCGCGCGCCGCGCATGGGCCGCCGCGCAACGACGGGCTGCTCCGAGAGGCTGCAACGCCATTGGTGGGCCGCGCCCGGCGCGCCTGTTCCCCTGTCACATCGTGTACTCGACCTGGCGTTGCGGCCGCTGTCATGGTTCTACGCCGCGCTCGTCACGTTGCGGCGCGGCGCCTACGCCGCGGGGCTGATGCGGCGCCATCGCCTGGGTGTGCCGGTGGTCGTCGTCGGCAACCTGATCGTCGGCGGCGCGGGCAAGACGCCGACCACGCTGGCGCTGGTGCGCCTTTTGCGCTCTGCGGGTTGGACGCCGGGTGTGGTGTCGCGTGGCCATGGCCGCAGCGGAGCCGGCGTCGTCGCGGTGAAGGCCGATTCGCGGCCCCGAGATGTGGGCGACGAGCCGCTGCTGCTGCACCTGAAATCGGGAGCGCCTGTGGTCGTGGGCGTCGACCGCGTCGCGGCAGCGCGTGAGCTGCTGGCGCAACACCCGAGTGTCGACCTGATCATTGCCGACGATGGTTTGCAGCACCTGCGCCTGGCGCGTGATGTCGAAGTGATCGTGTTCGACGAGCGCGGCGCGGGCAATGGCCGTCTGCTACCGGCCGGGCCCTTGCGCGAACCCCTGCCGGCGAAGGTGTCGGCGCCATCCTTGGTGCTGTACAACGCCGCCGCACCGAGCACCACGCTGCCCGGTGCGCTGGCCCAACGAAGCCTCGGCGCGCTGTTGCCTCTCGCCGCCTGGTGGCGCGGTGAAGCACCGCCGGCGCAAAGCTGGGCTGCATTGCCGTCGCGGCGCCTGCTTGCGGTGGCCGGGGTCGCGGCACCCGAGCGCTTCTTCACCATGCTGGAAGCGCGTGGCCTGCAAATCGAACGCCTGCAGTTGCCGGACCATCACGACTTCGCCGCGCTGCCCTGGCCCGCGGGCACCGCTGACGTGGTGCTCACCGAAAAGGACGCCGTGAAACTGGACCCCGAGCGGGTGGGCGGCGCGCGTGTCTGGGTGGCGAGGCTAGACTTCACGCTCGACGCCGCATTCACCGCCGCGCTGCTTGCATGTCTTCCGCCAAGGCGGCCTGCCCACCCACCGCCGCGCCCCACTCGAAAAGGACACCCAGCATCATGACCCTGGACCATCGCCTGATCGATCTGCTGGTCTGCCCGGTGTGCAAGGGGCCGCTGCAGATGCATCGCGACGACGCCTCGCGCCCGATCGAGCTCGTCTGCCCCGCCGACCGGCTTGCCTTTCCGATACGCGACGGCATCCCGGTGATGCTCGAGCCGGAAGCGCGCCAACTTGACCCTCAGGCCTAGGAGTGAATCTCCCCCGATGCGGCTTCGCCGCTCCCCCCTCAAGGGGGCCGAGGTACGCGGCTCCAAGCCGACCCGCGTCGGCTTGGACGGGCCGAGGAATGGCCGTGTCTCGCGGCCATGCGGCCTGCGAGGCCCGCCAGCAGCCTGGCGGAGCCAGTTCCGCGGCGGTTGCTGGGTCTCGGTTGCGCACCTTGCGATCGCAGCGCGGCATGGGCCTGATGCGGTGCATTTTCACGTCCTGATCCCAGCGCGCCTGGCGTCGACACGGCTGTCCAAAAAGCCGCTGGCCGATATCGCCGGCGTGCCGATGGTGGTGCAGGTGGCGCGGCGCGCGGCGGCATCGTCGGCGCTTCAGGTTGTGGTCGCGGCGGACCATGCCTCCATCGTCGACGCCTGCACCGAGCACGGCGTGCGCGCCCTGCTCACCCGCGCCGACCATGCCAGCGGCAGCGACCGGCTGGCCGAAGCCTGCGAGCAACTCGAACTGGATGGCGACGACGCGGTGCTCAATGTGCAGGGCGACGAGCCGCTGATCGAGCCCGCGCTGATCGATGCCTGCGCCCGCCTCCTTGACGAGAGCCGCGACTGCGTGATGAGCACCGCGGCGCACGCCATCGAAAATGTCGCCGACTTTCTCAACCCCAACGTCGTCAAGGTGGTCCTCGACGCGCAGTCCCGCGCGCTGTACTTCAGCCGCGCGCCGATGCCGTGGTGGCGCGACGGCTTTGCGAGCGGCATCGCCGCGCTGCCCGCACCCGCACCCTTGCGGCATGTCGGGCTGTACGGCTACCGCGCCGGATTTCTGCGCCGGTTTCCCACGCTGGCCGCGGCGCCTCTGGAAACGACCGAAGCGCTCGAACAGCTTCGCGTGCTCTGGCATGGCGAGCGCATCGCGGTGCATGTCAGCGCCGCGGCGCCCGCGCCGGGCGTGGACACGCCGCAAGACCTGGAGCGGGTGCGCGCGATTTTCCGCCAGCGTTGAGCTGCGCTTTTGCGCCACGGCGACGGCCTGCAACGTCCGCCGCGCACGTCGGATCCGCGAGGGCCGCATGTTATTCTCACCGCGGCATTTTTCGCAGCGCGCGCTATGTTGCGCGCGCCCGCAGACCCCAACGACGAGGAAGCCGATGAGACTCATCCTGCTCGGAGCGCCCGGCGCCGGCAAGGGCACCCAGGCCGCCTACATTTGTCGCCGCTACGGCATTCCGCAGGTGTCCACCGGCGACATGCTCCGCGCTGCGGTCAAGGCGGGCACGCCATTGGGGCTTGAAGCCAAGAAGGTGATGGACTCGGGCCGCCTGGTGGGCGACGAGATCATCATCGGCCTGGTCAAGGAGCGCATCGCGCAGCCCGACTGTGCGAACGGCTTTCTCTTCGACGGCTTCCCGCGCACCCTCCCGCAGGCCGAGGCGATGCGCAGTGCCGGCGTCAAGCTCGACGTGGTGCTCGAGATCGACGTGCCCGACTCGGCGATCATCGAGCGCATGAGCGGCCGGCGAGTGCATATGGCCTCGGGCCGCACCTACCACGTCAAGTTCAACCCGCCCAAGGTGGCCGGCAAGGACGATGCCACCGGCGAAGACCTGATCCAGCGCGACGACGACCAGGAAGAAACCGTGCGCAAGCGCCTGGACGTCTATCAAAAGCAAACCCGCCCACTGGTCGAGTACTACGCGCAGTGGAGCGCCAGCGGCGACGCCCAGGCGCCACGCTGCGTGCGCATCGACGGCACCGGCAGCGTCGACGAGATCACGGCGCGCGCGCAACAAGCACTCGGCTGATTTCGCGCCTGCGCGGTCGAGCGCTCGGCCACAAACCGCAAGACGGCGGCGAGTACCGCGAACACGACCGGCCACCCGCGCGCGGCCCCGGCATTCAACTCGAGGAGCAGACCCCCATGGACATCGCAGGCAAAGTCTTCATCGTCACCGGCGGCGCCTCGGGCCTGGGCGAAGGCGCGGCACGTGCGCTCGCGAGCCAGGGCGGCAAGATCGTCATCGCCGACCTTCAAGCCGAGAAGGGCGAGGCGGTGGCCAAGGAACTCGGCGGCGCGTATGTGCGCTGCGACGTGAGCCAGGACGCCGACGGCCGCGCGGTGGTGGCCCAGGCCACTTCGATGGGCAAATTGATGGGCCTGGTCAACTGCGCCGGCATCGCCACCGCGAGCAAGACGGTCGGCAAGGACGGCGCGCATTCGCTCGAACTCTTCACCCGGACGGTCACGGTCAACCTGATCGGCAGCTTCAACATGATGCGGCTGGCCGCCGAGGCGATGTGCAAGAACGCGCCCGAGCCTACCGGCGAGCGCGGCCTGATGATCTCCACCGCCAGCGTGGCCGCCTACGACGGCCAGATCGGCCAGGCCGCCTATTCGGCGAGCAAGGGCGGCGTGGTCGGCATGACGTTGCCGATCGCACGCGACCTGGCGCGCAACGGCATCCGCAACATGACCATTGCGCCGGGCATCTTCGGCACGCCGATGCTCTTCGGCATGCCGCAGGAGGTGCAAGACGCGCTGGCCGCCAGCGTGCCCTTCCCGAGCCGCCTGGGCACACCCGCCGACTACGGCAAGCTGGTGCTGGCGATCGTCACCAACGAGATGCTCAACGGCGAGGTGATCCGGCTGGACGGAGCGATTCGGCTGGCGCCGAAGTGACCCGCATCGCGCCGGACCCGCGCCTGCTCAAGGCGCACGAACACGCCCGCACGGGCGATGCCCTGCGCGCGGAAATGCTCTACCTGGCGGTGTTGCGCGACGAAGCGCAAAACGCCGACGCGGCACGTGCGGTGTCCTTGCTCGCCACGCAGCGAGGCGACCTCGACCGCGCGCACGAGTACCTGAACCTGGCCTTGCGCGCAAAGCCCGCCGACCCGACGCTGCGCCTGGAGATGGCCCAGCTGTTGTGGCAGCGCGAGCAGCCCGAGGCCGCTGCCGGCGTCTTGATGGCGCTCGTGGCCGAGCAACCCGGCCAGCCGATGGCGTGGCTGCTGCTCGGCCAGGTCCGCGAATCGCTCGGCGACATGCTCGGCGCGATGAAGGCCTGGTACCAGGCGGTGAGCTGGGCGCAGAAAACCGGGCACTGGATGGACCGCAACTCCACCGACCCCGCCATTGTCGAGCTGGTCATGGCCAACATCGAAAAACTGCGGCTGGGCCGGCGCCAGCATCTGCTGGACGCCTTCAGCGCCTTGCGTGCCGAGCACGGCGCCAGCGCCGTTTCCCGGGTCGACCGCGCCCTGTTCGGCTACCTCGGCGAGTTGAATGCCACACCGCCCGACCCGCGCCAGCGGCCCAAGTTCCTCTACTTCCCAGGCCTTGTCGACGCCCCCTACCACGACCCGATGCTGCAGCCCTGGGCGCCCCGGCTGCAGGCGGCCTGGACCGAGCTGCGCGACGAAGCCAATGCGCTCCTTGCAAACCAGCAGAACTTCGAGAGCTTTCTCGGTTTGAAGCCCGGCGAACGCAAGGACGACTACGTTAGCGGCTCCGCGCCCAACCCGGCGTGGGACGCCTTCTTCTTCTACCGGCACAGCGAACGCTTCGACGCCAACCATGCCCGGTGCCCGAAGACCAGTGCGCTGCTCGAGTCGATCGAACTCTGCCGCGTCGACCACCAGGCGCCCGAGGTGTGCTTC
>JANNGZ010000187.1:0-8372 GCA_031404155.1 Burkholderiales bacterium
AGGGCGCGGCGCAGGGCGCGCTCGCATTCTTCGGCGCTGAAGCGCTCGAAGACGAAGCCGGTGGCGCGGTCGTCGGCCAGGTCTTCCAGCGTGCAATCCACCACCGTGTCGGCCAGGCCGCCGACGCGGTGCACCAGCGGCAGCGTGCCGTACTTCAGGCCGTAGAGCTGGGTCAGGCCGCAGGGCTCGAAGCGCGAGGGCACCAGGATCACGTCGCCGCCAGCGATGAGGCGGTGCGCCAGCGCTTCGTCGTACCCCACCCGCAGCGCCACCGAACGCGGTTGCGCCCGCGCCCGTTGTTCGAAGGCCTGCTGCAAGGCTGCGTCGCCGCTGCCGAGCAAGGCGAGCTGGCCGCCCGCGGCGACGATGCGTGGCACCAGCGCAGCCACGAGGTGCAGCCCCTTCTGCTCGGTGAGCCGGCTCACCACCACGAACAGCGGCGCGTCGGCGCGCACATCGAGCTTGAACTCGCGCTGCAGCGCCACCTTGTTGGCCGTCTTGGCCGACAGCCCTGCCGCGCTGTAGCGCTGCGCGATCAAGGCGTCGCTGGCCGGGTTCCACACCGTGTCGTCGACGCCGTTGAGGATGCCGCTGACGCTGCCCTGCTCACGCGCGGCCTTTTCGCGCAGCACACCGTCGAGGCCGCAGCCCTGCTCGGGCCCGAGGATCTCGCGCGCATAACTCGGGCTCACCGTGGTGATGCGGTCGGCGTAATGCAGCCCGGCCTTCATGAACGAGAGCTGGCCGTGGAACTCCAGGCCCTGCATCGCAAACGCCCTCTCGGGCAACCCGAGGCCGGCAAACACCTCGGGCGCGAAGACACCCTGGTAGGCCAGGTTGTGCACCGTGAACACCGAGGCCGCGCGGCTCAAGCCCGCCGCGCGCGCGAAGTGCAGATAGGCACCCGCCAGCCCGGCATGCCAGTCGTGGCCATGCACCACCTGCGGCAGCCACGTGTGATCGAGCCCCTCGGCGAGCTGGGCCGCGGCCAGGCCGAGCAGGGCGAAGCGGTGGTGGTTGTCCGGGTAGGCACGTTGTTGTTCGTCTTGGTAGGGGTTGCCCGGCCGCTGGTACAGGCCCGCGTGTTCGACGAGGTAGGCGTTGATGCCCAGTGGCGCCAGCGTGCCGCGCAACACCTGGGCCGGCTCGCCGCCCCAGGGCAGCACCACGCGGCCGACCGCCACCGGGTCACGCAGGCCCTCGCGCAAGCCCTCACGCAACGACGGGAAGCCCGGCAGCAGGGCGCGCACTTCGCAGCCCTGGCGTGCCAGCGCAGCCGGCAGCGCGCCGGTCACGTCGGCGAGGCCGCCGGTCTTGAGCAGCGGGAAGATCTCCGCGCTGACCTGAAGCACCCGCAGGCCGCCGCTTTTCATCGAAGCGCCCGGCATCAAAGCTTGGCGAGCATCTCGCGCGTGACCAGTACCACGCCGCCGCTGCTGCGCTCGAAGCGTTGGGCGTCGAGCGCCGGGTCCTCGCCGATCACCAGGCCCTCGGGCAGCTCGCAGCCGCGGTCCAGCACCAGCTTGCGCAGGCGGCAGTTGCGGCCGATGGTCACGCCGGGCAGCACCACGGCCTGCTCGATGTTGCAGAAGGAATGCACCCGCACGTTGGAGAACAGCACCGTGTTCGCCACATGCGAGCCGCTGACGATGCAGCCGCCCGAGACGATGGTGTTCACCGTCATGCCATGCGAGCCGCTGCGGTCGGGGATGAACTTCGCCGGTGGCAGCTGGCGCTGGTAGGTCCAGATCGGCCAGTCGGTGTCGTAGATGTCGAGCTCGGGCGAGATCGAGGCGAGGTCGAGGTTGGCTTCCCAGAAGGCGTCGATCGTGCCCACGTCGCGCCAATACGGCTGCGCGCCGTTCGGGTTGTTGATGCACGACATGCCGAACGGGTGCGCCAGCGCCTGGCCTTCGCCCACCACGCGCGGGATCACGTCCTTGCCGAAGTCGTGGCTCGATGCAGGGTTGGCCAGGTCTTCGGCGAGCACGCGGTAGAGGTACTCGGCATTGAAGACATAGATGCCCATGCTGGCCAGCGAGCGGTCGTCGTGGCCGGGCATCGGCGGCGGGTCGGCCGGCTTTTCCACGAAGCTGGTGATGCGGCGCTGCCCGTCCACCGCCATCACCCCGAAACCGCTGGCCTCCCGGCGCGGCACCTCGATGCAGCCCACGGTGCAGCCGACGCCATGCTCCACATGGTCCACCAGCATCAGCGAGTAGTCCATCTTGTAGATGTGGTCGCCGGCCAGCACCACCACGTACTCCGGCTTGGACGACTCGACGATGTCCAGGTTCTGGAACACCGCGTCGGCGGTGCCGCGGTACCAATGTTCGTCGTCCAGGCGTTGCTGCGCCGGCATCAGGTCGACGGTTTCGTTCAACTCGGCGCGCAGGAAACTCCAGCCGCGCTGGATATGCCGCAGCAGCGAATGCGACTTGTACTGCGTCACCACGCCGATGCGCCGGATGCCCGAGTTGACGCAGTTCGAGAGCGCGAAATCGATGATGCGGAACTTGCCGCCGAAATACACCGCCGGCTTGGCGCGCCGGTCGGTGAGCTGCTTCAGGCGCGAACCGCGCCCGCCGGCAAGCACCAGCGCGGTGGTGCGGCGCACGAGTTGGTGGGGTTGAATGCCGGTACGGTCCATCGGGGGTCTCCTCGTGCTGTCCCGCGGCGGGCTGTGTCGCCGGTGCGAGCAGCTTGCCATGCCGCCCGCACGCTGACCAGCGAGCCGGCCCTGAGTGGCGCAGCGCTCAAGAGCGCGTCGCTCGTTCTTGGCGATTCAGGCGCAGAAGAACCCGTCGCCCTGCTGCATCGGCGGGCATTGCTGCGTGCCGTAGGAGCAGAAGACGCAGCAGTCGCCAGGCTTTGGTTTGAGCACGCTGTGGCAGCGCTCGCACTCGTAGAACCACTGGCAGGCGTCGGTGGGCATGGTCTCGGCTTTCACGTGCCCGCACCGGGGGCAGGTGAGGGCGGACTCGAGAACCAAGGGTTTTGGGTTCATTGCGGCAGCAGGTTTGCACGGGTTGAGGAGCCTCGAACGAAGGACAGCAGTTCAACACTCCACGATGTTCACCGCCAGCCCGCCGCGCGCGGTTTCCTTGTACTTGCTCTGCATGTCGGCACCGGTTTCGCGCATTGTCTTGATCACCTTGTCCAGGCTCACATGGTGCGTGCCGTCGCCGCGCAGCGCCATGCGCGCGGCGTTGATCGCCTTCACCGAGGCGATTGCGTTGCGCTCGATGCAGGGGATCTGCACCAGCCCGCCGACCGGGTCGCAGGTGAGGCCGAGGTGGTGCTCCATGCCGATCTCGGCGGCGTTTTCGGCCTGCTCGGGCGTGCCGCCCATCACCGCGCAGAGCGCGCCGGCGGCCATCGAGCAGGCCACGCCCACCTCGCCCTGGCAGCCCACTTCGGCGCCGCTGATGCTGGCGTTTTCCTTGTAGAGGATGCCGATCGCGCCGGCGGTGAGCAGGAAGTCGGTGATGCCGGTTTCGGTGGCGCCGGGATAGAAGCGCGAGTAGTAGTGGAGCACCGCGGGCACGATGCCTGCGGCGCCGTTGGTCGGTGCGGTCACCACACGGCCGCCGGCGGCGTTTTCCTCGTTCACCGCGAGTGCGTAGAGGTTCACCCAGTCCAACACTTGCAGCGGATCGCCCGGCCCGGACCAAGGCCGCGCCTTCGCCCCGTCGGTGGCCGCTTCGGGGTTCGAGGTCAGGGCCCGGTACAGGTTCGCCGCGCGGCGCCTGACCTTGAAGCCGCCGGGCAGCACGCCGTCGGTGCGGCAGCCGCGTTGCACGCAGTCCTGCATCACGCTCCACAGGCGGTGCAGGCCGGCGTCGATCTCGGCGTCGCTGTGCCCATGCTTGCCGAGAAAGCGTTCGTTGCGGCGCACGATCTCGGCGATCGAGCAGCGGTGCTCGCGGGTGAGGTCGAGCAGTTCCTCGCCGCTGTGGAAGGGGTGCGGCAGCACGGTGGTGTCGGGCGCGATCACCCTTTGTTTGCTGCCGTCGGCGGCCACCTCGTCGCTGACCACGAAGCCGCCGCCCACCGAGTAGTAGGCGCGGTTTGCGAGGGGCTGGCCTTGTGCGTCGAAGGCTTCGAAGCGCATGCCGTTGGCATGGAAGGGCAGGGCCTCGCGGCGGTGGAAGACGAGGTCGCTGCCCTCGTCGAAGGCCACATGGTGGCCACCGTGCAGCACCAGCGTGTGGCTGCTTCTGATGCTGTCGAGCAGCGCCGGAATCAACTCCACATCCACCGTGTCGGGCTCGTGCCCGGCCAGGCCGAGCAGCACCGCCTTGTCGCTGCCGTGCCCCTTGCCGGTGGCGCCGAGCGAGCCGTAAAGCTGGGCCTTCACTCGCGCGGTGCCGGCCAGCAAGCCCTCGTGCGACAGGCGCAGCACGAACAGCCGCGCGGCGCGCATCGGGCCCACGGTGTGCGAGCTGCTCGGGCCGATGCCGATCTTGAAGAGGTCGAAAACCGAGACGGCCATCGTGAACCCGCTTTCTGTTATGGGCGCAACGCCGCGTCGACCGCGGCCAGCACCTGCGAGCGTACGTCCGCGCGCAGCAGCGCGTCGATGTGTTCGGTTTCGGCGACGCGGATCAGCCGCTTTGGCTCGTTCGCCGCCGCATGCATCGCCACGCTGTGTTCGATGCCGATCACCGCGTCGCGCTCACCATGCAGGAAGAGCACCGGGCCCCGCATTTGGCCGATGGCCGCGAGCGGGTCTTCGTCGCTGCCCGGCAGGAACATGCCGGCGAGCGGCGCAAACAGGCCGAGCGCGCTGCCGCGTGTGGCCTCCAACGCGATGCGCTGGTAGCCGGCAAAGGGCGAGTCGGCGATCAACATCACGATGTCCTTGGCGCCGCCGGTTTTCAGGTCGGCCTGCTCCTGCACCAGCGCACGGATGGCACTCGCCGCGCCCATGCTCTGGCCGAGCAGCACGATCGGCAGCCCGGGCGCCTCGCGCCGCGCCAGCGCTATCGCCGCGCGGGTGTCGGCTACCACGCCGTTCAAAGTCGGTTTGCCCTGGCTCTTGCCGAAGCCGCGGTAGTCGAAGGTGAAGAGGTTGAAGCCCTCGCCCGGCAGCCACTTGACGAAGGGCAGGTGGTTGCTGATGTTGGCCGCGTTGCCATGCACATGCACGACGGTCGCGCGCCCGGCGCCGCTCGTGGGCGCGAACCACCAGCCGTGCAGTTGCGAGCCGTCCACCGCCGCGAAGTGGATGTCGCGCGGCGTCAGGCCGAAGCGCGCGGGGTCGGTGTACGGGTGGTTGTCCGGGCGAAAGAACAGGCCGTCGATGCAGGCGGTGAGCATGAACGGCGAGGCTAGCGCGGCCAGCAGGAGACGGCGTCGCATCGGATCACGATTCGCCGCGCCGCGTCAGGCGTACTCGCTCACGGGTATTCAGACAGCGGCACACACGAGCAGAACAGGTTGCGGTCGCCATAGACGTTGTCCACCCGGCCCACCGGGCACCAGTACTTGGCGCGGCGCAGGCTCGCCACCGGGAAGGCCGCGTCGTCGCGTGAATAGGCGTGCGGCCAGTCGGCCTTGAGCAGCGCCTCGGCGGTGTGCGGAGCGTTGCGCAGCGGGTTGTCGTCCTTCGGCCAGGCGCCGGACTCGACCTTTGCGATCTCGTGGCGGATCGCGACCATCGCATCGCAGAAGCGGTCCAGCTCGTGCAGCGACTCGCTCTCGGTCGGCTCCACCATCAGCGTGCCGGCCACCGGGAAGCTCAGCGTTGGCGCGTGAAAGCCGTAGTCGATCAGGCGCTTGGCCACGTCCTCGGCGCTGACGCCCGAGGTCTCCTTCAAGGGTCGCAAGTCGAGGATGCATTCATGCGCAACGCCGCCACCCTTGATGCCGGCGATCTCGCCGCTGTAGTGGATGTCGTAATGGTCGGCCAGCCGCGCGGCCACGTAGTTCGCCGCCAGGATCGCGGTCTCGGTCGCGGCGGTGAGGCCTTCGGTGCCCATCATGCGCACATACATCCACGAGATCGGCAGCACCGCCGCGTTGCCCAGTGGCGCCGCGCTCACCGCGCCGACGGTGCTCTGCTTGCCGGTGGCGGTGGCGTGCCCGGGCAGGAAGGGCACCAGGTCTTCGACCACACACACAGGCCCGACACCCGGCCCGCCGCCGCCGTGCGGAATGCAGAACGTCTTGTGCAGGTTGAGGTGGCTGACGTCGCCGCCGAACTCGCCCGGCGCCGCCACGCCGACCAGCGCGTTCATGTTCGCGCCGTCCACATACACCCGCCCGCCATGCTGGTGCACCAGCGCGCAAATCTCTTTCACATGGGTGTCGAAGACGCCGTAGGTGGAGGGGTAGGTGATCATCACCGCGGCCAGGTTCTTGCTGTGCTGCTCGCACTTGGCCTGGAGCTCGTCCAGGCTCACATTGCCCATCGCGTCGCACTTCACCACCACCACGTTCATGCCCGCCATCTGCGCGCTTGCCGGGTTGGTGCCATGCGCCGACTCCGGAATCAGGCAGACATGCCGGTGGCCTTCGCCACGCGCGGTTTGCCAGGCTTGGATAGCGAGCAGCCCGGCGTACTCCCCCTGCGAGCCGGCGTTGGGTTGCAGGCTGATGCCGGCATAACCGGTGGCCTGCGCGAGCCAGGCGCAGAGCTGCTCGTTGAGCAGCGCATAACCCGCCAGTTGGTCGGCCGGCGCAAACGGGTGCACCTGCGCAAACTCCGGCCAGGTGATCGGGATCATCTCGCTTGTCGCGTTGAGCTTCATGGTGCAGGAGCCGAGCGGGATCATCGAGCGGTCGAGCGCCAAATCCTTGTCGGCCAAGCTGCGCAGGTAGCGCAGCATTTCGGTTTCGCTGTGGTGGGTGTTGAACACCGGGTGGGTGAGGAAGGGGCTGCTGCGGCGCAGGTGTTCCGGTATCAGCGGCGCGATGCCCTTTTCATGGGGCGCCAGCGACGGCAGCGCCTGCCCCGGGCCGGCAAACCAGCTCCAGATGCGCGCGATGTCCTCGCGCGTGGTGGTTTCGTCGAGCGCGATGCCGACATGTTGGGGCGACACGCGCCGCAGGTTCGCACCCGCGGCGCGCGCACGTTGCAGCACGCCTTCGGTGGCGTCGCCGGTCAACACGGTGAGCGTGTCGAAGGCGTGTGGGTTGAGCAGCCTCTGGCCGAGCGAGATCAGCCCGTCGGCCAGGATCGCGGTGTACGAGGCCACCCGCTGCGCGATGCGCTTCAAACCCTGCGGCCCGTGGTAGACGGCGTACATGCTGGCGATGACCGCCAACAACACCTGCGCGGTGCAGATGTTCGAGGTGGCCTTCTCGCGCCGGATGTGCTGCTCGCGGGTCTGCAAGGCCAGCCGGTATGCCGGGTGGCCGTGCACGTCGACGCTGACGCCGACCAGCCGCCCCGGCATCGAACGCTTGAACTCGTCGCGGCAGGCCAGGTAGGCCGCATGCGGCCCGCCCGCGCCCATCGGCACGCCGAAGCGCTGGCTGTTGCCGACCACGATGTCCGCGCCCCATTCGCCGGGCGGCTTCAACAGGGTCAACGCGAGCAGGTCGGCAGCGACGATGAACGCGGCGCCCTTGGCATGCGCCGCGTCGGTGGGTGCCTGCATGTCGTGGATCAGCCCGGTGGTGGCAGGGTACTGCGCCACCACCGCGAAGTAGTCGTGCTGTTCCATCAACACCGGCGCCGGGCCGACCAGCACCTGGATGCCGAGCGGCTTGGCGCGGGTCTGGATGACCTCGATGGTCTGCGGGTGGCAGTCGCTGGCCACGATCACGGTGTCGCTTTTGGATTTCACGCTGCGCTTGGCCAGCGTCATCGCCTCGGCGGCGGCGGTGGCTTCGTCGAGCATCGAGGCGTTGGCGATCGCCATGCCGGTGAGGTCGCAGACCATGGTCTGGAAGTTCACCAGCGCTTCCATCCGCCCTTGCGAAATCTCGGCCTGGTAGGGCGTGTACGCGGTGTACCAGGCCGGGTTCTCGAGGATGTTGCGCAGGATGACGCCGGGCGTGTGCGTGCCGTGGTAACCCTGGCCGATGAAGCTCTTGAGCACCTGGTTCTTCGACGCGATGCTGCGCAGCTCGGCCAGGGCGTCGGCTTCGGTGACGGGAGCCGGAAGCTGCATCGGCGCGGCGCGGGCGATTGAGCGCGGCACGATGGCTTCGATCAGCGCACGGCGCGAGGCCGCGCCGATCACCGACAGCATCTGCCGCTCGTCGGCCGCGTCGGGGCCGATATGGCGGGCGGCAAATTCGGTGGCGTACTCGAGTTCGCCCAGGGGCTTCAAGGTGGACATCAGCATGGTGGTGGGTGAGGGAAAAGGCACGGCAGGTCGGGGCAGGGCGCGGCGGGTTGCGCCTCGCGGCGAAGCGGG